>NZ_JBEKCZ010000120.1:0-31775 GCF_050014615.1 Bradyrhizobium sp. | reverse complement strand
GAGGGCGCAGGTGATCCTGCGGCGAAATTCGCGCAGCCCGCAGATGCCGTTGATGGACTTCTATCTGTATCCGCCGAAATATCTGAGCACAGCCGCCATCGCGACCCTGATTCCGCCCGCTGACCGTCAGGCGGGCGACGCAGAATCGTATCAGGCGCCGAAGCCGGAACTGGCCGGCGAGAAAAACGCCCTCCATTACGCCGATGCTCCGGTGGCGTCAGCATCGGCGATATAGCGCCGAACGCTATCGAACGGCATGCCCGCGGGCTCTCAGGGCGTTCTGCCGGCGGCTCAACATCGGGCGGTAAAGCCGATTGCGACGGCCTCCATGGTTCGCCGCGATAGCACTTTTATTTATATTTCTTCCGCCGCAGAACGACATTGATTTCTTATGAAAAGATGACGCAGGTTCATTGGGCCTGCTGGTTTGTCAGCGGCACATGGCAATTTTGATTTTAGAAAATGGAACGCCGTTCTTTCATGGGGTCGCAGCTTGCGCATGCTGATCCCGCGCTGCCGTTCTATGTCTTTTTCAAAGGTGCCGGCAGCCTGATTTCACCGGGATCGTGACGTGCCGCGGTAACGGTCGTCTGATGCCTTTGGCCACGAAAGCAAATCCTTGCAATCCCATTTCGCCGGAATCGGAACTGGCAATGCCCCGCAGCTGAACGAAGAGCTCCCCTGGCATCGCTTCCTGCTGACGAATGCGTTGCCACTGACGATGTCGCTGCTGTGCGTGGGACTGGCGACCGGCGGACTTCTTCTGATCGACCGGTTCTTTCCGGCCAACCTCGTTCCAATCGTCTATCTGATACCTGTGATCATCGCCGCGACGCGGTGGGGCACCTTGCCGGCCATCGCCGCCGCGATCGGCGGGGCCGCCGCCGCGGATTTCTTTTTCTTTCCCCCGTTTTACAGTTTCAGGCTCGACGATCCGCAGACCATCATCGATCTGTTTCTGTTTTTGTTTGTCGCCCTCATCAGCAGCGACCTGGCTTCCCGGTTGCGGCAGGAAACCGAAACACTGCGCCAGCGCGAACACGAAATTCAGCACCTCTATGAATTCTCGCGGCGACTGGCGGCCTGCTTCACGGTGTCGGACCTGATCGCCGCCATTCAGAATTATCTTTCCGGCACGCTCGGACGGCACACGGCGTTTTTCTTCGCGACCCTCGACGAGAATTTCCAGCCCGGGCCGATCGGCGCCGTTCCCGAGGCGGTCCGTCGGAGCGCCGCCGCCATGATGGACAAAACCGGCCTTCGTGCCGACACCATCACGGACGAGTCGACAAAAAGCGTCTGGCTGCTCCGCGCGGTGTCCTCGGAAGACGCGACGCGCGGCGTCATCGCCGTCAACATCGGCAGCGACTCGCGCGCCGCGGTCGACGCCAGGACGCGCCATGTCGAGGCTATCCTGGCGGAAGCGTCCCTGACGCTTCAACGTCTCGATATCGGCGGGGCGATGGAGGAAGCCGCGCTTCGTCTGAAGGATCAACTGCTGCGCGACGCATTCTACGGCGACCTGTCGCACGAACTGCGTTCGCCGCTGGCGGCGATCCGGGGGTCGGCCAGCGTTCTGGAGACGATGCCTGCGGTCCGCAATGAGGAGCGGGCGCATTCCCTGGTCGAGGCTGTCACCTTTGAGGCGGAACGGCTCGACGGCTTCATCGGCAACCTGCTCAACGCGACGCGCGTGAGCGCGAGCGACGTGCGGCCCCATATCGAATGCGCCGATCCAAGGGACGTCATCAACGCGGCCGTCAGGCGAAGAACGCGGCAGTTGGCGGCACACACGATCGAGATCGGCTTTGCCGACGAATTGCCGCTGATCAACGTGGATTCCGCGCTGGTGGAGGAAGCCTACGGGCAGATTCTGGAGAATGCCGCCAAATATTCGCCTTCGGGTTCGACGATTTCGATCCGCACGCGGGCGGAACAAGGACGCGTCGTGGTGTCGATTACCGATCAGGGCGTCGGCATAACGCCGGACGAACGCCAGCAACTTGGGCTGCGGTCGTTCCGGAGCCAGCGCCACGACGCCACCATCCCGGGATCCGGTCTCGGCTTCTGGATCGCCTCGACCTTTGTCAAGGCAAACGGCGGCACGATCGATATTGTGAGCCGGGGACAGGGACAGGGGACCACGGTCTCCATCGCCCTGCCCGCGGCTGAGATCGAGGATGATGAATCGGCGGGCGCGGCCAATGAGTAAATCCACCAACCTTGTGCTGCTGATCGATGACGAACCCAAGATACGGCGCTTCCTGCGCGCCGGCTTCGAACTGCACGGCGGCTTTACGGTGCAGGAGGCTGAAAACGCCGCCGAAGGACTGAGAACGGCAACATTCAACGCGCCGGATCTGATTATTCTGGATCTGGCTTTGCCCGACCGTCGCGGCTCGGAAGTGCTCGAACTGATCCGGTCATGGTCCAATGTCCCGATCATCGTGCTTTCGGTCGAAGCCAACGAGGAGGAAAAAGTCCGCCTGCTCGAACTGGGCGCCGACGACTACGTGGTCAAGCCGTTCGGCATCGCCGAACTGATCGCGCGCAGCCACGCCGCGCTGCGACGCTATTTCAAGAGCGCCGACGAAAATCCCGTGGTCACCGCCGGTCCGCTGTCGATCGATCTGGTCAACCGGACCGTGCTTTTGAACAACGCCCAGATCAAATTGACCCGCAAGCAGTACCGTCTGCTGCATGTGCTTGCGACCCATGTCGGCCTGGTGGTCACGCACGACAAATTGCTCGAGGAGATCTGGACCGGCAACGTGCGCAAGAACATCCAGTATCTGCGGATTCTGGTGCGCGATCTCAGGCAGATCATCGAGGCCGATCCGAACCACCCGCGGCTGCTCGTCACCGAGTCGGGGGTCGGCTATCGGCTGCAATCCCGATTTGAAGATGTTTCGATCGGGTAGCGCCAGCGCCGCTGCCGCGGCGCTATTTGGCGTCCGCGGACACGATCACCTCGGGCGGATCGCCCATCGCGCATTGGCGCCAGTCCGGCACGGTGCAGTTGGCCGGCCAGTTGCCGCCAAGCGCCATGAATAACGCAGCGGTATCGGACAGACGATTGGCTTCGGTTTGCACGCGAACCACGGCCGCGGTCAGATAAGTCTGCTGCGCGTTGAGAACGGCGAGCTGGTTGACCTGACCCGCGTTCAATTGCTGCTGGACGATGTCGAGGCTGGCCTTGGCGGCAACCTCGGCCCGCAGCGCCGCCTTCAAGGCACGTGCATCCGATTGCAGCGCCCGCAAGGCATCCGCGACGTTCTGGAATGCGGTGATGACGGCGGCGCGATACAGGGCTTCGGCCTGTTCGAGCGCGGCCTCCGCCGCCTTCTGCTTGTGATAGAGCGTTAAACCATCGAAGATCGGCGCGGTGGCGCTCGCCGTCAGGGTGTAGAATCCGGCGCCGGACGCGAAGACTTGCGCATAATTGGGTGCCGCCGATCCGCCGTTGGCCGAGAGCACGATATTCGGCAGACGGGCCGCGATTGCGACGCCTACCAGCGCGCTGGCCGAATGCATGTTGGCTTCCGCCGCCCTTACGTCGGGCCGCTGATCCACCAGCTTGCCCGGCAGGCTGATCGGCAGATTGGTCGGCAATTTGAGATGCGCGAGATCGAACTTCTGCGAAATCTCGTTGGCGGCATATTGTCCGGCCAGGGCCGTCAGCAGATCGCGCTGCTGGTCAAGCTGCTTTTCAAGCGGCGGCAGCAGTTCTTCCGCCTGGGCGAGCGCCGCGTCCTGCGCCAGCACATCGGCCTGGGCCGCCTGGCCGAAACTGAGCTGACGCTTGAGAATATCGAGCAGATTGCGCTCGATCGCAATGATGCGCTGGGTCGCGGCAATCTGTCCGCGCAGCGACGCTTCCTGTATCGCCGCGGTCACGACATTGCTGGTCAGCGTCAGATAGGCAGCCTCGAGCTGGAACAATTGCTGCTCGGTCGTGGCATCCAGATTCTCGACGGCCCGAAAATTGCCGCCCCAGATGTCCGGCACGAATGATATTGTCAGCTGGTTGGTCGCGAGCGAGAACTCGGTCTGCTGGGCCGGTAACGGAACGGGCGGCACCTGCTGGGGGTTGGAAACCAGGAATTGTTGGCCCGTGGTATTGCCGGAGACTTGCGGAAAGAACAGTCCGCGCTGGGCCAGGGCATTGTATTGCGCAACCCTGATCGCGGCCTCGGCGGCCTGCAAATTCGGATTATGGTCGACCGACTGTCTGACAAGCTCATTGAGCAGCGGGGATTTGAATGCCCCCCACCAGCGCGCGGAAACGTCGGCGCCGGAGACAAAGTGCTGACCGGCGACACGCGGCGGACCGTCACCGGCATTCGGCGATGCCAGCTTCCCGCGCACATAACCGTCGACCTCCGGCTTCGCAGCGGGCTGGAAGTTCGGTCCCACCGCGCAGCCCGAAACGGCCATTGACAGCAGGGCCAGCACGGCGGTGCCGGCGAGGACACGGCGCTTGCGATCGTGCAGATGCTGATGCGGCTTCCAACTAACCATCCGGATTACCTTCGACGGCCACAGCGCCTTCGCCTTCAGTCTCGCTCGCGGTGTCTTCTCCCTTGTCCCTCGAGAGAAATATCTTTCGAAGCGCGGGCGCCACAATAAGCAACAGCAGCGGGCCAATGAACATGCCGCCGACGACAACCGTGGCCAGGGGACGCTGCACCTGGCTGCCGATGCCGTGAGAAATCGCAGCCGGAAACAGCCCGACGCCCGCCGACAGCGCCGTCATCAGCATCGGCCGCATCCGTTGCTCGGCACCATGGAATACCGCCTCGGCGATGTCCATTCCCTGCGCCCGGAGTTCGCGGAAATAGGTGATGTTGAGAATGCCGTCCATCACGGCGACGCCGAACAGCGAAATGAAGCCGATCGCCGCGGAAACGCTGAATTCGAGCCCGGCGAAATAAAGCGCGATCAGCCCGCCGCCAATCGCGAAGGGAATACCGGCAACCGACAGCAGACTGTCGCGCAGTGAATTGAACAGGCCGTACAAGAGAACAAGGATCAGCAGCAGCGTGATCGGAACAACGATGACCAGCCGCTGCTTGGCGGCCTGCAGACTGTCGAATTCGCCGGCCCAAATGATCCGATACCCGTTCGGCAGCTTGATGGCCTTGGCGACCCGCTCCTGCGCCTCCGCGACGGTGC
This sequence comes from Bradyrhizobium sp., assembly GCF_050014615.1. Taxonomy (GTDB): domain Bacteria; phylum Pseudomonadota; class Alphaproteobacteria; order Rhizobiales; family Xanthobacteraceae; genus Bradyrhizobium. The sequence goes on along the minus strand of NZ_JBEKCZ010000120.1, from coordinate 26,600 downwards.
CGCCGAGATCGCGGCCGCGGACGCTGAACTTGATCGGAACGAAGCGCTGGCTGCGCTCGCGATAGATGAACGACGCGCCGGTGTCGAGCGTGATATCCGCAAGCTCGCTGAGCGGAACGTAGCCGTTGGTACCCGATGGCGTTTGATAGGCGACCTTGACCGTCTTGATGGCGTCGATGCTGCTGCGGTATTTGGCATCGAGCCTGACGGCCAGGTTGAACTGCCTGTCGCCCTCCAGAACGGTGGTCGCGGTGGTGCCGCCGAGCGCCGCCTGAACCACGGTGTTGACGTCGCCGGTATTGAGACCGTAGCGGGCGGCCTTGTCGCGATCGACCTTGATATTGAGATTGGGTTGTCCCAGCAGGTGGAATATTCCAAGGTCGGCCACACCGCGGATCTTCCCCATCTCGGCCATGACATCGGTCGCTAGCGACTCCAGCGTCTGCAGGTTCGGTCCGATAATCTTGACCGAATTGGCGCCCTTCACACCCGACAGCGCTTCCTCGACATTGTCCTGGATATATTGCGAGAAATTGAACCCGATCCCGGGCAATTCTTCCTCGAACTCCTTTTGCAGTTCTTCGGTCAGCTTTTCCTTGGTCAGGTTCGCCGGCCACTCGTCGAACGGCTTGAGCGGTGCAAACAGCTCGACGTTGGAGAACGGCGAAGCATCGCTGCCGTTGTCGGGACGTCCATGCTGCGACACCACCGTGATAACCTCCGGGTGCCGCAGCAGGATCTCGCGCATTTTCCCCGCGGCGACCGTGCCTGCATCGAGCGACATCGTCGACGGCATCGCCGCCCTGATCCAGAAATTACCCTCCTCCAGCGCCGGCAGGAATTCGCTGCCGAGCCTTGATGCCGCAAGGAAACTAACGCCAAGGAAGACGGCCCCGACAATCACGGCGACCGTGAGATTGCCGAGCGCCCAGCGCAGCACCGGCGTGTAACTCCTGCGCAGCGCGCGCACGATAATGGTTTCGGTTTCCTCGATGTGCTTGGGCAGCAACAGCGCCGCCAGCACCGGCGTCACCGTGAAGGTGGCCAGCAGCGCTCCGGCCAGCGCGTAGCCGTAGGTCCGCGCCATCGGCCCGAAGATCTGGCCCTCGACCCCCTGCATCGTGAACAGCGGCACGAACGCCGTGACCGTGATCGCCGCCGTAAAGAACACCGCCTTGTCGACCTGCAGCGCACTGACAAAGATGATGCGCAGGCGCTCGGTCCACATCTTGCCTGCGCCGCCAGGGGCATGCGCCGATGTCGGATCAGAACCCCAATAGCCCTCGGAAAGATGCTGAAGCAGGGTCTGGCGGTGCTCGGTATTGGACTGGAAATTCCGGTAGATATTTTCCATCATGATCACGGCGGAATCGACGATGATGCCGAAGTCGACCGCGCCGAGTGACAGCAGGTTCGCGTCTTCACCCTGGATGACAAGGATAATGATGGCGAAGAACAAGGCGAACGGTATGTTGGCGCTGACGATGATGGCGCTGCGCAGATCGCCCAGAAACACCCACTGAATAAAGAACACCAGCAGACAACCGAAAATGAGGTTGTGCAGCACCGTATGCGTGGTGACCCCGACCAGCGTGCTGCGATCGTAATAGGGAATGATCTTGACCCCGGCCGGCAGGCTTCCGTCGGTATTGAGCTTTTCGACCTCGTCCTGAACCCGCGGGATGATGTCATTGGTGTGCTGGGTCCGCCCCATCACCACGATCGCGGTGGCAACATCGTCTTCGTGATCCCTGCCCCCGATTCCAAGACGCGGCACATAGCCGACGGAAACGCTTGCGACGTCCTTCACCTGGATCGGAAGACCATTCGACTGGCTCAGAACGATATTCTCGATATCCTGGACCTTGTAACCCTTGGTGACGTCGTCGGCGCCGCCGCTGTCGACCAGTCCGACCCCGCGGATATTGACCGACTGTTGCCCGATCGTGATTTCGCGGCCGCCGACATTGATGTTGGCGTTGCCGAGCGCGGTAATCAGTTGCGGGATCGAAACATTGTAGGCTTCGAGTTTTCCGAGGTCGGCATCGACGTTGAACTGCTTGGTGGTGCCGCCCCATGCGTTGATCTGCACCACGCCGGGGATGGTCAGGAAACGACGGGCGACGACGTAATCCTGCAGCGTCCGCAGATTGGTCAGGCCAAAATGCGGGGGACCGACGAGCTGGTAGCGGTAGATTTCGCCGACCAGGCTGGACTGCTGAATCTGGGGAACCTGGTTGCCCGGCAGGTTGACGTTTTGCTGCAGGCTGACCGAGGCTTGCGCCAGCGCGAAGTAGAAGTCGGTCCCGTATCTGAAGGTAACCCGGACGAACGACAGGCCGTAGAATGAAGTCGAGCGGATATTGACGACGCCTGGCGTCGGATAAAGTCCCACTTCCATGGGAATTGTATAGTACTTCTCCATCTCCTCGGCAGACAGGCCCGCCGCCTGCGCGGTGATTTCCAGAATGACCGGAGCGGGATTGGGATAGGCTTCGATGTTCAGTCGCGAAAACGCAACAAGCCCGGCTGCGCAAAACACCACAAGACCCAGGACAATGATCGCACTGCGCGTCAGACCGAACTCAAGTAGAGACTTTATCAAGTGACCCCGCAGTGTGTCTTTGGGTTAAACGAGCCCTGAGCCGGTTAACCGGCATCGCCCATCAACAGCTTGTTGCTCAGAAATACCGCGCCGTCGGTGACGACGGTTTCTCCAGGCGAAAGACCCTCCAGGATCTGGTCCCAGCCATCCTGCTGCAGGCCGATCTTGACGGTTCGCTTGATGAAATGGCGACTGTCGCTGGTGACCCACACCGTCATCGTCCCGTCACCTTCCCTGACCACGCCCTCGGCCGGCACCGCAAGCGAATGCGCAGGGTCTCCGACCCGAATGACAAAACTGGCGAACATTCCGGAGCGGAGCAGATGCTGGGGATCATCGATTTCGGAGCGGACAAGCTGTCGGTGGGTGTTCGGGTCAATCATCGAACCCACCGTCGTCACCCGCCCCTTGAAGACCGTGTTGGGATAGGCCGGCACCCTGACCTCGACGTCCTGACCGACCTTGTAAGCCGGCGCATCCGTCTCAATGACGTTCGCCAGCATCCACATCGTCGACAAATCCGCGACCGAATACGGCGCCGGCGTATTGCCCGGCTGGGTCAGGAATCCGGGCGCGGCGCTGCGTGCCACGACCCTTCCGGAGATCGGGCTGGGGACCAGCAGCGTGGAATCGACCTTGCGCATTTCGACGACCTGATCGATCTCGGCATCGGTCTTGCCGAAGATGCGGACCGAATCCCGCGCGGCCTTGAAGTTGCCTTCGGCGGTCTGTTCATCCGAGGTCGCCTGGTCGACATCCTTCTGCGCGCTGCCACCGGCCTTCAACAGATTGGTCGCACGCGTCAAGGTACGCTTCTGCAATTCGAGCACGCCGGCCGCCGCCAGCAGGGTTGATTCCGCCTGCAGCAGATCGGGACTGTCGATCGTGAACAGGATGTCGCCGGATTTGACATCGTCCCCAATGTTGAAATTCGCCTTCAGGATTTTCCCGGGATACTGCGAGAATACCTGGACCAGCAAATTCTCGTTGAAATCGATCGTGCCAACGGCGGTCTTCAAGAGCGCGAAATCACGCGACCCGACCGGATTGATCTTGAGCGTGCCAGCCTGCTTTTCCGACAAGTCGACGGATTGCGTGTCGGCGGTTTTGTCGGGTCCGGACGGGCTGGATTCGGCAGTGGCGATTTGCTCTTTTCGGCCGGACTGGCCATCGGCAAGCCCAATAAAACCCCTGCCCCAAAACAACGCGGCTCCGCCGATCGCGATTAACGCGAAAAACATCACTCGAGAGCGTCTCGACGTGTTTCCGATAGCACTCACTCTAGATCCCCAACGTCGTCAGCCAAGCAACCATTTATATTGCGTTACAGCATTGCGCTTACACTAACCTTACGCTGTGTTCGATCGGAACAATTGTTTTCACGTTGATTCATATAATAAAAATAGTCGAATCCGGGAAAATCTTTGGATTGCCCAGAGATTTTTCTTTTGCCCTCATGATGGGCGAAGGAAAGCGGAAGTTATGGGCAAACGCAGTTACACACATTGACCTTGCCTTTGAAGAAATTCTGCTGCGCGCCCCACTGGAATCAGCGTCATTTTGTCTCCGGAACAGCCTATGGCGAATCCGTTCGACATCTTTCAAACCGGATCCGAGGCATTCCAGGGCCGGAATGTGACAAGAACACCCTTCGAAGGTTCCCTGCGATGAAAACCTTCTGAGGGGCATCCGGCGGCTTGCGCAGCCTTTGAATTTCACGCCTCAGAAGTGGATGATCATGTCCGCCGCGCCGATGATGGCGAAGTTCTTGTTGGGCGCGATGCCGAGGTTCGAATTGCCGTTGAAGGCATCCGCATCCAGCGACCTGTAATAGGAAACCTCGGGCCGCATCTCGATCTGGGGCGAGAACCAGTGCTGCCAGCCGATACCGGTCTCGACGTAGCGCGTCTTGGTGCCGGTGCGCTGGCCCTGCGCGTCGTTCACGAATTCCGCGCGATACGAGATGTTGTCGAGCGGCGTCACCTTGTAGTTCAGATAGGCCAGGAAGGTCTGAAACGATGCGGTGCAGCTGATCGCCGTCGCGGTGCTGCAGTACGCGCCGCCGGGGGCGTTGAACGGCATGTATTGCGGCGAGAACGGCGTGCCGCCATTGGCGATGGCCGCAACCGCGACCGGGTTGTTCAGGTTGGCGACGTTGTTCTGGTGCTCATTGTAGGTTTCGAACGAGATATGCCACTGGTCGTTGAACTTGTGGTAGTAGGTCAAGCCATACCATTGCAGGTTGTTGTAACCCCAGGTGCCGTTGTTGATAGCGTTCGAGACGATGTTGAAGTCGTCATTGCCGGTGTCGCTCGACCAGCGCACGCCGAGCGTAACGCTCGGCTGCGCACCCGGATCCTTCAGCATGGTGGTGCCGGGAAACAGCGGGTTCGGATCCGGGTTGGCGATCTTGGTGCCGACGTGCCAGGGGAACGTCTCGGTTCCAGACGTAATGCCGAGCTGGAATATCCAGTTCTTGGTCGCGGCCATGGTAAATTCGACGCCGGTGTTGGTGTAGTTGTCGTAGGTGTAGGTCATCGAGTGCGAGTACATGTAATTGTTCGGCGCCAGCTGCGCCTCGATGTCAGGAATTGAGATGTAGCGTCCAACCCGGATCAGGAGCCCTTCCAGCACCTGCGGAATGAACACCTCGCCGTAAGCCATCGGGATGTCGAAGCCATTGTTCAGGTTCTGGTTCAGGAGCTGGCTGCTGAACAGGCCGTACGCGGTCGTATAGCGATAGTTCTCGCCGTAGATCGGCGCGACCCGGAAACCCCAGTCGATGTGATCCTTCTGAACCGTGTCCGGAAGCCGCTCGAAATAGATCACCGCCTGATCGAGCTGCACGTTGTTCGGATTATAGCTGTAGGCCGCCGGCGCGTTGCCGCCGCGCACGGTGCTGGTGGAGAGGTTGCCGCCGGGATCGATCCAGCCGTAGACCTGGATGTGGTTGTCGTTCATCCACTGGCCGGAAGAGGTATTCCCCAGTGCCGCCATCAGCGGGCTGTCGACCGAGCTCGCCCGCGTCACGCCAAGATTGGTGGTGCCGCCATAGGGCCACTCCGTAAACGGCATCGGCGGAATGCTTTGCGGGGTCGGCGGCCAATCCGCACGGCTCCCCGGAGGCGCTTTCGGATCTGCCGGCGCAGCCTCGTGTCCCCACTCCAGCCTGTAGTAGTTGACGAGGCGCTCCATGAAGGTGGTACCGAGATAGGGCTCAAGGCATGCATAATTCTTGTAGGGATCGACGACGCCGCGGCATCCCGGCACTTTGGCCGGCAGCGAAGCGTCAGCTGCATGTGCGCTGCTGACGTTGATCAGACCCATCGCCGCCAAAGAAACGCCCGCCAGAAGAACTCTTTTCATCATCTTGTCCGAAGCTCTCGTTCCATGCGCCTTCACGCGCTCTCGCGCCCTGCCAAAGCGGCGTGTCTTCCCCAAGGTTAAAAAAATCGAGTGGCCCTGGCGCCCTGTGAGCGCGCCTAGTTTTCTACCGGACCACGCCACATCGGAGATTTCGGACCACCGTAGTAACGCATCGGTCCAAGCCGCACCTGCTCGCTCTTTGCAGGTTCTCCTCCGTGACCTTCAGCTGGCAGGTTTTGGGCTGCCAAGTTTTGAGCTGCCAAATGACGCACGTGCAGACGCCCCTTGCCGGTCTTTGCGACAGCATCGCCACAGATACCGGCGGTCAGGATGATCGCAGCCAGAACGGAAAACCCGATCCGCGTCCTTCTGGTGGTCACATCAGTGGTCACCTGGGTCACATCAGCCACCCAACCCGCGATCACCTACTGGCCCGGCCACATCGGAGATTTCGGGCCGCCGTAATAGCGCATGCTGACAGGCCTGGCGGTCTCCTGAACCGAAGCCGTCTGGATATTCTGTCCATGCGCATTGAGCGCGACATGACTCCTGTGCTTGGCAGCGGCGTCGCCGCTGAACCCGGCGGTCAAAGCCACCGTGACAGCCAGACCCACTAAACCCATCCGCGCATCTCCAGCATTCACATAGGTCATATCATTCTCCAATCTGCGTCCACTTGCTGGACCGACCACATCGGCGATGCGGTCGATCGATTCAGGCGAAGCTTCAGTATTTCGCGACGACAGGACCTCCGAATTTGAAATCCAGGCCGAGCGTCACGACCGAATAGGTGGTCTCGGTGGTGTAGGGGAGCACGCCGTTCGTCGGGAGCGGGTGGTTGTAGCCATTGAAGTTGGTGTAGCGGTATTCGAACTTGCCGATCACGTTGTTGGTCAGCGCGTAGGCGATACCGCCACCGCCGGTCAGGCCGTTGGCATGGACCGTGAACTTGTCGACCGGGAAACCGGCGAGCGTATTGGTATGATCGATATCGCCGAAGGCGTAGCCGCCGGTGAAGAAGAACATCCAACGATCGATGGTGTAACCGACGCGCGCGCGAACCGAGCCGCCCCAACGCAGACTGTCGGCGTCGACCGCGGCGATGGGAAAGGCACCCGCGGCAATCTGATTTGCATCGTTGCCCTTGATGCCCGACCAGTACATATCGCCCTCAATACCGACCATGTAGCTGCCGCTTTGCCAGTTGTAACCCGCCTCGCCGCCGGCCACGCCTCCGACGGAGGTGTAATTCGCGGTGAAGGGCGCAAACCCGGTATTACCCAGCGCGTTGTTGACGTTATGGTTGCCGTAGCCGCCTCCGCCGAACCCGCCGAAGTAGAATCCGTTCCAGTCATAGACCGGTGCCGCGATAGACGGAGCCTTCGAATAGGTGGGCAAATCGGCGCCGAGAGCCGGTGACAGCAGACCCAGCACACCGAGAGAGACGGTGGTGAAAAGAATTCGCTTCATTGTTAACCCCTGTCGAATTGTTCTGACGAAATGTCCGACGACTTAAGGCCGCCATGACCTTTCCGCGCATTAGAAATGAATGATGATGTCCGAGAGCGCGATGATGGCGAAGTTCTTGTTGGGCAAGATGCCGAAGTTCGAATTGCCGTTGAATGCGAACGCGTTCAGCGACCTGTAGTAGGAAACCTCGGGCCGGATCTCGATCTGCGGCGAGAACCAGTGCTGCCAGCCGATGCCTGTCTCTAGATAGGCCGTCTTGGTGCCGGTGCGCTGGCCCTCCTCGTCGTTCACGTATTCTATGCGGTACGAGATGTTGTCGAGCGGCGTGATCTTGTAGTTCACGTAGGTCAGGAAGGTCTGGTACGTCGCGGTACAGGACAACACGGCCGCAGTTTTGCAGACTGCGAGGCCCGGAGCATTGGCCGGCATATATTGCGGCGAGAACGGCGTGCCGCCGTTGGCGACCGCGGCCAGAGCCACCGAATTGAGCGCATTGGGCACGTTGCTCTGGTGCTCGTTGTAGGATTCGAACGAGATGTGCCACTGGTCGTTGAACTTGTGATAGTACGTCATGCCGTACCATTGCAGGTTGTTGTAACCCCAGGTGCCGTTGTTGATGCCATCGGCCACGAAGTTGATGTCGTCATTGCCGCTGTCGGTGGTGTAGCGCACGCCGAACGTACCGCTCGGCTGCGCGCCCGGATCCTGCTTCATGGTGGTTCCGGGGAACAGCGGGTTCGGGAACGGATTGGCGATCGTTGCGCCGACATGCCAGGGCATCGCCTCGGTGCCGACCGTGATGCCGGCCTGGATCGTCCAGTTCTTGGTCGCCGCCAGGGTAAGCTCGATACCGGTGTTGGTGTAGTTGTCGAAGGTGTAAGTCATCGAGTGTGACGACATGTAATTGTTCGGCGCGAGTTGGGCTTCGATGTCCGGGATCGAGATGTATCGTCCGAACCGGATCATGAGGCCTTGGGCCACCTGCGGAATAAACACCTCGCCGTAGGCCATCGGCATATCCCAGCCGTTGTTCGCGTTCTGATTGAGAAGCTGACTGCTCCAGAGGCCGAACGCGGTGGTGTAGCGGTAGTTCTCGCCGTAGATCGGCGCGATGCGGAAGCCCCAGTCGACGTGATCCTTCTGAACCGTGTCGGGCAGCCGCTCGAAATAGACCACCGCCTGGTCGAGCTGCACCGAGTTCGGGTTGTAGCTGTAGGCCGCCGGCGAATTGCCGCCGCGCACGGTGCTGGTGGAGAGGTTGCCGCTGGGATCGACCCAGCCATAAACCTGGATGTGGTTGTCGTTCATCCACTGGCCCGCGGTGGTATTGCCGAGCGCCACCATCAGCGGACTGTCGATCGAACTCGGCCGCGTCACGCCAAGGCTGGTGGATCCGCCGTAAGGCCATTCGGTGAACGGATAGGGCGGCGTGGCCTGGGGTGTCCCCGGCCATTCGGCGCGGCGGCCGGGAGGCGCCTTGGGATCGGCGGGCGGCGCTTCATGACCCCATTCAAGCCGGTAGTAGTTGATGAAGCGCTCCATGAAGGTGGTGCCGAGATAGGGCTCGAGGCACGCATAATTCTTGTAGGGATCGACGACGGTTCTGCATCCGACCGGCGCTTTGGCCGGCAGCGAAGCGTCAGCCGCCATTGCGCCATTGACGTTGACCAGACCCATCGCCGCCAACGAGACGCCTGCTAGAAGAAGTCTTTTCATAATCTTGCCCCAAGCTGTTGTTACGGGCGCTTTCACGCGCTCTTACGATTCCGTGAACCCTCGGAAATATCTTTCGTTGGGGGGGCAAGAAAATCGATACGGTTTGGTGCGCGGTTTCATTAAAATAAAATAGCGTAAATGGCGTTATTGACGCCGATTGCACATGCAACTGCCAGTTGCCTATGGTGTTGCTCAAATGCCGGGCGAAAAACGTAGGGTTTTTGCTAATATTCTCGGTGCGCTGCGATAGTTTTTAATAGTTTTCCGCCGCATGTGTCTTTTTCGCCATACTCAGAGCGATCAACGCGGGCTTTTTCCCGCGCAAGACGCAAACATGATATTTTTTCTCTATTAAAATCGCTTCGATTCTTCATCGAAGATATATGTCGGATATCATTATGCTGCGGCGCATTGGGCGAATCCATTCGCTCATCGCGAGGCAGGACGATGGAAGTCGCGGCGCAGATTGCGAACGACGCAGGCGGTTCGAACGACACCGACGATCTCGGGCTGGCCACGTTGCCGGCCGACAAAGGTGAGAATCCGGACTTCGGCTTCCTGCCGACAAGCCTGACCCAGCAGTGCCAGAGCCTGATCGAGAGCTATCACGAGCTGCACGGCTATGCCTGCCTGCCGAACATCCTGTGGAAGTCCCGGCTTGGGCCGTTCATCGAGACCCATCAGGAACTGCGGCAACTGCTGCGCAAAGCCTCGACCACCCGAAGCGCCAAGAAATCCAACCAAGGCTTCGCGCGGATAGCGACCACCATCCTGTCGCGAGGGCGCAGGTGATCCTGCGGCGAAATTCGCGCAGCCCGCAGATGCCGTTGATGGACTTCTATCTGTATCCGCCGAAATATCTGAGCACAGCCGCCATCGCGACCCTGATTCCGCCCGCTGGCCATCCGGCGAGCGAAGCGGCATTGCCAGTCTGAGATCAGCCCAGACAGCTCGCCCGAAACGCGCCGCGCGGCACCACCTCACGCGATTGCAGGCCTAACGCGGGGCATTTCTGCGCCATCGAGCGGGAAATTGCGCCATCGGGCGGTAAATGACGACCGCCGCCGGATCCTGGATCGCCTTGCGCCTATGTCGGGAAAGCGACCCATCCGGCCAAAATACTATTACTTTTATATTTCTTTCGCCGGTTAACGGCATAGATTTTATACGCCGATTTGGAGAATGCTGACACCGCTGGGTAGTTATCGACATCGAGGCAACGTTTGGTTTGACGGGGATCAAGGGTTTTTTCGCAGGCGGCGGTTAGCCATAGCCAACCCTGCGAGCCGGGATTGCAGCGTCTGGATCAAATGTTGCTGGGGCACGATCTTGCTGCGGCTGTTGGTGAGCCATGGTGAAGATCACTTCGATGTCTTTCTCTACGAAAGCGCATGCCTTTGAATTCTCATCTGCCTATCGTTCAAAAGCTCGGGAAGGCGCAAGCCATTCCGGTTGAGAGCAGGAACGCGCGCGCCGCGCAACCGGACGAAGAGCAGGCGTCGCCAAGCATCCTGCAAACGGAAATCCTGCCCCTGTTGCTGTCCCTGACCTGCGTCGGCCTGATCACCGCCGTGCTGCTGTTGCTCGACCAGACCGTCGCGGTCAATCTGGTGCCGATCGCGTATCTGATACCCGTCATTGTCGCCGCTACCCAATGGGGTATCTGGCCGGCCACCCTGGCGTCGATCGCCAGCATGGCCGCGGCGGATTTCTTCTTTTTTCCTCCGATCTTCAGCTTCCAGGTCGAGGACCCGCAAGAGGTCGTCGATTTGCTGCTGTTTCTGGTGGTGGCGCTGGTCAGCAGTAATCTTGCCTCGCGTCTGCGGCTCGAGACCGAGACGCTGCGCCGGCGCGAAAAGGAACTGCAGAACCTCTACGAGTTTTCGCGGCGTCTGGCGGCCTGTTTCACCGTCCTGGACCTGATCCTGGCCGTTCAGACTTACCTTTCCCGCACCCTTGGACAGCCGGCCGTTTTCTTCGTGGCCAGGGCGGACGGTCAATTCGAGCTGCCCAAATCGGGATCGGTGCCGAAAGTGGTGCAGGACAGCGTAGCCGCCATGGTCACGACCGTCGGGGTCCCGGCCTACACCATCACCGATGAGGCGACCGGGAGCGTCTGGTTGCTGCGGGCGGTGGGTTCCGAAACCGCCGTGCACGGCCTCGTTGCGATCAATATCGGCGGCGGCTCCGGCGAAACCATCGAGATCAAGACGCAGCGGGTCGAGTCGATCCTCGAGGAAGTCTCCTTGACGCTGCACCGGATCGACATTGAAAAGGCGATGGAGGACGCGAGATTGCGGCTGCAGGCGCAGCTGTTGAGAGACGCGTTCCACGGCACGTTGTCGCATGAACTGTGCTCGCCATTATCAGCCATCCAGGGTTCGGCGAGCGTGCTGGGTTCGATGCCGCAGATCCGCGGCGATGATCGGGCCCAGTCCCTGGTCGAGGCCATCACCGACGAGGTCGCGGAACTCGACGGCTTTATTCAAAACCTCCTCAACGCAACCCGGGTTACCGCAGGCGGCGTCAGCCCGCACCTCGAATGGACCGATCCCCGGGACATCGTCAACGCTGCGATCCGGCAACGCGCCCGGCGATTGGTGGCCCACAAGGTCGAGACCGAATTCGCCGAAGACTTGCCGCTCGTGAATGTCGATTCCGGCCTGATCGAAGAGTCGTGCGGACAGCTGCTCGAAAACGCCGCCAAATATTCACCGTCGGGCTCGACGATTTCAGTCGGCGCAAAAACCGAACAGGGGCATGTGATTTTGTCGATTTCAGATCAGGGCGTCGGAATAACGCCGGACGAACAGCAATATCTTGGCCGCAGGTCATTCCGCAGCCAACGTCATCAGGCCACCATCCCCGGGTCCGGCCTCGGCTTCTGGATCGCGTCCACCTTTGTCGGGGCAAACGGTGGCACCATCGGCATATCGAGCCCGGGGCAGGGATTGGGAACGACGGCTTCCATTACCCTGCCCGCCTCCGGAATCAATCCCTCCCAACTGGAGGTCCTGACCCATGAGTAAACCAACCAATGTCGTGCTGCTGATCGAGGACGAACCGAAAATAAGGCGGTTTCTTCGCGCCGGCTTCGAACTTCAAGGCTTCTCGGTGATCGAGGCCGAGAACGCCGCGGACGGACTGAAGGCGGCTACATTCAACGCGCCGGATCTCATCATTCTTGACCTGGCTCTGCCGGACCTGCACGGATCGGAAGTTCTCGAACGGATCCGGTCATGGTCGAATGTACCCATCATCATTCTCTCGGTCGTCTCGAGCGAGGACGAGAAGGTCCGGCTGCTGCAGGCGGGGGCCGATGATTACGTGGTCAAGCCGTTCGGCATGGCCGAACTGCTGGCGCGCAGCGAAGCCGCCTTGCGGCGGTATTTCAAGAGCGCGACCGAAAATCCCGTGGTCACGGCCGGCCCGCTGTCGATCGACCTCGTCGGCCGAACCGTGTCACTCGACAAGGCCCAGATCAGGCTCACTCGAAAAGAGTATCGCCTGCTTCACATCCTCGCCACGCATGTCGGCCTGGTGGTGACGCACGACCAGCTGCTCAAGGATATCTGGAGCGGCAACCAGAGAGACAATATCCAGTATTTGCGTATCCTGGTTCGCAAGCTGCGCCAGAAAATCGAAACCGACCCCAATCACCCGCGCCTTCTCGTCACCGAATCGGGTGTCGGCTATCGGCTCCAGGCCCGCCTCGAGGATATTTCGGCGGACTAACGCGATGGCGTGCCGAACCGCGAACCAATGATTCCGATGTTGCGTTTGTAGAACGACCGTCTTGCGTGCGTTGAGCGTGTTTCTCCGATCGAGACCGCAAGCCGACAAGGTTTGGCAAGGTTTGAATTGATCATGCTCCATCCCTCGCCACGCAGATCATTCTACGTCGCCATTTCCCGAACCGGGAACCATCAGGATGGCTGGTTCTGGGAGATTCGCCGCAAGCGCCGGCCGATGGGCGTCAAATTATGGGAAGGTGGTTTCCGGTCGCATCGCGCGGCGCATCTGGCCGGGAAGCAGGCGCTGGAAGATTTTCTGAACGGACTGTCCCTGGAGGCCGGGTTGCCGCGACGACAGTCCGGTTAATCATCGCGATCGCCATTGCCAAAGGGCGGACCCCTGCCGACGAGGGCTGGCCGGTCTTCATCACCGGCCCGCGTCCGTTACGTTCCGCTCGAATTCGACCGACTTTTGTCGGGTAGCCCCGCACGCCATTCGCAATCATCATTGCAGGTGTCAGGCCGCGCCAAACGCGGCCCTCTCCGCGAGATGCCGGAGCGTGTGTTTCGACGGCGCAACACGCATGGTTCGAGGGCGCAAGCGCCCCGGCCAACTCGCCGCGGCGCAAACCTCCAGCGTTGATCGCGGGCCGGCCGACCAATAATATAAAAATAATATATTTTGATTGCCAAATTGCCTATCTTGCTCAGGCAAGCCGCTTATTCTGCACAAAACAGGGACGGGAACGGTGCAATTTCTCATTGAGCGTTTTGCATTTCTTGGTTTAGACGGCCAATACTGGATGCTGATCGCCGCTGGATTGATCGTGGCCTTCGTCTTTTTTGTCTGGAAGACCCGCAATCGGAACTGAGGGCAACCTATCCGACCAGTCTCGCCATCTTTTTGCTCGTCGTGGCGAGACCCCGCCGAATTCCGGCGGTTTTTTCGTGCCGCGGCTCCAAAAACGACACGCACCGGAGCGACATCGGTTTGATCGATGCAGGCATGCATCTTGCTTTTGGTTCACCCTGCAAGCAATCTCGTCAAGGTCATCGCTCGCTTCTTGTCATCGGAATGCATCCCAACGGGACACACGACATGAAACTCTCCATTGCCGCGGCGATAGTGTTGGCAAGTTCGACCTTGATAAGCGCGACGCTGGCAGGTGCGATGCTGTCGGTACCGGCAGTGGCCGGCAGCGACCAGGGGCTTCCGTGCATCGCCAGGGTTATTCATTCTGAAGAACTTCCGTTTGCGCCCATCAACACCTGGCTCGTTAAGGTGACCCTGGAAATAACGCCCCCGAACGGCGGCGCATTTGTCACGACGCTGCAGGATTCGATACCGTGGCAAGTGGCCCCTCCCCGGCGCGGCCAGACGTTCAGACTGCGGTGCGACCCGGCCAATCCCGGCAATCTGCACCTGATGTCCCAGGCCGCCGCACAAACGGCGTTTTGAATACCACCGGCGAATCCCGGGAAATGGATATTCCCAGCCATCGCCCACAAAAGTTTCCGCAGCCGCTTTCGGTGACGAATGAATAGCGAGCGCGCTGCCATCGCCACGACGTGGCAGCATCACGATCGCAGCCGTTTTCCCGCGGGCCGTTTTCCAAGAGATTGTGCCAACCGATGACGGGCGACGACCAACCGGCCGCGGGTTCGGATGGAGAGCCAGGCGCCGAGCCTTCCAGCCAGGAAACAGCCCCCGGGCGTCCCGCACAATTGCCGAGCGCCCGCACGCCGCGCAGCAAACCGCACCAGATCCGCCGCGTACCCAGGCCGAGAATGACCGGCCTGCTCGACTCGCCGGTGCGCAATCTCAGCGTCGGCGTGGCCTACACCCTCACCGTGATGATCGTCGCCACCGTCGCCTACATGGCCGTCGGCTGGAGCTTCAGGGACGCCGTCTACATGGTGATCGTCACCGTATATACGGTCGGTTACAACGAGGTCCGGCCGATCAATACGCCGGCGCTGAATGTCATCACCATCGGACTGATCGTGCTGGGCTGTACCGGCATCATCTTTCTCACCGGCGCGCTGGTGCAGTTTTTCACGCTTAATCAGATCAACAAGACCATAGGTCTCAAGCGCATGAACAGACAGATCGATGAACTCAAGGAACACGTCATTGTCTGCGGCTTCGGCCGCTTTGGCACCGTGCTGGCGCGATCGCTGAGTGCCAGCAGCGCCGGGTTTGTGATCCTCGAGGAGAACGAGGCCCGCGCCACCGAGGCGCGCTTGCAGGGCCATCTCTGCATTCAGGGTGACGCGACCACCGAGGCCGCCTTGCGCGCCGCCGGCGTGATGCGGGCGAATGCGCTGGCTACCGTGCTCTCCAACGACGCCTTGAATGTCTTCATTACGCTGACCGCGAGGGCGCTCAACCCCGATCTTTCGATCGTCGCCCGCGGCGAACGCTCAAGCACCGAAAGCAAATTGTTGCAGGCCGGCGCGGACAAGGTGGTGCTGCCGACCCATATCGGTGCCGAGCGCATTGCCGAGCTGATCCTGCACGAGGAATCCGCCCGCTTCATCGAGGGCCTGGAGCGCTCCCACGGATTTCAGCGGGTGCTGCACAATTTCGGCATGGATCTCCAGGTCGTCAATGCGGCCCCGCAAAGCCCCGCCGTGCGCATGACGGTATCGGCGATCGAACGGCAGGCCAAAGGCGCCTTCTTCATCATTCAGATCAACCGCCGCGACGGCGACGTGTTCACCTCGCCGCCGCCCACGACCGTCGTCGGCGAAGGCGACGGCGTCGTGTTGATCGGCCGCCCCAACCGCGCGGAAATTCTCACGTCACTGTTTGAGGCGCGGGTGCGCGGCGCACGAGGTTAACGGCCTCATCCGTTCGCAGGTTTATGAAATCTATATATTTCGGGCACCCGCCCCGCCTCGTTTTCCAATGACATTTTCACCATGTTGCGGACACGGTCGCCGATGGTGGCCCTGCTTTTGCATAAATCCTGCTTTCGAATGAACCCTGCTCTTGTATGAGATGAAATGATGGCGCTGGCACAATCTCCAAATCTGACCAGGGAACTGCGATCGACTCAGGTGATCCTTCGCTTTGGCCTGCGGATGACCGTTCTGGTCATCTTTGCCGCCTTTGCCAGCGTGGGCTTCGACAGAAGTCTTACTGTCTTGCTGTGGATGTCGGCGATGCTGAGCACGGTGCTGGCGACCCTGGAGCGCGACGGTCCATTGGATACCACTCTCAACCACTGGGATGAGGCGATGGCCTACGCCGCCCTGTGCTGCCTGGTCAGCGGTTTCGATCCTGCCGTCTAGATCATGATCCGATCAGATTGAATCGGATCATCATCCCATCTCTCTGAGCATGATCTCCGCGCAAACGCCTCTGGCGTTTGTCGCGAGGGAAAACCGGTTCCCGCTTTTCCGGATCATGCTCCAGGACCGCGTCGCGCGATCTTATACGGCTCCTATGAGATCGCGGTCTTGCCGCTCTCGAATTCATATCCCGCCAGGAAGATATTGGGGGCCATGAGCGAGGCGGCCTCCCGGCGACGA
Source organism: Bradyrhizobium sp. (assembly GCF_050014615.1). Classification (GTDB taxonomy): domain Bacteria; phylum Pseudomonadota; class Alphaproteobacteria; order Rhizobiales; family Xanthobacteraceae; genus Bradyrhizobium. The sequence goes on along the minus strand of NZ_JBEKCZ010000120.1, from coordinate 10,172 downwards.
CCATCATTCGGACATCGGCACATCGGCCAGCGCAGCGACGGAAGGATCCGGCGCTTCGGGCGGACGCATGGCTCATCATCAGAAGGAATACCAACGTGAAGCTCGTCGAACCTCCATCGTGCAGCTCTGCATCGACCATCGTCTTTATTGGCAAGAACCGCCGCGGCAACTGGATTGCCCGGGAACAGAACGGCCTCTATGGCGGCCTGTTCGTCAACCGCGCCCAAGCCCTCAAATACGCGCTGTTCGAGAATGGCCATCATCCCGAAACCATCGTCGAGCTGTCGCGCGAAATCGAGCTCGATATCGGCGGCAAGTTTCGCATCGCCGAGACCGTGCCGATCGCCGCACCATGATCGCCATGCAGCTGACATGCCCAAGTCTTTGGAGACGGTCGGCGCCGGGACACTCGACCGCTGTCATCGAGCGGGAGAGCCGGCGCCCCCGCATCCTGCCGCCCGAGCAGCCCGCCGCCGTCACCGCGCCGTTTCAACCGCTCGATCCCGGCATCGTCAATGAGACGATCCCGGCATTTTTCATTGGCCGCAACCAGCAAGGTTTTTGGCTTGCCCGCGATGCCAAGGGGAGGATCGGCGGAATCTTCCTGTTCGAAAGCTCCGCCTTGTCGTTTGCAAGACGGCATTCCTGGCCTTCGGGATGCGCGACCATCTTTCCATCCGAGCGGTTCGAACTCGATCTGGAAAACCAGGGTAATCCGCTGGTCGCGCACCTCGAACCCCTGATGCGCCTGGCGACCCGCGGCCAGCAGAGCATCGCTGCCGGCATCGGCAGGCTGGCGGAAACGATCCGGCGCCGATCGAAATATCCCTGACGCCTCGCGCCGGATTCAAATTCGGCCGCTTTGCCGGATCAATCGGGCCTATAGTCCCGCTCAGCTCTTTTCCATGCAGTCGGCGATATAGAACCAGCGATCGTCGCCAATCAGCCCCTTCGACTTGACCTCGGCGCGGCAGGCTTTCAGCTTGGGCCGGTTCTGAACCCACTTCGCGCGCATCTCCTTGAGATGTTCGATGGTCAGTTTCATCCTGGAGGGTTTTGCGGCGGCCGTCGCCGGAGCCGCCGTCTGCGCCGAAGCGGTATCGAGACTGGCGGTGACAAGCAGCATGGCGGCAAGACAAACACTGGTGCGAAGCATGGGATTCCCCTGATCTCATTTCTTGATGGAATGAAGCGAAACACCGCGGGACGTGACGGTCGCGTCCCGCGGTGACGATGGATGATCAGAAGATCTTGATCGCGCTTTCCAGTGTCTTCCACACACCCCAGGCGAGTGGAACACTGACGAAGGCCCAGAACAGCATCGCTTTGGCGTCGAGCCCGCCGAGTCCGATGCCGAACGAGCCCGTTGGTCCGGCATTGGCCGCCGCCGCCTTGGCCTGAAGAGCCGCGACGTCCGCATCCTTCATGAACCATTTATCGGCGACCGGACGGATCAGAAAATTGCAGATCAGTCCGACCACCAGCAATCCAGCGAGGATATACATCGTACCATCATAGACCAGCGCTCGCCGAATGCCCGCGCTGAGCTGCGCATCGCGAATATAGCCGACGAGTAGGGGGCCGACGACGCCAGCCGTCGACCACGCCGTCAGCAGCCGGCCGTGAATGGCGCCCACAAACTGGGTACCGAACATATCGGCGAGATAGGCCGGGATGGTGGCAAAGCCGCCGCCGTACATCGTGATAACGATACAGAAAGCGGCGACGAACAGCGCCTTGGAGCCCATATGCGCAAAGCTCGGCGCCAGCGCGTACAGCACAATCCCGAGCAGGAAGAAGCAGTAGTAGGTGTTCTTCCGGCCAATCCTGTCCGACAGCGAGGCCCAAAAGAAGCGGCCGCCGATGTTGAACAGCGAAAGCAGCCCCACGAAGCCCGCCGCGATGGTCGCAATGGCCGTCTTCTGCCCCGCATCGAGCGCGCCGAAACCCAGATCGGGCTTGCCGATCAGCGAACCGGCAAAAATCTCCTGCAGCATGGGAGAAGCCATCGCCAGCACACCGATGCCGGCCGACACGTTCAGGCACAGAACAAGCCAGATCAGCCAGAATTGCGGCGTCTTGTGCGCGTCTTCCAGATGGACATTGCCCGAGGTGATCATGCGATTGGTGGCAGCAGGTGGCGTCCAACCCTCCGGACGCCAGCCGGCGGGCGGCACACGATAGGCGAAAGCGCCTACCATCATGAACACGAGATAGATGACGCCCATGACGAGGAACGTCTGCGAGACACCCACCGATGTCGAAGTCTTGAAATAATTCATCAGAAGATTGGCCAGCGGCGAACCAATCATGGCTCCGCCACCGAACCCCATGATCGCCATACCCGTCGCCATGCCGCGACGATCCGGAAACCATTTCACCAGTGTCGATACCGGAGAAATATAGCCGAGACCGAGACCGATTCCGCCGATAACGCCGAGCCCGATCCAGACCACCCAGAGCTGGTGAACATAGACGCCGATCGCCGCGATGATGAAGCCACCGCCCCAGCACAATGCCGCGACGAACCCGGCCTTGCGCGGACCGGCACGTTCCAGCCAGCCGCCAAACAGCGCCGCCGACAGACCGAGCATGACGATGCCGATGGTAAAGATAATCAGCAGGTTCGTAACCTGCCAATCGCAAGTCGTCGCGAACAGATCGCCAAGCATCGATGGACTCGCACAGGCGGCAGGCTTGTCGATGCCGATCGCACGAGACAGCGGCAGCCAGAACACGCTTAGTCCATAGGACATGCCGATGCACAGATGAATGCAGAGCGCCGCGGGCGGCACCAGCCAGCGATTGAAGCCGGCCTTGGCAATCGTATGCTCGCGATCGAGAATTCCCGCGCCACCGCCGGACACGGTCCCCGCGCTGCTGATTGTCGTCATCAATTCCTCCCCTGCAGCCGTCCGTGCCGGACATGTCTGCCAACTGCGATTTCCGTTATCTTTGCATTCTCAACCGCGTATCAACTCCCACACTGCTCCCCCGCGCGATTTTCAGGATCGCGCCGGGGTCGCAAAGCGCCTTCGCAAATTCTAACACCTGACGCGAGACGTTATGCCCGCGGCCGGTGTCGGCCTCGATTAGTCCCGGACCCAGTGTGCCAGCGACACAACTCAACCTCCGCGCTACCCTGCGGAGCACATCAATTGGGACAGAAGCTCAAGCCTATGTCGATAGGCAAAAGGTAGCGATATCTGCTGCTTCGGGCTTTGTTGCGGTGCAAAACGGCGTGCCTATCGGTCCGGATCCGGCATCGCGGACGCTGCGGCCGCGGACGACCAGCTGTCCGCTTTTTCGATCAGGAATACGATGCGCTGTTCCACGCGTTCGGTGATCTCGACCGTGTCGCCGACTTCCCGGATCAAATTGGGGATGTCGATCACCGACAGCGGATCGGTGCAGTGAACTTCCAGCCGGTCGCCGGGCTTGAGCGCTTTCAGCGCCTTTCGCGTCATCAATGCCGGCAACGGACATTTCAGCCCGGTGAGGTCGAGTTTTGTCGTGGTCATGCGCCATAGATGACAAGCGCGCCCGGCATCGTCAACGGACATCCCCGGAGCCTGGCGGGTTTCAGGCTCAGGCCTCGCTGGCGCTTCGCGCCAACAGTTCCTCGACCGAGATCGCGGACCGCTGCATCATGGCGGCGACGGCCGGAATGTCGTCGAGATGGACCACCGGCAGCGCGGTTTCCAGGGTCGCATCGGCGGCGATGCCGACGATGCCGGGATCGTCAGGGAATAGCAGCGCTTTGCCATTGGCGATCCGATGCACCTCGATCTTGCGATACGGCTCGGACTTGAAGCCTTCGACGATGACAAGGTCGACCGGCGACATCTTCGCCAGCAATTCCGGCAGAAGCAGCTCGGAGGCACCGCGCAATTCATGCATCAAGGCCCAGCGCTGGCCGGAGGATACCAGCACTTCCTGCGCGCCCGATTGCCGGTGCCGCCAGGAATCCTTGCCCGGCACGTCGACATCAAAAGCGTGGTGGGCGTGCTTGATGACGGAGACGCGAAGGCCCTGTTGCAGAAAGTGCGGGATGACACGGGTCACCAGCGTGGTCTTGCCGGCGCCGCTCCATCCCGCCAGACCAATCACTCTCATCTATTTCTCCGAACCTCCGGCCGAACCGGCTATGTTTTGACTGCAGGTGCTTTATATCGGCCCAGGTGCTTTATATCGGCCAATGGGTAATGTCATGCCAGCCTGCCACCGATGACGAAGATCGATCAAACGCCGGCGATACAAGGCGTCGTGCTGGCCGGCGGACTGGCGCGGCGGATGGGCGGCGGCGACAAGCCGATGCGCCAGATCGGCGGCCGCCCGATCCTGGCACGGGTGATCGCGCGGCTTGAGCCGCAATGCGATAGGCTCATTCTCAACGCCAATGGCGATCCGGCGCGCTTCGCGAGCTTCGGCCTGCCTGTGATACCTGACACCGTGGAGAATTTTCCCGGACCGCTCGCGGGCATTCTGGCCGCGCTCGACTGGACCGCTGCCCATCGGCCCGAGGTCGCGTGGATCTTGAGCGCGCCTGGCGACTGTCCGTTCCTGCCGCGCGATCTCGTCGTGCGCCTCGATCACGCCCGCGCCGAGGCGAATGCGCAGCTTGCGGTCGCCGCATCCGACGGACAGTCGCATCCGGTGATCGGATTATGGAGCGTTGCCCTGCGCGAGGAGCTGCGTCACGCGCTGGTGGTTGAGGACATCAGGAGGGTCGAGCGCTGGACCGCGCGCTACCGGCTCGCGACCGTGAGCTGGCCGGCCGAGCCGTTCGACCCGTTCTTCAACGCCAATACGCCGGACGACATCGCCGCGGCGGAACGGCTGGCGGAGCTGGACGGGGGCTAGGTCGTTCGGTTCGGAAAAGCACGCTCCATACCCGCCGTTTGACCGCGTTGACGCGGCCCCTCGAATGATTGCAAAAAGACGGGCCGGCTGAGCCAGTCTCCCGGCCAAGCAATGGGGCCAACGTGCCTGACGGTAACGGGAGGGGAAGAAATGTTCACCAGACGCACGACCATGCTTGGAGCAGCGCTCGCAGCCGCTGTCATGTCATCGCCGGCATCGGCCCAGATCTCCGACGATGCGGTCAAGATCGGCGTTCTCACCGACATGAACGGACCGGCGTCCACGCCCACCGGCCAGGGGTCCGTGACCGCGGCGCAGATGGCGGTCGACGATTTCGGCGGCACGGTGCTGGGCAAGCCGATCAGCGTGATCGTCGGCGATCATCAGCTCAAGCCGGATATCGGCGCCGGCATCGCGCGCCGCTGGTATGACACCGAACAGGTCGACCTGATCGTGGACGTGCCGGTGTCGGCGGTCGGCCTCGCGGTGCAGAACGTCGCCAACGAAAAGAAGCGGCTGTTCATCGCGCATTCGACCGGCGCCGCGGATTTCCACGGCAAGTTCTGTTCGCCCTATGCGATGCAATGGGTGTTCGACACCCGCGCGCTCGCGGTCGGTACCGCGCAGGAAGTGGTGAAGCGCGGCGGCGACAGCTGGTTCTTCATCACCGACGACTACGCCTTCGGTCACTCGCTCGAACGCGACGCCTCGGCCGTGATCGTCAAGAACGGCGGCAAGGTGCTGGGCGCGGTGCGGCCGCCCCTTGCCACCCCCGATCTGTCGTCGTTCATCCTGCAGGCCCAGGCCTCGAAGGCAAAAATCATCGGTATCGCCGGCGGCCCGCCCAACAACATGAACGAGATCAAGACCGCCGGCGAATTCGGCGTCCTGAAGGGCGGCCAGCAGATGGCTGCCCTGCTGGCGCTGATCACCGACATTCATTCGCTCGGGCTTCCGGCGGCGCAGGGGCTGTTGCTGACGACGTCGTTCTACTGGGACATGGACGACAAGACCCGCGAATGGTCGAAGCGCTATTTCGCCAAGATGAACCGGATGCCGACGATGTGGCAGGCCGGCGTCTATTCGTCGGTCATGAACTATCTCAACGCCGTCAAGGAGAGCGGGACCGATGAGCCGCTCAAGGTGGCGGCCAAGATGCGCGAGAAGCCGATCGAGGATTTCTTTGCCCGCAACGGCAGACTGCGCGAGGACAATCTGATGGTTCACGACCTGGTTCTGGTGCAGGTCAAGTCGCCGGAAGAATCCAAATATCCCTGGGATTATTACAAGGTGCTGGCGAAGATTTCCGGTGAAGACGCGTTCGGGCCTCCAGATCCGGCGTGTCCGCTGGTGAAGAAGTAAATCGACTGTCGTCCCGGCCTTCGCCGGGACGACACTGAGAACTACTTCACCACCCCGATCTCGCGGAAATATTTCAACACGCCGGGATGGATCAGTTCGACACCGGGTACCGCCGCCACCGTATTGACGGCCGTGGTTTCGCAGGCCTGCGCCAATTTCCTGCAGAACGCGCCTTCGGCGCCGTGCAGCGACCGCGCCAGCCGATAGGCGACCTCGTCGGCGAGATCGGCGCGCACCAGAATGAAACTCCAGGATCCCAGCGCATCGATCGGCGTGGTCTGGTTCGGATAGCTGCCGGCCGGCACCGTCATCGGCTTGAGAAAGCTGTGTTTGGCGCTGATCCGCGCGATCTCGCTCGAATCCGGCGCGATGAACCTGGCGCCCCCGGGGCTTCCCGCCAGGGTCGTGAATCCGGGCCAGCCGATGCCGGCGCCCCACAGCGCCGCGACCCGCCCGTCGAGCACCATCGCCGGTCCGTCGCCGGCATGGTCGAGATAGACCGATTTGAAATCCTCGTCCTGCTTCAATCCGATTCCGTCGAGCACGTAGCGCGACAGGATCGGAAGCCCGGAGCCCTTGGCACCAAAGGCGATCGGCTTGCCGACGAGATCGCGAATGGTCCGGTACGGACTGTCCGCCCGCACCACGAACATTCCGGGGTTCGAATACATCGCGGTCAGGATTTTCAGATTGGTGCGTGGCCGTCCGATGCCCATGAAGGCTTCATAGGAAGGCTCGCCGGCCACCAGCGCGATATCGAGCTGGCCGGTTTCGAGCAGCGGAATGTTCTCGTTGCTGCCCTTGGTATTGCGCGGCTCGATCGACAGCGTCGGGTCGGCCTCGTTCATGACCTCCGCGAAGGCGCCGCCATAGAGCGGAAAGCCACCGCCCGGCGTCGCCGTCCCCAGGCTGATCGTGGTTTTCGGGATAGGCTTGCCTCCATCTTGCGCTGCGGCAGTGCCCGCCAGCAGCAGCACGCCGGCGCAAACCAACCACGTGATGTTCATCGGCGATCCTCTGGCATCGGCGTGACGTCGCGATATCGTAGACCCATGCAGGAACATCGGGCAAAAGGCAATGTAGGAGATCCCGGTTGGTATGGAAGCATGCCGATCCGCATGCGAGTAAAACGGTTTTGGAGCGGCGATCATGAGAATCCGGCGCGCGGCGGTCATCGGCATGGTCTGCCTTCTGAGCCTTGGCACCGCACCGGCATCCGCCGCCGACTATCCGAACCGCCCGGTGCGCTGGCTGATCGGTTTCGCCGCCGGCGGCCCGGTGGATATCGTGGCGCGCATCCTGAGCCAGTGGCTGTCGGAGCATTTCGGCCAGCAGTTCGTGGTGGAAAACCGTACCGGTTCCGGCGGCAATATCGCCGCGGCCACCGCGATCAACTCGCCGCCCGACGGCTATACGCTGCTGTTCGTCGCGCCGAACAATGCGATCAGCGCATCGCTCTACAAGCATCTGTCCTACGATTTCATCCGCGACACGGTGCCGGTCGCCAGCATCATCCAGCTCACCAACATGCTGGTGGTGTCGAATGCGTTGCCGGTGAAAACCGTCCAGGAGTTCATCGACTATTGCAAGGCCAATCCGGGCAAGGTCTCCTACGCCTCGTCGGGCTACGGCACGTCGGTGCACATGTCGGCCGAATTGTTCAAGGCGATGGCCGGGATCGACATGGTCCACGTGCCCTATCGCGGCTCGGCGATCGCCTTTCCCGATATCATCTCCAACAAGGTGCAGTTGATCTTCGACAATCTGCCCTCGGCGCTGGAACAATCGCGCGCCGGCACCGTGCGCGCGCTCGGCGTCACCTCGCCGCAGCGCTGGCCCGGCGTGCCTGACGTGCCCGCCATCGCCGAGACCCTGCCGGGATTCGAGTCGGTCGGTTTCTACGGCATCTCCGCGCCCAAGGGCACGCCGCCGGAAATCGTGGACATTCTCAACAAGGCGGTCGGCGAGGCGCTGCGGGATCCCAAGGTGGCGGAGCGGCTGGCCGACATCGGCGGCATCCCCAAGCCGATGACGCCGGCCGAGTTCGGCCGGCTGATTGCCGACGAAACCGAGAAATGGCGCAAGGTGGTCGCCTTCGCCGGCGTTTCGGTGGACTGAACGCGGAACACGCTGGCTGTCATCGCCCGCCACCGGGTCGTCGCAAAGCGCCGCCCGATGACAGGCTCCAGCGGGCGATCCAGTATTCCAGAATGGGCGTGTAGACTCGAAAAGCTGCGGCGTACTGGATACCCCGCTTTCGCGGGGTATGACGTCAAGAGGAGCCCGGCATTGCCGGATCAGCAGCCACATTGTAAGGGGTGTCCGCACCGTTGCCTGCCGCGTCCGCGGCACGCCGGCGGGGCCTGTAGCTCAATGGTTAGAGCCGGCCGCTCATAACGGTCTGGTTGCAGGTTCGAGTCCTGCCGGGCCCACCAATAATCAATGGCTTAGTCGGTGCTACTTCATTGCCCCGCCGAGCCACCGCACCGGAAACGCCCTGCTTTATCGCTCACTGCCCGAGGTCAGTGCCCGGCAAACTAATGTTTCGGGTTCGATCGGGCTATAGTCTCTCCACTTTGATCGCAGATTTGGCGGCAATATCGCGTGAAGAGGCCAAGCGGCCATCAGCGCTTCCTGTATCGAACGGTCCATCCACGGTCGACTATGCGCGACGAGTGTGCGGTCCGCGGGACGAGAATTGTTTGGTATCCCAAGGTCCGCTCTATCCCGAAATCGACATCGAGAGGCTCGAGGCGATTGAGGTATCGCGCTATCGAAGCTTCTCGAATTGATCCTTCAGGGCACGCCGTACGACATCCGGCTTGATGCCACGCTCGGCGAACTCGCCTTCGAGTCCGGCCATCATGGCATCGACGCTTGCTATCTTCGAGATCCGGGCAAACTTGTCCTCGCGCTCGCTTAGACCCATCGATCGCGCGACCAGGGTCAGGTAGTTGGCGAGTTCCAGATTTCTGGTGCCTTCGTGATCCCGTTGAAGCAACGTGAGGCGACGATGGCAGGAATGATAGATCGAGACCATGTGAGTGGCGCCGCGCGCTTTTGCCTCCGCCGCCCAATCCGCCATGGTCTTCACATACAGCGCTTCGCCGAAGTCCTTGATTCTCGGCACGGTGCAATGGCGTCCAAGCCCTTCAGCCGCCGGCGTATCGATGACGCGAAGTCCCGGAATCCGCGACAGCAAATCGTGAACGGCCTTGCTCTCTTCTTCCTGCTCCGGAAAATCGACATGTCTGTGAATCGCGACCGAAACCGGCACCGGATGAACGAGTAGATCCTGCGATATGTGTCCGCTGAGAAATACCGTCGCGTTGAGACGCCGCTTTGCCGTTTCGCTGATCAGATTCTGATCGCGGTGACTTAGATGGTCGTCACATGAGGGGCACCAATACAGCAGTTGCTCCGGCTTGAACTGATCGAATTTCTCCATCGTCCTTTGCAGCATATTGTCAGCAACGTCCCGAAGACCCGACGCCGTGTGCACGCTGCCGCAGCAATGAGATGGACCTCCCAGAAGCGCGTGGTCCAGTTCCATGTGAGTCAGGATATCGTTCAGCGTTTCAGCCATATGCGCAGTGCGCAGGATGTTGCATCCCAGCCAAACCACCAACCGCTGCTGCCTGACCTCCTGGGGCAACGCCGTCAGCCAAGGGCGAGACGGGTCGCTTCTCATAAGGTCGCCCAGGACGCGGACATTGCCAAAATATTCGGCGGGCGATTCGTCGGCAGCTATGACACTCGCGTCGTTCACGGACTTGGTTTCGTTCATGGATGCCTCCAGAGCCTTCAGCTCGCCTGCCGTCTTCATTATTACTATATAATATAGCTATATTAACATGTCAATTCAGGCGCACGATTCCACATCAATGTCTTTCAGTGATCCGCCCGGCTGTCGGTATCCGCGAGCCTGCCGCCCTCGACGATGATCT
>NZ_JBEKCZ010000119.1:0-23010 GCF_050014615.1 Bradyrhizobium sp. | reverse complement strand
CCCCAGCGCCGACATCAGGATGAACAGGTTCATCTCGGCAATGCCGAGCTCGATGTGCTGTCCGTCAGGAGAAAAATCCCAGTTGAAGGTCGAGGGGATCTTCTCGCTGCGGAACAGATCGGCCTTCTCGGCGCGCGCGAACAGTCCGCGGCGGTTGACCCAGGCACCGAGATTGGTCGACACCGTGACGTCGGGCGATGCCGTGACGATGCGCGCGGCCAATTCGGTCTCGCCGCGCGCGAGTTCATTGAGCACCAGCCCAAAACCCTGCTGCGTGGACATCTGCGGCGACGGCGTGAATGCCAGCCGCTCCGGCACCTCGATCACAGGCGCGCTGAGGCGGCGCCGGCCGTCGCGGTTGAACGGTGCTTCCGCCAGAAACGCCTCCAGCGCCGCCGGTGGCTGCGACAGTCCCTCGAATTTTTCCCACTCATGTCCGGGCCGGATGTTCTGCGCGCCGCGCCATTTCTCCATCTGGGTGACCGTCATCAAGCCCGCATGATTGTCCTTGTGGCCCTGGAACGGCAGCCCGACGCCCTTGATGGTGTAGGCGATAAAGCAGACGGGACGATCGTGATCGATGGCCTCGAATGCCTCGATCATGCTGGCCATGTCATGGCCGCCGAGATTGGACATCAGCGCCAGCAATTCGTCATCGCTGCGCCGCTCGATCAGTTGCGACACCGCGCCCTGGTCGCCGATTTCATCGCGCAAGTGCTTGCGGAACGCCGCCCCGCCCTGAAAACACAATGCCGCGTACATCTGGTTCGGGCAGTTGTCGATCCAGCGCTTCAGCGCTTCGCCGCCGGGCTCGGCGAACGCCGCGCGCATCAGCCGGCCGTATTTCACGATCACCACGTCCCAGCCGAAATTGCGGAACATGGATTCGAACTTCTCCCACAATCCCTCGCGCACCACCGCGTCGAGACTCTGGCGATTGTAGTCGACCACCCACCAGGTATTGCGCAGCCCGTGCTTCCAGCCCTCCAGCAGCGCCTCGAAGATGTTGCCTTCGTCCATCTCGGCGTCGCCGACCAGCGCGATCATCCGCCCCTCCGGGCGGTCCGTCATCCAGCCATGCGCTTTGACGTAATCCTGCACCAGCGAGGCGAACAAGGTCTGGGCGACACCAAGGCCCACGGAGCCCGTGGAAAAATCGACGTCGTCGGTGTCCTTGGTGCGCGACGGATAGGACTGCGCGCCCTTGAAGCCGCGAAAATTTTCCAGCTTGTCGCGGGTCTGGTGACCGAACAGGTACTGGATGGCGTGAAACACCGGGCTCGCATGCGGCTTCACCGCGACGCGATCCTGCGGCCGCAGCACCGAGAAATACAGCGCCGACATGATGGTGGCGAGCGACGCCGAGGAGGCCTGATGGCCGCCGACCTTGAGGCCATCGACATTCGGCCGGATGTGATTGGCGTGGTGGATGGTCCACGACGACAGCCACAGCACTTTGCGCGCCAGCGCGGACAGCATGTCAAGGCGTGCGGGTTCGGTCGGCATGGCGGGTCTCCCTGCACCGTGGCTACCGCGCGATATTAACGGGCAGGCCCGCATCAAAAATCTCAAATTTTCGCGACATACCGCTCCGGATTGGGATAAATTACCAATATATGGTCCATTAAACAGAGTTTATCCCAATGCCCACGCTCGATGCCATCGACCGCAAAATCCTCGGCCTGCTGCAATCCGACAGCCGCACCACCATGCAGGAACTCGCCGACAAGGTCGGCCTGTCGGTCTCGCCCTGTCACCGCCGGGTCAAGCTGCTCGAGGAGCGCGGCGTGATCTCGCGCTACATCGCCACCGTCGACCAGAAATCGCTCGGCCTGCATGTCAGCGTCTTCATCTCGATCAAGCTGGCGCGGCAGAAGGAGGAGGACCTCAACCGGTTCGCCAAAGCGATCTCGAAATGGGACGAGGTGCTGGAATGCTATCTGATGACCGGCAACCGCGACTATCTGCTGCGCGTCGTCGCCGCCGACCTGTCATCGTATGAGGCGTTTCTGAAAAACAAGCTGACACGGCTCGACGGCATCGCCTCGATCGAATCGAGTTTCGCGCTCAGCCAGGTGAAATATTCAATCGCGCTGCCGGTGTGAGGACCAGCCTCAGGCGTTGGGAGACGGCTCGGCCTCGAGCAGAACAAGCTGCGAGCGCCGCAGCCGCTCGCGGTGCGCGGTATAGAGACCGCTGGCGACAACGAAGATGGCGCCGGTCACGGTCCAGACATCAGGCACTTCGCCGAACACCAGAAAGCCGAGGATGCTGACCCACAACAGCTGGGTGTACGAAAACGGTGCCAGCACCGACGCGTCGGCGTAGCGAAAGGCCAGCACGACGATCCACTGCCCCGCGGTCGACGCCACGCCGATCAGAATTCCGAAAACAATATCGTGCCAGCTCGGCGCCACCCAGACCAACGGGACCAGCGCGGTGAGAATGCCGAGGCCGACAATCGACGAATAGGTCATCGTGGTCATGACGGCTTCGCGTCCGCTCATCATCCGCGTCATGATCAACATGCAGGCCCAGGACAGCGCCGACACCAGCGGGAAAAACGCGGCCGGATTAAACGCGCTGGAGCCCGGCCGCAGGATGATCAGCACGCCGATCAGTCCGACCGCGGTCGCCAGCCAGCGGCGGACACCGACGCTTTCTCCGAGAAACACGATCGACAACGCGGTGACGAGCAGCGGTGAGACAAAGCCGGTCGCGGATGCTTCGGCGATCGGGAGAAACCGCAGGCCGGAAATGAAAAACAGCGAGGAACCGAGCAAGGCGACGCCGCGCATCACCTGCAAACCGGGACGCGCGGTTCGCAATGCGAATAAACGCAAACCCGGCAGCATCGCCGGGACCATCACCAGCGCGAACACCAGAAACCTGATCCAGGCGATCTCGATCGACGGCAACGTCGCCGACAGATATTTCGACGTCACATCCGAGAGCCCCAAAAACACGGTCGAGGCGAGGATCAGCGCAATGCCACGGAACGGCCGGTCGGCGCGCGCGGGCGCGGTGCGTCCCACCAGCTTTTTCTCGGGCAAAGGCAATGCGGCGCTGTCCAGCCTGGCGGCTGCGGATGGCGGGGTCACGGGTGAGCTCGGGCGCAGGAATGATCGAATCGGGTGAGCGGCCAAAGGACGATAATTGCCCGGCATCGGCAAGGTCCGAAAACAGGAAGCCGATATGCATGATTGGGCGCGGTGGCGGGCCGCGCCGCAACGGCTACAGCATCGGCAGCCCGCGCGGCTTCGGACCACGCGGAAAGGCCTGGTCCAGCATGGCGATCTCGGCTGCGCTCAGCATCAGTTTCCCCGCCGCGGCATTGTCGGCGGCATGATCCGGTGTCGAGGCTTTCGGAATCGCGAGCACAGAAGTTTCGCGCGTCAGAAAACCCAGCGCCGCCTGGCGCGCCGACACGCCATGCGCTTTCGCAATGCCCTGCAGGATCTCGCCCGCTGCGCTGCGCGGCGACGGAAAATCATCGTGACCGAACGGCGAATAAGCTACCACCGCGACGCCGTGCTGCGCGCACCACGGAATCACCGCATGCTCGATCGCGCGCTCCTGCAGATGATAGAGCACCTGGTTGCAGGCGATCTTGCCTTCGCCTGCCACCGCCAGCACCTCGTCGAGGTCGTCGCTGTCGAAATTGCTGACGCCCCAGGCGCGGATTTTTCCCGCGCTGACCAGCTCCTCGAACGCCGCGACGGTCTCGGCCAAAGGATATGATCCGCGCCAATGCAGGAGATAGCCATCGAGCCGGTCGGTTTTCAGCCGCTTCAGCGAGCGTTCGCAGGCCGTGATGGTGCCGCGCCGCGAGGCGTTGCTCGGCAACACTTTCGAGACCAGAAAAACCTCGTCGCGCCGCCCGGCAATGGCTTCGGCGATCACCAGTTCCGCATCGCCGTACATCTCGGCGGTATCGATATGGGTCATGCCGAGATCGACGCCACGGCGCAGGGCGGCGACCGCGGTTTTGCGATGGCCCTGGTCGATATACCAGGTGCCCTGCCCGATCACGGATACATCTGGACCGCGGCTGCCGAATTTTTTCTGCTTCAAGATTTCCTCGCAATACAGTCGGTCGGTTGACCCGGCCGGTTGGCGTCGGTGGGCGTGCTGGGCTGCAGCATAAATGAGCATATCCGCGCCGTCGATATTGTGGGACGAGCCGAGCGCGGAAAGCAGATGCATCGAAATAGTATGACGTTCTTGTCCCGATCCCGCAGCGTGCTATCAGTGCGGTACCGGGCGCACCAACCGGCCGGGCTAATGCCGAACATTTCGACTAAATAATCACCGCCATCAAAGGCGGATCCAGGGAGGATATGATATGGCCCTTTTTGGCCCGTCCCGGCGTTCCCTGTTGCAGGGGACAATGGCAGCAAGTGCACTCAGCCTTACCGGATTTCCCGCGCGCGCCGACGTGCAGTGGAAGAAGTATGCCGGCACCAGGCTGGAAGTGATTCTGGCCAAGGGTCCGCGTGGCGACAACCTGCAAAAGAACATCAGGGAATTCACCGAGCTGACCGGCATTGAAGTCGAGTCGGAGCAGATTCCCGAGCAGCAGCAGCGGCAGAAATGCGTGATCGAACTCGCGTCCGGCAAGCCGAGCTTCGACGTCGTTCATGTCAGTTATCACGTGCAGAAGCGCCAGTTCGAGAAGGCCGGCTGGCTCGCCGACATCTCCGGATACATGAAGAACCCGAATCTCACCGCGCCCGATCTCGTCGAGAGCGATTTCTCCGCTGCCGGGATTCAGTATGCCAAGAACAACAAGGGCCAGATGCTGTCGCTGCCGTGGTCGGTCGACTACTTCATCCTCTATTACAACAAGGAGCTGTTCCAGAAGAAGGGCGTCGCGGTGCCGAAGACGCTGGACGAGATGGTTGCGGCAGCCGAGAAGCTCACCGATCCCAAGGAAGGCACGTTCGGTTTCGTCGGGCGCGGCCTGCGCAATGCCAACATGGCGCTGTGGACGAATTTCTACCTCAACTATGGCGGCGAGTTCCTCGACAACAATGGCAACATCCTGACTGACGGCCCGGAAGCCGTCGAGGCGACAAAACTCTATCAAACGCTGCTGACCAAAGCCGCACCTCCCGGGGTAGCCGGCTTCAACTGGATGGAATCGATGGCCTCCTTTACGCAAGGGCGTTCGGCGATGTGGATCGACGCCGACGGCTGGGCACCGCCGCTGGAGGATCCGGCCGCGTCGCGCGTCGTCGGCAAAGTCGGCTATACGGTGGTGCCCGCCGGACCCAAAGGGCAATATTCGTCGACCTATGGCGACGGCATCGGCATCGCGGCCGCGAGCAAGAACAAGGAAGCCGCCTATCTGCTTTGCCAATGGGCTGTTTCGAAGGCGCAGGGTACGCGGTTGCTGCAGGCCGGCGGCGGCGTGCCATTCCGCAACTCCGTGCTCGACGACCCCGAGGTCCGCAAAGGGGTCAAGAACCAGGAATGGCTGCAGTCCGTGATCGACTCCGCCAGGATCAGCAAGCTCGGCCTCCCGGTTGTGGTCCCGGTCGCCGAATTCCGCGATCTCGTCGGCGCGGCGCTTACCGCAACGCTGTCAGGCGGCGACCCCGCCACGGAATTGAAAAAAGCCCATGAGCAATTTCGTCCGATCCTGGAACGCAGCGAGAAAGCGTGAGCGCAATATCCCAAGCCGGTCCGGCGGCCTCTGAAAAGGCAGCCGCGCCTCAAGAACAATGGCGGCGACCGTCGTACTGGCCGTTCGTGGTGCCGGCGCTGGTCGTGGTGCTCGCGATCATCATATTTCCCTGGCTGTTCACGATCTGGATGAGTCTGCACGAATGGAAGGTCGGCGCGCCGCCGACCTTCGTCGGGCTTTCGAATTACATCCGGCTGCCGAGTGATACGCGTTTCGTCGAGTCGGTGTGGCACACGCTGGTCTATACCGCCCTGTCGGTGGTGCTGCCGGTCGTGTTCGGCACGCTCGCCGCGGTGGTGTTTCACGCCAAATTTCCGATGCGTGGCTTCCTGCGCGGCCTCTTCATTCTGCCGATGATGGCGACCCCGGTCGCGATCGCGCTGGTGTGGACGATGATGTTCCACCCCCAACTCGGTATCCTCAATTACCTGCTGTCGCTGGTCGGCCTGCCGCCGCAATTGTGGGTGTTTCATCCCGCGACCGTCATTCCTTCGCTGGTGATGGTCGAAACCTGGCAGTGGACCCCCTTGGTGATGCTGATCGTGCTGGGCGGGCTTGCCGCGATTCCGGCCGAGCCCTATGAGAGCGCGCTGATCGACGGCGCCACCCGCTGGCAGATATTCCGCTACATCTCGTTGCCGCTGATCATGCCGTTCCTCTTCATCGCATCCATGATCCGCATGATTGACGCGGTGAAGAGTTTCGACATCATCTTCGCCATTACCCAGGGCGGCCCCGGCAGCGCCTCGGAAACGATCAACCTCTATCTCTACAGCGTTGCCTTCGTTTATTACGATGTCGGATACGCCTCCGCGATCGTGGTGGTCTTCTTCGCCCTGATCGTCGCACTCGCCGGCGCGCTGCTTCGGCTGCGCCAAAGCACCCACTGGAACGACGCGGGAGGCTCCGCATGAGCCGGCTCCGACGCCTGCTTGGCCGGATCGGCCTTGCCTTCGCGCTGTTTGTGATCGTCTCGCCGGCGGTGCTGTTCTTCGTCTGGATGTTGTCGCTGTCGGTCAAATTCGAGATCGACAACGCGTCGTATCCGCCAGTCTTCATCCCCGAGCACTTCAACTGGGGCAACTATGCGGCGGTTCTCGACTCCAAGCGGTTCTCGACCTATTTCACCAACAGCCTGATCGTGACGGGGGCTTCGACCGCATTCGCGCTGCTGGTCGGCGTGCCCGCGGGCTACGGCCTCGCCCGTATGCGCGCCCACAAGGCGGCGGTGGTAATCCTGATCGCGCGCATCACGCCTGGCCTGTCCTATCTCATTCCTCTGTTTCTGCTGTTCCAATGGCTTGACCTGCTCGGCACGCTCTGGCCGCAGATCATCATCCATCTCGTGGTGACGGTGCCGATCGTGATCTGGATCATGATCGGCTATTTCGAGACCACGCCGATGGAGCTCGAGGAATCGGCGCTGATCGACGGCGCCACCCGCTGGCAGGTGTTTCGTTACGTGGCGCTGCCGATCGCCCGGCCCGGCATCGCGGTCGCCTTTATCCTCGCGGTGATCTTCTCCTGGAACAATTTCGTGTTCGGCATCGTGCTGGCCGGGCGCGAGACGCGCACGCTGCCGGTCGCCGTCTACAACATGATTTCCTTCGACCAGTTGAGCTGGGGGCCGCTCGCCGCAGCGGCGCTGATCGTCACCCTGCCGGTGCTGCTGTTGACGGTTTTCGCGCAGCGCCAGATCGTGGCAGGGCTGACGGCGGGAGCCGTCAAGGGCGGCTAGAGCTCTGGTCAGTTCGCCGCAACCGCCAGCCGGCGTTGTTCGGGATTTGCCGAGGCACCGGCAACATCGACCTGCGCGATCAGGCGCTTCAATTCCGGAATGCACGAGCCGCAATTGGTACCGGCCTTGAGCCGCGCGCCGATCTCGGCGGCGGAAGCAGCGCCCGCAGCGATGGCGTCGCAGATCGTAGTGCGGCCGACCCCGAAACAGGCGCAGACAATGGGGCCGGCGCTGGCGAGCCCGTCCATCGACTTGCCCGACAGCAGCGTGCGGCGCTGATCGTCGCTGAGGGTGCCGGCCCCAAACAGGCTCTTGACGACGTTCCAGTCGCCGGCATCCCGTGCGGGGCCCATGAACAGGCAGGTTTCGATCTGGCCCGCGGCAAACGAGGCCGCGCGGTAGACGCCGCCGCCAAAGTCCCTGTATTCGGCAAGATCGCTGCCGGCGACCGACCGCAACCAAGCCTGCCACCCCCTGAGATCGGCATTGTCGGCGAGCAGATAGCCATAGCCGCCGGTGACGGTGACACGCGCCCACCAGGCGTGGTCAGGCAATGGCAGTTGCACGCGCGACAGCGCAAAGCCGCGGAACACATATTCGTAAGGCACGATGGACGCCGGCGTCGCCTTGTTTTCGGGCTGGCCGGAAAACGGATCGGTGAACGGCGCCACCAGCGCCCCCACCCGCGCGGCCGACGCCGTCGCCTCGCTCCAATGGATCGGCGCGAACAGCATGCCACGCTGCTGCCGTTCACTGACCACAACACGCAGCAGGCATTGCCCGTAGTCGGTGACAACGCGCGCGAAGCCGCCATCGACGACCCCCGACCGCGACGCGTCGTCGGGATGAATCTCGACGAACGGCTCGGGCAGATGCTGGCCCAGCCGGGGGCTGATGCCGGTGCGCGTCATAGTGTGCCATTGGTCGCGGATGCGGCCGGTATTCAGCCGCAGCGGCCGTCCGGCGGTGGTCTCGGTTCGCAGCGCCGGAATTTCCGGCGCGATGAAGCGGGCTTTTTGGTCGTTGGAAAAAAAGCTGCCGTCGGCGAAAAACCGCTGCTGCGGCTCGGTATCGCCAAGGCGGTGCGGCCACAGCACCGGCGCCATCGCATCGAACGCCTCGTCCGACAGCGATTTCAACGCCCCGATATCGAAATCGCGGCCGCCGCTGTTCTCGAATGCCGACAGAGCGGCATGTTCGCGAAACACTTCGGCCGGCGAATTGAACGCGAATGCCGCGCCAAAGCCGAGACGCTTGGCCACCTCGCTGACGATCCACCAATCCGGTTTGGTTTCACCGGGCGGGGTCAGGAACGCGCGCTGCCGGGAGATGCGCCGTTCCGAATTGGTCACGGTTCCGGATTTCTCTCCCCACGCCTGCGCCGGCAGCAACACATGCGCGCCGGCATTGACGGTGTCGTTGGAGCCGACGTTCTCCGAAATCACGAACAGCTCGAGCTTCTTCAGCGCGGCGCGCGCGGCGTCGGCGTCCGGTAACGACACCGCCGGGTTGGTGCCCATCACCCATAGCGCCTTGATTTCGCCCCGCGCGATCGCCTCGAACATCTGGACCGCCTTCAGCCCTTCATGGGTCGCGATGCGCGGCGCTTTCCAGAACCGGCGCACGCGGTCGATGTCCGGCGGCGTGAAACCCATATGCGCGGCGAGCTGATTGGCGAGGCCGCCGACCTCGCGGCCGCCCATCGCATTGGGCTGCCCGGTCAGCGAAAATGGCGACGCACCTGGCTTGCCGATCCGTCCCGTGGCGAGGTGGCAATTGACGATGGCATTGACCTTGTCGGTGCCCTGCGCCGACTGGTTGACGCCCTGCGAATACAACGTGACGACGCGCGGCGTATCGCCGAACATCTGGAAAAACGCCGCGACATCCGCTTCGGAGAGGCCCGTCGCCAATGCGGTCGCGGCCGCACTGCCGGCCATGCCGCGGGCCCGCGCCAGCGCCAGCGCCTCTTCGAAACCGCTGGTATGACTTTCAATGTAGTTATGGTCGAGCGCGCCGCTGTCGGCGAGATGCACCAGCAATCCGGAAAACAGCGCAGTATCAGTACCGGGCTTCAATCCCAGAAACAGGTCGGCATCTCCGGCGGTATCGGTCCGGCGCGGATCGATCACGACGATGCGCGCACCGCGTCGTTGCTTGTTGACGAGCATGCGCTGGAACAGAACCGGATGGCACCATGCCGCGTTGGAGCCGACCAGCACCAACAGATCGGCCTCGTCGAGGTCTTCATAGCAACCGGGCACGGTATCGGCGCCGAAGGCACGGCGATGGCCCGCGACCGACGACGCCATGCACAGGCGCGAATTGGTATCGACATTGGCGCTGCCGATGAATCCCTTCATCAGCTTGTTGGCGACGTAATAGTCCTCGGTCAACAACTGCCCGGAGAGATAAAATGCCACCGCGCCGGGGCCATCGCGTTTGATGATATGCGCAAACCGGTGCGCGACATGGTCGAGCGCGTCGGTCCAGGCCACCCGCTCCATCGAGCCCTTGCTGACGCGAATCATCGGATAGAGCAAGCGCTCCTCAAGGCCGAGGGTTTCGCCGAGCGCGGAGCCTTTCGAGCACAGCTTTCCGAAATTGGCCGGGTGCTCGGGATCTCCCGATACCGCGGCACCGCCACGACCATCTGCGGTCGCCAACACGCCGCAGCCGACGCCGCAATACGGACAGGTGGTGCGCGTGGCGCGCAGGGCGGGATCGACGGCCGTCATCGCGGTAATCCGGTCATCGGGTCATGCCGCCTTCGACAGGATCGGGAGCGGGCGTCCGAACATCATATCGGCGCGAATGGCGGCGATGGATTGCCGGTTGCGGATCAATTCGAGATACCAGAGCGCATCCCCGGTCTCGCCGACCAGCACCGCGCCGGTCAGCCGGCCCTCGGATATCACCAGCTTCTTGTAGGCACCGCGCCTGACATCGCTGAGCACGATGGCTTCGCTGCCTTCGCTGCCGAGGAAGTCGCCCGCGGAAAACACGCTGACGCCGGAGACCTTCAGATTGGTCGCCACGACGCTGCCGCTATAATTGGCGCTCGTCCTGCCGGCCAGATGCTGCGCCAGCACGCGCCCCTGCTCGTAAGCCGGTTCGACCAGGCCGTAACAGATGCCGCGATGCTCGGCGCATTCGCCAAGCGCGAAGATATCAGGTGCGCCGGTTTGCAGATGATCGTCGACGACGATGCCGCGATTGACGGCAATGCCGGCGTCCCTGGCCAGCGCGATATTCGGTCGAATGCCGGCGGCGAAGATCACCGCGTCGGCGTCGATCCGGCGTCCGTCCGTCAGTTCGACGCCTTCGACATGGGTCTCGCCGTGAATACGCGCGGTGTTGGCATTGAGCACGACCTCGATGCCCTTGCGCTCGACCAGGGATTTCAGCAGTTCTCCCGCCGGTGGATCGAGCTGGCGCTCCATCAGCCGGTCCATCAGATGGATCAGGGTCACCGGCGCGCCCGCCTTGGCCAGGCCGTAGGCGGCTTCCAGTCCCAGCAATCCGCCGCCGACCACGACGACGCGTTTCTTCTGGGCGGCGAGTGTCAGCAAGAGATCGACATCGCGACTGTCGCGAAACGTGTGTACGCCGGAAAGTTCGGCGCCGGGCACGTTGAGCCGCAGCGGCGTCGAGCCGGTGGCAAGAACCAGCTTGGAAAACCCGACGCTTTCCTCATTGGCGATCTTGAGTTCGCGGCGGCCGACATCGATCTCGGTGACGGCGCAGCCATATTTCAAGGTGACGCCGCGATCGCGCCACCAATGGGCTGGCTTGAGCTCGATGTCGTGGGACGCGGTCTCGCCCGCGAGCACCGACGACAGCAGCACGCGGTTATAGGCCAGCCGCGGCTCGTCGCCGATCACGGCGATGGCGTAGCGCCCGAGCGCAACCTTCGCCAGTTCGTCGACCAGACGCGCTGCCGCCATTCCATTGCCGACGATCACCAGCGGTTCGCTCACGGCGTATCCTTACTCGGCCGCTTGCGAACGACCGTAAGCTTCGGAAATCATGTAACCGGACAGCGTCCCGTAAGCCGCGGTCCAGGCGTCGGCGATTTCGGGCGTCCAGCCGTCGCCAAGTCCCTTTTCCAGTGTCCACAGCAAGGCTGAGCCGACGACGGGATAGTGCTCGGCCTTGGCGCCGTAGCCGACATGGCGCTTGGCCAGCGCGCTCGCGGCCGGCAGGATCGAGGGCAGATCGCCGAGACCGTTGACCACGGCGGCCAGCATCATCATCAGTTTACGACGCTGCTCGG
This sequence comes from Bradyrhizobium sp., assembly GCF_050014615.1. Lineage (GTDB taxonomy): Bacteria > Pseudomonadota > Alphaproteobacteria > Rhizobiales > Xanthobacteraceae > Bradyrhizobium. The sequence goes on along the minus strand of NZ_JBEKCZ010000119.1, from coordinate 11,307 downwards.
TCATATCGGCGGGAAACATCGCCTTCACCTGCGGCGCGACCTCGAATAGCCGGTCGTAGAACAGCACTGCCGCGGTTTCCGAAATCGGCGCGACCTTGGCGAAGCTCTGCTGCACGAGTTTGACCTGGTCTGGTGTCATGTTTTCCTCCTGCTTTCTGGCTGTTTCGGATCCCTCTCCCCGCTGGCGGGGAGAGGTTAGTCAGCACGCTTGTTCAGATCCGCGCTTCCGCGAGGCTGGTCGCACCCGATGTGACCGGGCTCCTGCGCAGGTAGAACCACCAGGTCAGTGCGAGGCAGACCGCGTAGAATCCGAGATAGATCACCAACGCCAGTTGCGGACCGCCGGTCATGGCGATCGATTTGCCGAAACCGCTCGGGATCAGGTAACCGCCGCAGGCACCGATCGCGCCGATGAATCCGACCGCAGCACCGCTCTCGATGCTGGCGGTCTTGAGGGCAAGCGCCCGGCCGGCTTCGCCGGTGCCCTTTGCCTTTCGAAGATTCTCCTCGCGGAAGATCGACGGAATCATCCGGTAGGTTGAACCGTTGCCTATACCGGTGGTCACGAAGATGATGAGAAACATCGACAGGAATCCCGTGAAGTCCTTGATCCCCACGAAGTACAGCACGCCAATCGTGGCGGCCCCCATCACGATGAAATTCCAGAACGTGATGATCGCGCCGCCGATCTTGTCGGCCAGCAGGCCGCCGAGCGGACGCGACAATGAGCCGACCAGCGGTCCGAGGAACGCGATGGCGATCGTGACCGCCGGAAATTGTGTCTTGATCAGCAGCGGGAAGGCAGCCGAGTAACCGATGAAGGAGCCGAACGTCCCGATGTAGATGAAGGACATGATCCAGGTATGCTTGTTCCCGACGATCGCGAGCTGGTCCTTGAACGAGGACTTGGCCGAGGTCAGGTTGTTCATGAAGAACACGGCGCCTGATATCGCGATGATCAGCGGCAGAACCCACATCAGGCCGGCATTCTGCAGATAGACCCCCGACACCGGGGCTGCCTGGTAAAGGTTGATCAGGCCGACCCCCATCAGAATGGGCGTGAGCAATTGCACGCTGCTGACGCCGATATTTCCGCCAGCCGCGTTGAGGCCGAGCGCCCAGCCTTTCATGCGATCGGGATAGAAGAACGAGATATTGGCCATGCTGGAGGCGAAGTTGCCGCCGCCGAGACCGGCGGTGGAAGCCACCAGCAGCATCAGCCAGAACGGGGTCTCCGGCTGGCTGACGAAATAAGCCAGCCCAAAGGTCGGGATGAAAAGCACCGAAGCACTGAAGATGGTCCAGTTGCGGCCGCCGAACATCGTGACGGCGAAGGTGTACGGAAATCGCATCAGCGAGCCGATCAGTCCGGGGATCGCCACGAGTTGAAACAGTTGGTCGGTGGTGTAGTGGAACCCGGCCGCCGGCAGTTTGGTGGCGACGATGCTCCAGATCAGCCAGACGGAAAACCCGATATGCTCCGCAACAATCGACCAGATCAGATTGCGGCGGGCGACGACCTTGCCGGTGGCGTTCCAGAACGTCTCATCCTCCGGCTTCCATTCTGAAATCCAGCTCGGGTTCTGCTTGCTCATTAAGGCGTTCCTTTCTGAACGGCGTTGGTGCGGCCATCGGGGGATCGCGCTTGAGGACATAGAGGCGCGCTCTGGGGAGGCCCCAGTCTGGCGGTTTACAAATCGGATGATTGGTTTCGATGGACGGCATCAATGGCGTCAGCACTAGCTATTCAAGCTTTGTGCCAAGCCGCCGTATCGCGAAAAGAAGATATATTATAATAAGTTATAGGTAGGATCGTCACCGCCTACCGACCGCGATCCGCCGCCAAAATTTGCGATTCGCTCATTTGTTGTGCGCCGCACAACAAATGAGCAGAAGATCCGAGCCCGATTTTCAGGCGTCTTCGGTCACCGCCATCATCGGCTTCGGCGCCGTTCCCTGGCCCGGCTTCATGCGAAAATTATAGGTCATCAAATGCCACGGCGTGGTGGCCGCCGGCTTGCCGTCGGGCATGACAGGATCGGTGCGCTTCTCGATCTTGGAAATCAGGTCGTCCTTGACCCCGAACACGACGTCGGTATCGAGATATTTGTCGCCCTCGATGAAGACATGGGTGACCAGCGGCTCGTAGCCGGGCGCATTGACGAGAAAGTGCACATGCGCCGGCCGCATCGGATGACGCCGGACCTGCAGGATCATCTCTCCGACCGGGCCGTCGGTCGGGATCGGATAGCTGCAGGGCAGAATGGTACGAAAGAAAAACCGGCCATCGGCGTCGGTGACGAACCGCGCCCGCGATGACGGCCCCTGGGTTTCGTAGTCCGGCTTTTGCGAATCATAGTAGCCGTCGTCGTCGGCATGCCAGACATCCACCGGAACGCCCGCCAGCGGTTTGCCCCCGAGATCCGTCACCTGGCTCTGCACAAACATCCGCTCGCCCTGCAGATTGGCGGAGATATCCGTGCCGTGCGGCATCGCCTTGTGCTCGCCGACATAGAACGGGCCGAGCACGGTGGTCTGGGTGGCGCCTTCGCGTTCGCGATGGTTCACGGCATCGACCAGCATCGAAACCCCGAGCACATCCGACAGCAGGATGAATTCCTGCCGGCTCGGGGTGCATTTCTGGCCGGTGCGGGTCAGAAAATCGATCGCGTATTCCCATTCGCCGAAGGTGAGATCGGTCCTGCGGACATAATCGTGCAGCGATTTGACCAGTTCTTCCATCAGAAACTTGACACGCGGGTCCGGCGTCTCCTCAAAGCTGCGGATCACGGCGGCGGTGAGTTCGGTGTCGTTGAATTGGGGCATGTTGCTGTCCTGCGGGTTACGCCATTGCTAATACAAGTCTACACCAGCGATCCGGCCATGGTAAGCGGGCTGCGGTTGGAACAGGACGCACTTTTCGGCTATCAAGGCAGCCCCGCGTCAGCTTCCGGAGAGCATTCCGATGTTAGCCCCCGCCTCGCCCGAATCCGCCGGCATGTCCAAGGCCGCCTTCAACCGTCTCGAAGACCATCTGAAGCATCGCTACATCGATGCCGGCCGCTTTCCGGGAACGCAGCTCCTGGTCTACCGCCGCGGCAAGGTCGTGCACAGCGCGGTGCAGGGCTTTGCCGACCTCGAGCGCAAGGCGGCCATGAAGGACGACACCATTTTTCGCATCTATTCGATGACCAAACCGATCACCTCGGTGGCCTTCATGATGCTGGTCGAGGAAGGCCGTGTCGCGCTCGACGAGCCCGTCCATAAATACATCCCGGAATGGAAGAACCTTGGCGTTTTCCAGGCCGGGACGGTGCCGGCCTTTCTGGCCAAACCGCCATCGCGGCCGATGCTGATCGTGGATCTTCTGCGCCATACTTCCGGCCTGACTTACGGCTTCCAGCAGCGCTCCAATGTGGATGCGGCCTATCGCGAAATGAAGATCGGCGAGGTCGAGAAAGCGGGAACGCTGCAATCGATGATCGATGACCTGGCCAAAATTCCGCTGGAATTTTCGCCCGGCGAGGCCTGGAACTATTCCGTCTCGACCGATGTGATCGGCTATCTGATCGGCAAAATCAGCGGCCAGCCGTTCGAACAGTTTCTGAAGCAGCGCATCCTCGATCCACTCAAGATGAAAGATACCGACTTCTTCGTGCCGGCCGACAAGGCGCATCGGTTCGCGGCCTGCTACTCGGCTAGTCCGCAAGGCGCCATGACGTTTCACGCGACCGATCGCAAAGGCGGCCTGACCCTGCAGGATGACCCGGCCACCAGCTCTTTCCTGTCGCGGCCGTCATTCATTTCCGGGGGCGGCGGCTTGTGCTCGACCGCGGCCGATTATCTCACCTTCTGTCGCGCCCTGCTCAATGGCGGCGAACTCGACGGTGTCCGGCTGCTCGGCCCGAAGACGCTGGCGCTGATGACGTCAAACCACCTGCCCGGCGGACGCGATCTGCCGGAAATGTCGCGATCACTGTTCAGCGAGGCGACCTATAACGGCATCGGTTTCGGTCTCGGCTTTTCGGTGACGATGAATCCCGCACTGACATTGATTCCCGGCAGCGCCGGCGAATATGCCTGGGGCGGCGCGGCAACGACCTCGTTCTGGATCGATCCCGCAGAACAGCTGATCGCCATCTTCATGACCCAGGTGCTGCCGTCGAGCGCCTATCCGATCCGGCGCGAACTGCGCACCATGGTCTACACGGCGATCACCGACAGCAATCTCTAGCTCCGGTTTCGCTGACGCGGTTTTAGCCGAAATTCTGCAGGCCCGGGAACGTCTCGAGCAGCCAGATGCTGACGGCGGAGACGCTGCCGGTGAGAAAGCCGATGCCGGTGATCACCATCAAGACGCCCATCGCCCGCTCGACATTGGCCAGATGGCGTTTCATCCGCGCGAACAGCGCGGAGAACTGTTCGACCATGAAGGCCGCGATCAGAAACGGAATCCCGAGCCCGGCGGAATAGACCGCGAGCAGGCCCGCGCCTTTGGCCACGGTCGCCTCGGCCGCCGCCACCGACAGGATCGCCGCCAGGATGGGCCCGATGCAGGGCGTCCAGCCGAATGCAAAGGCGAGACCCATCACATAGGCGCCCCATAATCCCACCGGTTTTGGCGCCGTCAGCCGGCCCTCCCGCATCAGCAGACCGATCCGCGTCAGCCCGAGGAAGTGCAGGCCCATCACGATGATGACAATGCCGGCGATGATCGACAATTCGGCCGACCAGGCGCGGATCAGGCTTCCGATCAGCGACGCGCTGGCCCCGAGCGCCACGAACACGGTGGAAAAGCCGAGCACGAACATCACGGCCGATATCATCACCGGATGACAGTGTCTCGTCATTGGCGACATGCTCGATGGTCGCGCCGGTCAGATAGATCAGATAGGGCGGCACCAGCGGCAGCACGCAGGGCGACAGGAAGCTGACCAGACCGGCAATCAGCGCGGCGGGAATCGTGACATCGTGAACCATGATGCCCTTGATGTAACCGATGTAAGGGAATGCGCAATGCTGACGCCGGTCCGGGCGCGGCGTTACCGGACTTCTATCGAAAACGTGAAGAGCCGTCGCGGCAAAGGATCGTTGCTATTTGACGAGCTTCAGCGAGACCGGAGGGCGTCCGCCCTGGCCTTGGGGTGATTTCGGATCGCTCGGCTGTTCCGTCGACGCTTCATCCCGCACCATCGCATCGCACAGCGCCTTCAATTCCGAGTCTGCAATTCGATTGAGTTTAATCCGAAGCTCAAGGATCGCCACGGACACCAATTGCGCGGTTTCCCGGTTACCGCCGGCGACGAGAGCCGCCTGGCACTCCTCAAGCGTTACCAAAATCGACTGTGTTCGTTCTTCTGAATTAGCCACCAGCGTTTTTTCCGTTACCGAACTTGCAAGGTAAAATCGAGGTGATCCAGTCGGTTTTTTCATAAGCCCCTCCCCGCTCCAGATAGTCCGGATGGTTTCCAAACGGCGCGGTCAATTTTTCCGTTGCACAGTTATGTGACATTGTTGTTGCTTCGATCAGGTTATGCTTCGACCAAGCTCGACGGAGAGATGCCCACAGATCCGGCACGCCCAGGCCGCCGAGGCTTTGATCCGCCAACACGGTAGAAGGTTTGCCAAGAATAGCACGGCGGCCGCCGCGTTCGAATGCCAATCATTGCATCCTTGAAAAAAACTCGCGGTCCGGGACGAGCAACGGCGTGGACGCGATGGAAAGCCGTCGACGCGTCGTGCCTGGAGGCTTGTGCCTGACGTCGCGGTGGCCTCCCAATGACGCCACGATTCACAGGTTTTCCCCGTAATTTCCCGGGGGTGCCAGCCTGGACGGTAATTATAAACGTTCAAAAAACGTTCAAAAAGCGTCCGTCCTGAACCCGCCGAGGTTGTGGTTCGCTCAATATTCTGCCAAATTCCAAACCTAGCGGGCGGAACAGGTTGTGCATGCATCTGGCGCTGGAGACAGCGTTGCTCAGGAGATAGGTCGGCGAGGTGCGGAACATTGTACCTCTCAAAATCGAAGTACGACCATCATCCATCAATAAGCGTAAGTTTCCCGCGGTTTAAGGACGAATTGATTCAATCGCGCCCAAAGCAGTATATCCTACTATAAGGGGGGAACCCCGGCCCTTCTGTTGGGGGCTTCACGACCGAAGGACGGTAAAGACAGTATGAACAAATCAGTAGCAAAGAAGATGAAGCAGCGCAGCGCCGGAAAGCCGGACATCGAACTCGGCAAGCGCATTCGATTGCGGCGTGTCGAGCAGCGGATTTCGCAGGCGGAACTCGGCGATCAGCTCGGCGTCAGCTTCCAGCAGGTTCAGAAATATGAGAAGGGGGTCAACCGCGTCGGCGCCGCCCGTCTTCAGCAAATCGCCACTGCGCTCGATGTGCCCGTTACATTCTTCTACGATGGCGACGGCAAGGCGCGGGAAGTCGAGAGCCTGCTGTTTCTGGACAGCGCATTCAGCCTGAGGCTGCTGCGGGCCTACAGCAAGATCAAGGATCAGACCGTACAGCGTCAGCTGGTGTCCTTGATGGAATCCATTGCCGCGAACGAAGCCTAGCGCCTGGTCCGCCAAGGTATCGGCAGGTATCGGCGGCCCGAGCGGCCGCCGCCTAGCGAATCCCGTTTGAAGCGCCTCGGATACGATCGATCAACGCCCGCGGATCATCCGGCAGTGTGTTGCCGCGCCAGGCCACATGCTGGTCCGGTCGCGACAACACCAGCGCGTCAGAAAAGATGCCGGTCGCCGGTCGTTCGACGTCGAGAAGGCGAAGCGGCACCCCGCGGCTGTGGGCCGCGGCCTGGAGCGCGGCAACATCGACGGCCGAACCGAACCGCAGCAGCGTGAACTCCGGCCCCATTGCGTCGTAGAGCGAGCGACCATCCGCCAGCCACAGATGCGGCGTGCGGCAACCCGGGACCGTCGACGGCGTATAGCTGTCCATCGTATAGGCCGGGTGTTCGGCGCCGTCATACGCAATGATCGGTGAGCGATCATAATAGGTGCCGAAGTTGAGACCGGCGCAGGCATATTGCTGGACGTTGATCTCGTAGCTCAGACGCCCGACGTCCCGCCGTATACGCTCACCCTCCGACCCCGCATCCTCGATTGCATCGGGCACCGCGCCGCGGCGGCGAATTTCAGCCTCCGCGTGCGACATCGCAAACCGCGAAACCTGGCTGGTGATCGGCCAACGCTCCGCCTCATAGGCGTCGAGAATGGAGACCGGCGCCCAGCCGTTGAGATGAGCGGCCAGCAACCAGGACAGGTTGGTGGCGTCGGCAATCCCGGCGTTCATGCCGTAACCGGCATAGGGCACCCAGATATGCGCCGCATCGCCGGCGATGAACGCGCAGCGGTCGCGAAACCTGTCGGCGATCAGGCGGCGCCCGTACCAATCCTCCCTGGAGATGATGTCGTAGCGGAAGTCCGCATCCACGCCGAGGATGGTTCGAATGCAGGCGTCGCGATCCACCGAATCGAAATCGCCCTCATCGGGCTTCATGTAGTTGTGCACCAGCCAGCGCTCGCGGCCGTCGATCGCATACACCATGCCGGCGCGGCGGGGATTGATGACGCCGGTGCCCCAGGCGCGCTCATGGTGCTGACGATCGATCAGGTCGGGGGCGCGGATATAGGTCGACTGCACGCGCTGCACGACGGCGTCGCCGGCCAGTTCGGCGCCGATCGCCTTGCGGACGATGGAGCGCGCGCCGTCGCAGCCGACGAGATAATGGCAGCGCAAGCGCCTGACGGCGGTGGTTGCGAGATCGCGCAACGCCACCTCAGCGAAAGTGTCTTGCACCACCACGTCCTCGACCGATGTCCGGCTGATGATGCGGATGCGCGGCTGCGCGGCGGCATGCTCGAACAGAATCGGCTCGAGAAATATCTGGTTGATGCGATGCGGCGGCTCTGGCGTCGGCCAGTTGCAGTCCGGACCATCTTTGGTTGTGAAGCGATCGCGGCGGCAGGGGATCGGAATCCGCGTCAGCTCCTGCCCCGTGAACGCAGTGCGATAAACGATGTCGTGCGGATAATCCGCGGGCAAACCGGCGTTGCGCACCTTTTCGGCAAGACCTAGCCGCCGGAATATTTCCATAGTGCGGGCGGCGACGTGGTTGCATTTCGGCTCCGGCGGCGCCGCCGGCGCGCGCGTCTCCACCACCGTGACGTCGATCCCTCGCCACGCCAAATCAATCGCAAGCGTGAGCCCGACCGGCCCCGCGCCAACGATCAGCACATTGGTTTCGGTCAATTCAGTCATTCCAGTTCGGCGCCCGAATTCCTGACGATAACGGCCCAGCGGTCGACTTCGGCCCGGACATAGGCTGCAAAACTGTCCGGCGTGGAGCCAGTCAATGGCTCCAGCGCCATCGTCGTCAGCCTGTCGCGCGTCGCCGGATCGGCCAGCAATGTTGCGATCTGCGCGGCCAATCGATCGGCGATGGTCCGGGGCAGGCCCGCGGGCGCCACCACGCCTTGCCATGGGACGAGTTCGAACCCGGCCAGGCCGGCTTCACTCAGCGTCGGAATCTCCGGCGCCACGGCGACCCGACCTGGTGTCGTGACCCCGAGCACCCTCACCTTGCCCTCACGGATCTGCGGCAACGCGAGGGGAAGATCCACCACCATGAAGGGAATGCGTCCCGCAATCACATCCAGCATCGCCGGCACGCCGCCGCGATACGAGACGTGCCGGACATCGATTCCCGCCGCCGCCTTCAGCATTTCGGCGCCCAGATGCTGCGGACTGCCGTTGCCGGCCGAACCATAGGCCAGTCCCGGATTGGATTTGGCATAAGCGATGAACTCGCTCAGCGTTTTCACCGGAAGCGACGGGCTGACGATCAGCGCGAACGGGACGCCGGCCACCAGCGCGATCGGGGTAAAATCCCGGACCGGATCGTAGGGCAGCTTGCGGTAAAGCGCCTTGTTGATGGCCAGCGTGGTCGAGGTGGCCAGCAACAGCGTATAGCCATCCGGCGCCGACCTCGCGACCTGATCTGCTCCCAGCGCGGTCGCCGCGCCCGGTTTGTTCTCGACCACGACGGTCGCGCCAAGGCCGGTCCTGAACTGCTCGGCGACCAGGCGGCCGAGAAAGTCGGTGGTGCCCCCCGCCGGATAAGGCACGATCAGCTTGATGGCCTGGCTGGGATAGGCCGGCTCAGCCCAAGCTTTCTGTATCGTCAAGGCCGGCAGCCCGGTCAGCACAGCCAGCCCGCCGCCAATTCCGGCCATCGCCTCCCGGCGGCTCAACGGCATGGGGTCTCCCTGAGGGCGGATTTTCTTTTGGTTCGGCACGCGCCCTGGCGAACCATATTAGCTGCCGCCGCGACATATCCAAGGCCGCCAACCTCGAATCCGGACATTGCGGCGGCGCAACAGCCGCGATGCCAACTTAATCAGGACGCAACCTTCGTGGGTTACATTTGTTGTTAGACCTGATTGCGGATCGCCTCCGATCCCGTTGGTTCGGCTTCGGCGGCGGAGCCTGTCGATTTCACGCCAGCGCCATCGCGGCGCATTCCAGGGGCATCATACATGCGAACCATGACCATCGTTGCCATTGCCACGATGCTTGCCGCCGCGCCGGCGTTGGGTCAAAACGCCGGCACCGCGCCGCAGGTGGCGGCAGCGGGCGCTGCCACCCCCGCGGCGCATGCCGCATCGATCAAGCCGGCGGCGGCATCGACCCCTGAATCACGTTCCGCCGCAGCCCTGGCGCTATCGCACGAACCGACCTTCGATGAAGGCACGGCGCAGCGCATCCAGGAAGCGGCGCTGAGTTATTCGGATCTGGCGGTACGCGGCGGATGGCCGATGATTCCCGCCGATGCCAAATTCGCGCTCGACGCGCCGGGCCCAAACGATGACCTGCTGCGCCAGCGCCTGCTGATCAGCGGCGATCTCGCTGCCGACAAGGCAACCGGACCGTTTGACGAGGTTGTCGCCGAAGCCGTGATGCGCTTCCAGTCGCGCCACGGCCTGGCGCCGACGGGCACCGTGAACCCGCGCACCCTGGCTGCCCTCAATGTCCCCGTGCAGAAGCGGATCAAGCAGCTCGAGGCCTCGCTGGAACGGCTCGAAAACATGAACTTCCAGTTTGGACAACGCTACGTGGTGGTGAACCTGCCCGCGGCATTCGCCGAGGCGGTCGAAAACGACAAGGTGGTGCGGCGCTATCGCGTGATCGTCGGCAAGACCGAAAAGCCGTCGCCGACGCTGACCGCTGAAATCACCAGCGTCAACCTCAACCCGACCTGGACCGTGCCGTCATCGATTTCGAAAACCGAAATCTCGGCGCATATGCGCAAGGATCCGAACTATCTCGCGCGCATGCACATGGACGTGCTCGATGCGCACGACAATCCGATCGATCCCCACTCGGTGGACTGGTCCGGCACGCACACGCCGAATTTCACCGTGCGCCAGCAAAACGGCGCCTGGAATGCGCTCGGCGCCGTCAAGATCGACATGCCGAACCCCTATTCGGTGTACATGCACGATACCAACCAGCGCAATCTGTTCAGCGACGACTACCGCTTCGACTCCCATGGCTGCTCGCGGGTCGACAATGTGCGCGATCTCGCGGCCTGGCTGCTGCAGGAAGAGATGCCGAAATGGAACCGGGCCGCGATCGACGCGGCCATCGCCACCGGCCAGCGCGAGGACATCGTGCTGCCGAAAAAGGTCCCGGTGGCCTGGATCTATCTCACGGCGTGGATGACCAGGGACCAGACGATCCAGTTCCGCAACGACATCTACGACCAGGACGAGCAGCTCCTGGAAGCCACCGCCGAGGAAGCCGCCTTCTTCAACAAGGCGGCCAATCACCCGCTGACGGCGCATCTCGCACAATAAGCATTATGGAATGACCGTTGCCGGTCTGGCGCGGGGCAATTATTCCCCCGCATCGCTGAAGGCTGGGCTAAAATGCGGACACGGCCGGCTTTCACGCGGGTGGATTTCGGCCGGCGCATCCGTCCTTACCGAAAGCCTCACCCATGCTAGATGTCCCGAAAAGCGCCGACAAATCCTTCGCCGACGGCAAGATCCTGCAGAGCGTCACCGAGGGCGTCGGCACCGTCACCTTCAACAATCCGGACAAGCGCAACGCGATGTCGCTCGACATGTGGGACGGACTGGGCACCGCACTGATAGAATTGCGCGACGATCCCGAGGTACGCGTCGTGATCATGACCGGCGCCGGCGACAAGGCATTCATGTCGGGCGCCGATATCAGCCAGTTCGAAAAAAACCGCCATAACGCGCAGGCGTCGGAAGAATATGG
>NZ_JBEKCZ010000118.1:0-16820 GCF_050014615.1 Bradyrhizobium sp. | reverse complement strand
CGCGAGCCGCCGCTGCTCGGCGTCGTCGGTGAAGCCGGGCGCGAGGACGTTCATGGCCTGGGGCATGAACAGCCAGGCCACCACCAGCAGCACCAGTTGCGAAACAAACAGCAGCGTGAAGATGCGGCCGGCGAACAATTTCGCCGAGGTCTCGCCGCGCTCGCCGTTGACATGGGCATAGGCCGGCACGAACGCCGCATTGAAGGCGCCTTCGGCGAAGATGGCGCGGAAGTGATTGGGCAGCCGCAGCGCCACGAAAAACGCGTCGGCGACCGGCCCGGCCCCGAGGATCGCCGCCAGCATGATGTCGCGTGCAAAGCCGGTCAGCCGCGAAAGGAGCGTATAGCCGCCAACGGTGAAAATACGACCGAGCATGCGCCGCTTCTAGCGCATAAAACTTCGCTTCAAAACGGCGAAATCAAGTGGAAACAGCGCCACGCACAGCCTTGATGATCCGCTCCTGCGTCGGCTCATCGAGATAGGCATGCATCGGCAGGCTGATCACATCATCCGAAAGCTTTTCGCATACCGGCAGGCCGCCATCGGCGACCGGATAATCCCGGTAGGCGGTCTGCTGGTGCATCGATTTGGGATAATAGATCGCGGTCGGAATGCCCTGCGCTTTCAGAACAGCGGCGAATGCATTGCGATCGGTGCCCGCCGGCAGCCGGATGGTGTATTGCGCCCACACCGAGGTGGCTCCGCTGGCGACATAGGGCACGGTCACGACATTGCCGAGACCCTGCGCATAGCGCTGCGCGACGAGGTTGCGCGCCGCGATCTCGTCTTCGAAGATTTTCAGTTTTTCGATCAGGATCGCGGCCTGAATGGTATCGAGCCGCCCGGTCAGCCCGAGACGGACATTGTCGTATTTGTCCGAGCCCTGGCCGTGCACGCGGATGCTGCGCAGCGTTTCGGCCAGCTCCGCATCGTCGGTGAGAATAGCCCCGCCGTCGCCAAAGCAGCCGAGCGGCTTGGCCGGGAAAAAGCTGGTCGCGGTGACGAGGCCGAAGGTGCCGAGGCGGCGGCCCTTGTAGCTGGCGCCAAAGGCCTGCGCCGCGTCATCCAGCACGAACAGGCCCTCGGCTTCCGCGACCGTGCCGATGGCGTCATGGTCCGCACTTTGCCCGAACAGGTCGACCGGGATCACCGCCCGCGGCTTGAGGCCCAGTCTCTTCGCGGTCGCGATGCCGCGCTTGAGCGAATTCACATCGATGTTGAAGGTCGCGTCATCGACATCGACGAAAACAGGCGTCGCCCCGGTCAGCGCCACCGCTTCACCGGTCGCGCAAAATGTAAACGACGGACACAGCACCGCATCGCCGCGGCCGACATTCCTGGCCATCAGCACCATCAGCAGCGCATCGGTGCCGCTGGCGCAGGTCACCACATGCTTGGCGCCGCTGAAGGCCGCGAGCGCGGCCTCGAGCTGCGTCACTTCCGGGCCATTGATGAACTGGCAATGGGCGAGCACGCGGGCCACCGCCTCGTCGATGGAAGGGCCGAGCCGGCGGCGCTGCGAGGCGACGTCGATGAAGGGAACGGGGTCCGGACGCAGGTGCTGGTTCATGGGGCCTTGGTTCTTGGAGCCTTGCAGAGGTTGAGATAGGGATTTGGAATCGGACATCAATTCGTGATCGCTCTAGCCGACGACACGCCGCGGTCCCTTGCGCGCGGAGGCCGCGGCGGGCTTGGCGGGCGTCTCAAGGCAACGGATCGCGATTTCGAGGCTGGCGACGCCTTCGCCGCCGGTCACCGCGGGCACGCCGCCGGTGCGCACCGCTTGCAGGAACGCGATCAATTCGGCGCGCAGCGGTTCGTCATGGCCGACCGGCAGATGACGCATCGAATAGCTGCCATCCGGCTTGAAGCCGAAGCACTCGGTGACCTGGCGGGTGAGAAGGTCGCCCATGACATATTTGCCGCGCGTCGCGACGGTGACGTTGCGCGCCTTGAACGGCGTCAGCCAGTTGGTGTTGATATGGGCGAGCACGCCGGACGCGGTCCGGAACTGCAGCAGCGCGATATCCTCGCGCTCAGCGACGGCGCTGGAGAGCTGCGGCTGCACCTCCACAATATCAGACTCGGTAAACCAGCGGATCAGATCGATGTCGTGCACGGCGAGATCAATCACGACACCGACATTCGACATCCGCGGCGGAAAAGGTCCGACCCGCGTGATCGCGATCGACAGAATGTCCTCGCCCGAGATCGCCTGCTTGATGGCGGCGACGGCCGGGTTGAAGCGTTCGACGTGGCCGACCATCAAGGTCACGCCGGCACGGGCGGCGGCGGCGACGATCTCCCGCCCCTCCTCCACCGAGGACGCGATCGGCTTTTCGACCAGGATATGAATGTCGCGCGCGATGCAGGCGAGCGCGATCTCGTGGTGAAGATGCGTCGGCGCGGCGATGGTGACGGCATCGACGCCTTCGGCGATCAATTCATCGAGGGTTGCGAAAGCGCGGCAGCCGACCAGTTCGGTGGCCCGCGCACGATGCTCCGGCAAGGGATCGACGATCCCGACCAGCGTCGTATCCGGCAGACCAGCCAGCACGCGGGCATGATTGCTGCCCATGATGCCGGCGCCGATGACACCGATGCGAAGCGCGCGTTTGGCCTCGGCTTTCACACCGGATGCGGAACCCTTGGAAACCATATAATGCAACCCCAGAATTGACCGGCGCGACCGCCCCACAGCCCCGCGCCGTGGGTTCTCCTAGCACGTCGCCACAGATGTGGCGAATGATCGGGCAACCGCTCCAAACACGTTTTGATTCAAAGAATTACACGTTTGGTGCGCGGCCGGGAATATCGAAACCCGTTAAATTACGAGGCTGGGGCCGCCCGCGAATCCGCCCTGCCGTCCGGCGGTTCCGGCCGGATCACGTGCGCTGATAATCATCCTCGATGCGGATGATGTCGTCCTCGCCGAGATAGCTGCCGGTCTGGACCTCGATCAATTCGAGCAGGATCTTGCCGGGATTTTCCAGCCGGTGAACCGAGCCGATCGGGATATAGATCGATTCATTCTCGTGCACGATCTTGATGGTTTCGTTGACCGTCACCCGCGCGGCGCCGCGCACCACGATCCAGTGCTCGGAGCGGTGGTGATGCTTCTGCAGCGAGAGCCGTCCGCCGGGTTTCACGACGATCCGCTTGACCTGGTGACGCTCGCCCATGTCGACCGATTGATACGATCCCCAGGGGCGATGCACCTTGAGATGATCCTCGGTCACCTGCGGCGCCACGGTCTTGAGTTTTGCGACCAGCCGCTTCAACCCGTTGGCATCTTTCTGACGCGAGACGAGTACCGCATCCACCGTTGCCACCACCACCAGATCGTCAACGCCTTCCAGCGCCACCAGCGCCCTATCGGTCGAGACGTTGCAGTTGCGGGAATCCTCGAACACGGCCTGGCCCTGCGCCGCGTTGCCCTGGCCGTCCTTACCCGACAATTCCCATACCGCATGCCAGGAGCCGACATCAGACCAGCCGCAGGAAACCGGCACCACCGCGGCCCGCGAGGTCTTTTCCATCACCGCATAGTCGATCGAGATCGGCTTGGCCGATCCGAAGGCTTTTGCATCAAGAGTTACGAATCCGAGATCGCGCCCCGCCTTGGCGACGGCGTCGCTGACCGCCTGCACGCTCTCGGTATCGACCTTGCGGTATTCATCGAGCAGAACCGAAGCGCGGAACATGAAGTTGCCGCTGTTCCAGAGATAGCCGGCCTTGACGTATTCGGCCGCTTTAACCGCATCCGGCTTCTCGACGAATTTTGTCACTTGACGGACGTCCCCGGAAACCACGTCGCCGGGGCTGATGTAGCCGTATTCGGTGGCGGCACGCTCGGGTGCGACCCCGAAGGTCACGATGCACCCCGCATCCGCCGCAACCAGTCCCTGGCGGCAGGCGGCGACAAACGCCTCGGTGTCGCCGACGACGTGATCGGCGGCCAGCGCCAGAACCACCGCCTCTCGGCTGCGCAGCTGCGCAAAGGCTGCGCCCGCCGCGATCGCCGGGCCGGAATCCCGCCGCATCGGCTCCAGCACGATGTCGGCCTCGAGCCCGATCTCGGCAAGCTGCTCCAGCACCATGAAGCGATAGGCGGTGTTGGTGATGACGATCGGACGCTCAAACAGCGTCGGATCGGACACCCGCAATATCGTGTCCTGAAATGTCGAACGGGGACCGAACAGCGGCAGGAACTGCTTCGGGCGGACCTCGCGCGAGGCCGGCCACAGCCGGGTTCCGGCGCCGCCGCACATGATCAGTGGAACAATTCTTCGGTCCATCAGCGTCTCATACTTTGTAATGATCGCGGTACCACGCGACAAAACCGCGAATACCGTCCTCGATCGAGGTATCGGGCCGAAAGCCGACGTCGCGCATCAAATCTCCGACATCGGCGAAGGTTTCCGTGACGTCCCCCGGCTGCATCGGCAACATATCCTTTATCGCCGGGCGACCCAACTCCTTCTCCAGAAGGGCTACCACATGGGTTAATTCCTCCGGGTGGTGATTGCCCACATTATAGACCCGCGCCGGCGCCGCCGTTGCGTCATCGCCGGGCACGTGATCGACAAGGCGCGACACGACGCGGGTCACATCATCGATATGGGTGAAGTCGCGGCGCATCTTGCCATGGTTAAAAAGCTTGATCGGCCTGCCTTCGATGATCGCCTTGGCGAATATGAAAATCGCCATGTCGGGGCGCCCCCACGGCCCGTAAATGGTAAAGAACCGCAGGCCGGTGACCGGCAAGCGATACAGATGGCTGTAGGAATGCGCCATCAGCTCGTTGGCCTTTTTTGTGGCGGCGTAAAGGCTGATGGGATGATCGGTCCTGTCGTCGACCGAAAACGGCAGCTTGGCGTTGGCGCCGTAAACCGAAGATGACGATGCATAGATCAGATGGCGGCATTGGTTGCGCCGGCACCCTTCCAGAACATTGACGAAACCTTCCAGATTGGCGTCGACGTAAGCATGGGGATGATCGATCGAATGGCGCACCCCGGCTTGCGCCGCGAGGTGAACCACCACCGGAAATCGATGCGCGGCAAATAACTGAGCCATCGACGGACGATCGGCAAGGTCGGCCTGGACGAACGCGAACCGCGGATTCTCGCGCAGGATATTGAGCCGCGACTGCTTCAACGCCGGGTCATAGTAATGATTGAGACTGTCCAGACCGACAACGTGACGGCCTTGAGCCAGCAACTGGCGGGCGACGTGAAAGCCGATGAAACCCGCCGCACCGGTGACCAATATTGCCTGATCCGACATCGTGACCTCAAAGCGCGCCGGCCCGGCACCGCTGCGCCGGGTCGGCCTGGTTAGCCGCCATGTTGCGGGGGGCACAATACCCGGTCATGCGGCTATTGCCAGATCGGCTTTAAAACCATACCAAGACGCCGAAGTTCGGCGCGCGGCGTCGGGTTGCGCTGTTTTGACCTCTTTCAATTTGCTTCTCCAACTTGGCGAGCGCGGGCGAGATGCGCCGGTTCCTGCTTTCGACAACAAAGATACTGGTCTCCGCGGCGCTGCTTTATCTTGCGCTCCGCAAGGCCAATTTTTCCGACCTGGCGTCACGCATCGATCTTGCGAGCCTGGGCTGGATTGGTCTGGCGATCGCCGCCACGTTCCTTCAGATTTTTGTCGGCGTCCAGCGATGGCGCGCGATCGGCGCCGAATGCGGCGCCCCGCTGACGACGAAGCAGGCGATGCGCTTCAATCTGATCGGCGCCTTCTTCAACCAGACGCTGCCATCGGCGATCGGCGGCGACGCGGTACGGCTCTGGCTGGTCGCGCGCGGCGGCGCCGGATGGCGCGCGGCGACCTATTCCATTTTTGTCGACCGCGCCGTCGGCCTGATCGCGCTGGCGATCATGATCGTCGCCAGCCTGCCGTGGAGCTATCACCTGATCGGCGATCCCTATGGCCGCTCCGCATTGCTGTTGGTCGATCTGGCCGCGCTCGCGGGCGGCATGGGATTTCTCATTCTCGGCCGATTGCGGTGGCCCTGGCTGAAGAGCTGGTGGGGAACGCATCATATTTACGCCTGCGCGGTGATCGCGAACCGGGTGATTTTCAGCCGGCAGCGCGGACCGATGGTCGCGGTGCTGTCACTGCTGGTTCACGTTCTTGCCGTCGTCATCGCCTGGTGCGTGGTGCAATCGATCGCGGCGCCGGTGGGGTTTGGCCAGGTTTTCCAGCTGATCCCGCCGGTGATGCTGATCACGATGCTGCCGATTTCGATCGCCGGCTGGGGCGTGCGCGAAGCCACCATGGGGCTGGCGTTCGGATATGCCGGGCTGATGACCAATGAAGGCATCAACATTTCGCTGCTGTTTGGCGCGGTGTATTTTGTGGTCGGCGCCGTCGGCGGACTGGTCTGGATTTTCAGCGCCGAAAAAGCGGCGCAGGGCGGAAGCCCGATTGAAGTGCCCGAATAGAGCCGTTGCCGCGGTGCGCTCCGGTTGCTTTCTTGTGACTTGACGCGTTAGCGCCGCCGCCGTGTGATATGCTGGCGGAGTCGCCTGACTGACAAGGCCCGCAAACCTCCGTAACGTGATGGTCGTCACCATATCCTAAATGAAGATCAGCGTTATAACAGCCAGCTACAATGCCGAAACCACGATCGGCTTCACCGTTGAATCTTTCCTTGGTCAGAATCATATCGACAAGGAACTGCTGGTCGTCGACGGCGCCTCAACCGATGCAACGCTGAAAATCGTCGAGTCATTCGGATCCAACGCGATACGGGTCATCTCGGAGAAAGATAAGGGCGTCTACGACGCCATGAACAAGGGCTTTCGCCTGTTCCGGGGCGACGTCGTCGGGTTCCTGAATTCAGACGACACGTTTCACGATTCGAACGCGCTCGCAGACATCGCCGCGGCGATGGAGGACGCCGATATCGTGTATGGCGACCTTGATATGGTGACCGACCACCGTACCAAGCGCCGCGTCCGTTCCTGGCGCGGCGGAATATTCCGCCGCTATTCGTTTCAGCTCGGTTGGGTGCCGCCTCATCCGACCTTCTATATGCGCAGGGAAGTCGTGCAAAAGGTCGGTGATTACGATTTGAGCTACGTCACCACCGCCGATTACGATTACATGCTGCGAGCCCTGGCGCTCAACAACTTTCGGGTCCGCTACATTCCCCGCACCATCGCCGATTTTCAGATGGGCGGCATCAGCACCCGGGGCTGGCGCGTCCGCGCGCGGGGAAATCTCGAATGTCTGCGATCCCGGCGGGTGCATTTGCACGCGCCTTTCATCGACGCTGCATTTTTCCTGCGCTTTCTCAGGCGCGTCCTGCAAATACGGGCATCAGGATCCCAAGGGTGAACGCATTGCGTTCATCCCAAGGGTGAACGCCATTGCGTTCATCCCGGGCGTGAACGCCATTGCGTTCATCCCGGGGACACGGCCTGCTCGATGGCCGGTAATGAGCCGAATTCCGGCACCGCGTCTTTCAGCACCGCCTTGATGCTGGCCCGGTCATCCCTGGCGATCGCCTGCTCCAGCGCGGTGATCCATAGGCGCAGCGCCTGCATCGGCGGCTCATTGGGCTTGGCCGCCATGATGCCGGCCACGCCAATCTCGACGGCCGGCTCCTCGCTGGCGAACAGGATTTCGTTCAGCCGCTCGCCCGGCCGTATGCCCGTGAAAACGATATCGATGTCATGTCCGGGCTGCAGGCCGGACAGGCGGATCATGCGCTCGGCAAGGTCCACGATTCTGACCGGCTGTCCCATGTTGAGCACATAGACCGAGACGTCCGGACGCAGCGGTGCCAGCGCATGGGTCGCGGCCATCAGCACGAGATCGCAGGCTTCGCGGATGGTCATGAAATACCTGACCATGTCGGGGTGCGTGACCGTTACCGGGCCGCCCGCCTCGATCTGGGCCTTGAATTTCGGCACCACCGATCCGTTGGACGCCAGCACATTGCCGAAGCGCACGGAGATCAGGCGCATGCGCGCCTTGGCGCCCATTTGATGCGCCAGATCGTGATCGAGCGCCTGGCAATACATCTCGGCAAATCGCTTGGTCAGGCCCAGCATCGAGACCGGCTCGATCGCCTTGTCGGTCGAGATCATCACCATCGCGCCAGCGCCCGCCGCCAGCGCCGCATCGGCGACATTGACGGTTCCAAAAATGTTGGTCTTGACGCCTTCGCTCCAGTCGCGTTCGAGAATCGGCACATGCTTCAGCGCGGCAGCATGAAACACGATGTCCGGCTTGAACTCGCTCATCAGCCGCATGACCCGCTCGCGATCGCGGATGTCCGCGATCCGGCCCTCGATCGTCACGCCGGATTCGCGCGCGGCCAGCGTTTCCGTCACGGCATAGAGCGCCGGCTCCGAATTTTCGATCACCAGCAATCGCGCGGCGCCGAAAGTTGCGACCCGGTCGCAGATTTCCGAACCGATCGAACCGCCACCGCCGGTGACAATGACCGCCTTGCCTTTCACCAGGGCTTCGAGGCGGCCATAGTCGATGTTCTCGCTGGCGCGCAGCAGCAAGTCCTCGACGGCGACATTGGTCAGACGCGGCGCATCGCCGCTCTCCAGCGACGGCAGCCGGTTCACGATCAAACCGAGCCTGCGCGCCCGCATCAGGATGGCTTCGGGGCGCGCTTCCGGATCGAACGCCGACGGCGTCATCACCACCCGCATGATCGGCTTGTTCCGTCGCGCGAAATCGCCAATCACGTCCTCGATATCGTCTAGTCCGCCCAGCACCGGGATATTGCGTATCGACTGGCCGCGATCGGCCGGCGACGGCGACAATACGCCGACCGGCCAGATCCGCTTGACGGCGCCACTCTCGATGCCACGCAACAGAATTTCAGCATCGGCGGCGCGGCCGATCAGCAGCGTCGGCGAGGCATCCTCGGCCTTGGCGTGACGACGGACGCGGACATAACGAAAATAACGATAGGTCAAACGCAAGGCACTGAGAAAAGATATCTCAAGAAACCAGAACAGGATGATCGTCACCTTGCCGAAAAAGAACGCGCCCAGATTCGGTGCCACCGGCGCGCCACGCACGTTGGGCGCGACAAAGATATAATCCAGCACCAGCAGTGCAACGGCCAGCGTGGTCGCCGCACGCAAGATGTTCAACAGATCCGGCAGCGAAATGAACCGCCATTTCGTGGTGGTCAGGTTGAAGACGTAACAAACCACCACGCTGAAGGCGACGAAATAGGGCAGGATTCGCAGCAGCAGCGGCACACGATCAAAGAAATATTCGCCGCCCTCGAAGCGCAGATAGGAACTCGCAAACAACGCCAGCACGGTCGCCAGCGTATCGTGCGTCGCAATCAACGCGTTGCGCGAGTTCAGCTGTGAAAGACGCGTCATGTCGCTGACCGGTAGCAGGGCATATCGGGCGAGGCCCGTCGCAAGCTTGCTGATAGCTGATCTGGCGCGAGCATGCCAGCCGTCATGGTCGGGCGGAATTCCGCGGCCCCGATGATGCTTGCCGCGGACCTGCCCTTAAGATCATCCCGCCGGCGACGCCCACGCCCAGCACGTAGATCCATCCCTCGTTGAAATCGAAGATGTGGGAGTTGAACAGCGAGGTGAAAAAATTCTGCACCACCACCATCAATCCGATCCAGGCCACCAGGCCGTCACCGCGAAACAGCAGCAAATGCACCAGCCACATCGCATACAGCACGACGACGCCGAGCATGCCCCACTGGATCGCGACGTTCAGGGTCTGGTTGTGCGGGTTCCCAACGCCCGGGGCACCCGCAAGGACCTTGGAGTCGACCGCGGCCTGCTCGAAAAGTCCCTGCGTCGACCCGCTGCCGTGCCCGATGATCGGCGCGGCGGCGAAGAACCGCAGCGAATTTTCCCAGAATTCCAGCCGCTGCCCGATCGAGGTCGATTCGTTGGTATCCTTGTAGCTTTGGTATTGGCTCTGGAACGACGCGATCTTCTGCTGCAATTTCGGCGACGCGGCGAAGGCCAGCCCCGCCAGCACGATCGCCGTACCCAGAACGATCAGGTTGGTTCGCCATTTCAGGTGAAGCAGCGTGAACACCGCCAGCATCACCGGCATGGTCACCAGCGCCGTGCGCGAAACAATGACGAACGCCATGTTGACGACGAAACTCAGCGCGATCGCGCCCAGCAACAGGGCCGGAACCATTCGTCCCGCGCGCAGCAGCGCGATGATCGGATAGGCCAGCACCACGGCACACAGCGCGAATTCCTGGCTCTGGTCGATATAGTTTTTGACCGGCACGCCGTAATCGGCATGGGATCTCAGCGCCAGATGTGGATCGAACGCCACGATCCAGGACATCGCCATCAGCAGCACGCACGACACCAGGAAGGCCGCGAACACCTGCAAGCCGCGTGACGAGCGTTCAAAATGATAGAACAGCATCGGCAGCATCAGCAGTTTCGCGGTGGGCCCGACCGCATATAGCCGCGCGCCCCACGGCGCGTCCGACCACAGCGTACCGGCCGCCGCGAGCGCGACGAGCGCGATCGGCACGGTACAGACCGGACGCCGCAGCGACTGCAGGAAGACCGTGGCGTCGAAGAAGGGCACCATCGTGACCAGCGTCGCGACCGCGAAGATGGCGACCAGCGAGGTCGACCACGGCAGCGACAGCACGGTCAGGATGACGAAAATATCCGATGTCGTGACCCAGGCGGCCGGGTCCCGCCACAGTCGCCATAACAGCGCCCCCAATGGCTCACGTGCCACGGCGCTCACACCTTGTCTCCGCGCGCGCGGCCAACCAGCGACGTCGTGCTGAAACCGGGCAGCACGTCGACCAGCAGCACTTCGCCGCCATGGGCTTCGACCACGTCGTGGCCCACGACCTTTTCGCGGGTATAGTCGCCGCCCTTGACCAGCACGCTCGGCTTGATCCGGGTGATCAGTTCGATCGGCGTGTCCTCGGCAAACACAACGACGAGATCGACCGCCTCCAGCGCCGCCAGCACTTCCGCCCGCGCGCGCTCGTCCTGCAGCGGGCGCCCAACGCCCTTCAGCCGCTGCACCGATGCGTCGCTGTTGAGGCCGACGACCAGGCGATCGCAGGCGCCGCGCGCCGCGGTCAGGACCTTGACATGACCGGGATGCAGAATATCGAAACAGCCATTGGTGAAGCCGACCCGCAATCCCTGTCGGCGCCAGTCCAGAAGCCGGGCTTCGAGGTCGGCTGATGTCGCGACGATCTTTTCTTCCGCCGCGAGAAAAGCGTGCGGCAGGATGTTTCGGCGCACTTCCGCCGCGGTCACGCTGGCGGTGCCTTTCTTGCTGACCGCGACCGCGGCCGCGGCGGTCGCCATCCGCAACGCGGGTTCCCAGCCGGCCCCGGCCGCCAGCACCACCGCCAGCATCGCCGCGACCGTGTCGCCGGCGCCCGAGACATCGCGCACCTTGACCGGATGGGCCGGCACGTGAATGACGTCGCCGCTGCGCGGCACCAGCGTCATGCCGTGTTCGCTTTGCGTCACCAGCATGGCCTCGCAATCGGCCAGCTGCATCGCATCCTGTGCGGCTTCCGCAATGCTGCTTTCGGTATCGGCCCGGCTGCGGGTCGCCTCCGCGAATTCCTTGCGGTTGGGCGTGAGCAGGGTCGCGCCGCGATAAATCGCGAAATTGGCGCTCTTGGGATCGACGATCACAGCCTTGCCGAGCTTGCGCGCGGCGTCGATGACGTTGCGGATCACCCGCGCCGTCAATACGCCCTTGGCATAGTCGGACAGCAGCACGATATCGGCACGCGGCAACAGCGGCAGGATGGCGTCGATCAATTTCTGCTCGATATCGGCGGCGGCCGGCTGCGCCAGTTCCCAGTCCGCGCGCAGCATGTGGGTGGAGAAATGCTCGGATACGAAGCGCACCTTGCGCGTGGTCGGCCGGGTGGAATCGCACACCAGCACGCTCTCGATCAGGACTTCCTGCGAAAGCCGGGCTTTCAGTTTCGCGCCCGCCTCATCCTCGCCGATCAAGGCGACAAAGATGCAGCGCGCGCCGAGCGAGGCGATGTTGCGCGCGACGTTACCGGCACCGCCGATATTGGTCTCGGTCCGCTGCACCGCGATGACCGGCGCCGGCGCTTCCGGCGAAATCCGCGATACCTCGCCATAGACGAATTCGTCGAGCATGAGGTCGCCGACACAGAGCACAGTCTGGCGGGCGATCGCATCGGTCAGGCCTTCAAAATCGAACATCTATTCTCGCACCCTGTTGCCCGTCAGCGGAAACGATCGGCGCGATCGAGGTAACCCTTGACGTAGAGACCGACCGCATCTTCCAGCGCCGTGAAGCCGCCATTATAACCGGCGCGCTGCAGCCGATCGACATCGCTTTGGGTGAAATACTGGTAAGCATCGCGGATCGACGGCGGCATGTCGATATAGCGGATGTTCGGCGCGCTGCCGAGCGCGGCATAGGCCGACAGCATCAAATCCCTGAAGCTGCGCGCCTGGCCGGTGCCGACGTTGAAAATGCCGCTGACCGACGGCGTCGCCAGCAGCCACATCATCACCCGAACGGCGTCGTCGACATAGATGAAATCGCGCCGCTGATCGCCGTCGGCGATGCCGTCGCGATGCGATTTGAACAGTTCCACGACGCGGCCCGCTTTGATGTCGTCGAAGCGCCGCGCCAGCACGCTCATCATGGTGCCCTTGTGGTATTCATTGGGCCCGAACACGTTGAAGAATTTGAGGCCGGCCCATTGCGGCGGCAGCTTTTCGCCGTTGGCGGCGCGCCCGGCCACCGCCATGTCGAACAGATGCTTGCTCCAGCCGTACAGATTCATCGGCCGCAACGTCTTCAGCGCCGGTATCGACGGGTCGTCGGCAAACCCCAGCGCGCCGTCGCCATAGGTCGCTGCCGAGGAGGCGTAGATGAACGGCGTCGCGTTGGCCGTGCACCAGTCGAGCAGCCGCATCGACAGGCGAAAATTGGTCTCGATCACCAGGTCGCCATCGGTTGCCGTGGTCTCCGAAATGGCGCCGAGATGGATGACGGCATCGAGCCGGCGGCCGTTGAGCCAGTCCGGCAATTGCGCGGGGGGCACGATATCCGCGAGCTGGCGCTTGGCGAGATTGCGCCATTTGCCGTCATGGCCGAGCACGTCGCAGACCGCGACATCGGCGCGGCCCGCGTCATTGAGCGCGGCCACGACATTCGACCCGATAAAACCGGCGCCACCGGTCACCAGCAACATGAGTGCCTGCCCTGATTTGTGGAATGCCAGCTTTGCCTCACTACCGCCCGGCAGGCAACTTGGGTCATCCAGCTTGGTGAAGACATGCGGCGTTCCGGCGGGTCGGCTTTACCTCCCCGCGAGGAGCGGTTACCGACAGCATCCGAGCGTGCAGGCGACCAAAGCTTTATAATATGAATATTGATTCAGATCATATGGCAAAAATGCAGGAACCGGACGATACAAGGCCGATCCTCATTGTCCCCTATATGTGGATCGGCGATTTCGTGCGCGGTCACACGGTGGTGCGCGTGCTCAAGCAGCGCTGGCCGAACCGGCCCGTCGATCTCCTGGTGACGTCCCTGTGCGCTCCGCTGGTCGATTATATGCCTGATGTCCGCGCCGGGATCGTCTGGGACCTGCCCCGCGGCCGGCTGGCGGTGGCCAAGCAATGGGGGCTGGCGGCGCAGCTGCGCGAACGCGGCTACGGCACCGCGCTGGTCCTGCCCCGCACCTGGAAGTCGGCCATTGCACCAGCCCTCGCCGGTATTCCGGAACGGGTGGGCTTTGTCGGCGAAGCCAGATTTGGGCTGATCAACCAATGGCGCTGGGGCGAGAAGGCCCTGCCCCGCTTTATCGACAAGAACGCGGCGCTGGCGCTGCCCGATGGCGCCCCATTGCCGCCGGAATGGCCGGTGCCGCAGCTCAGGGTTCCCGTCGAGGAAGTGGCCCGCTGGCGGCAGGCCAATGGGCTAGGCACCGGCCCCGCCGTGGCGCTGGCGCCGGGCTCGGTCGGTGCCGCCAAGCGCTGGAGCTATTATCCGGAAGCCGCCCGGCTTCTGGCCCAACAGGGCCTCGATGTCTGGGTGGTCGGCGGCCCCGGCGAAAAGGCCCTGGCGGCGGAGATCGTGGCCGCCGGCGGGCCTCGGGTCCGCGATCTCACCGGCAATGATCTGCGCAACGGCATCCTGGCGGTCGCAGCAGCCAAGGTCGCGATCTCAAACGATTCCGGGCTGATGCATGTCGCCGCCGCGGTGGGGACGCCGACCATGGGTATTTTCGGCCCCACCAGCCCCTATCACTGGGCGCCGCTCAACGGCCTCGCGGCGACGGTACAGACCAAAACCACGGTGCCATGCCAGCCCTGCCACCGTCCGGTCTGCACCATGAACGACCATCGCTGCATGCGCGACATTCCCGCATCCGACGTGGTGGCGACAGCGGAGCGCGTGCTGGCCGAGGCCGAAGCGAACGCCGCGCATTGACATCGCAAGCTTGCGCAGCCGCGACGTGATCATTACCAAAGATCGGGAATCGCAACCCCGACGGGGTTGGTTGAGCCAGGAATTGCAGGAATTGCGCGAATCGCAAGAATCGAAAAGTCCGATCGGCGCCCATCTGGTGCGGTCGCTCGCAGCCCTTGAGCGCGCCAATGGCGATGCCGCGTTGCTCGCCACCGCGCAGGCGATTGCGGCGGCGGTGATCGGCGCGCTGCGTTCCGGCAACAAGGTTCTTCTGGTCGGCAATGGCGGCAGCGCCGCCGACGCCCAGCATATCGCCGCCGAAATCGTCGGCCGCTACAAACAGGAGCGGCCGGCCTGGGCCGCGATCGCGCTGACTACCGATACGTCGGCGTTGACGGCGACTGGCAATGATTACGGTTTCGAACAAATATTCGCGCGGCAGATCGAGGGGCTCGGCCAGCGCGGCGACGTGTTGCTGGCGCTATCGACCTCGGGCCGCTCGCCGAACATTCTGGCGGCGCTGCGCACCGCGCGGGCCCGCGGACTTGTCACGATCGGCTTCACCGGCAGCAAGGGCGAAGCCTTGGGCGCGCTGTGCGATCACCTGCTGGTGTCGCCCAGCGATGACACCGCGGTGATCCAGCAGATTCATCTCGCCTTTGCGCACGGAATCTGCGCCGAGATCGAGCAGACCATGATGCGCGGGACCTCCCAGCCATGAGCGGCGTCAATTCTGGTCGTTCCACGCCGCGACCCGCCGCCTTTCTCGACCGCGACGGCGTCATCAACCACGACGACGGCTATATGGGCACACGCGAGCGGATTCGCTGGATGCCGAATGCGGCGAAGGCGATCCGCCGGCTGAACGATGCCGGATATTTCGTGTTCTTCTTCACCAATCAATCCGGTGTCGCGCGCGGTTTGTTCACCGAGGACGATCTCACCACGCTGCATGACTGGATGCGTGCCGAACTCGCCGCGCAGGGCGCCGTCATCGACGACATCAGGTATTGCCCGCATCATCCCGAGGGATCGGTGGCCGGCTATCTGGAGGACCACCCGTGGCGCAAGCCGAGCCCCGGCATGATCCATGACCTGATGAAGCACTGGCCGGTGCGGCAGCAAGGCAGTTTTGTGATTGGCGACCGGTCCAGCGATATCGAGGCGGCGCAGGCCGCGGGATTGCCGGGATTTCTGTTCGCGGGCGGCGACCTCGACGCGTTTGTCGCTGATATCATGGCTCAGACCAGCGTGCGATAAACGCCGGCGATCGCGTTGGCTTCCGCATCCAGACTGAATTTTTCCAGCACCCGGGCCCGCGCCCGCGCGCCCATCGCCGCCGCCAAACCTGGATCGCGCATCAGCGGCTCCAGCGCTGAGACCAGCGCCTCGACGTCGCCTGACGGCGTCAGCACGCCGGTCACGCCGTCCTCGACCACGAGTTCGGCCGCGCCCGCCCGCGACGCCACCAGTGCTGACCCCGCCGCCATCGCCTCGATCAGCGTCAGGCCGAAACCTTCATTGCGCGAGGTGAAGGCGTAGA
This sequence comes from Bradyrhizobium sp., assembly GCF_050014615.1. Taxonomy (GTDB): domain Bacteria; phylum Pseudomonadota; class Alphaproteobacteria; order Rhizobiales; family Xanthobacteraceae; genus Bradyrhizobium. Next base: position 829 of record NZ_JBEKCZ010000118.1, on the reverse strand, counting down.
TCGTCAGCCGCTGATACCAGCGCTGCACCTGCTCGATTTCCAGCTCGCCGGTGATGACGATGCGCGACGGCAGGCCTGCGGCTTTGATCCGCTGTTTCAGATCGTTGGCAAAACCCGACTGCTCCGGCGTGATCGCACCGACCATCACCGCGGAAAAGTCAGGATAACGCGGCAACAGCCGGCACATCGCATCCAGGAATACGTCGCTGCCTTTTTGCGCGCGCACGCGGCCGAAGCAACCGATCGCGTAGCGTCCCGGCAGCGAGGCGGTCGCGAACGCCGCCGCGCGATCCGCCGGCGGTGCATAGACATCCGTATCGACGCCATGCGGTATCACCGTGGCCGCCCTCTTGAGAAACGACGCCGAGATGTCGTTGGCGGCGATGATTGCGTCCATCCGCCGGATCAGCCAGCGCGTGATCCATGTATGATGACGCTGCGCCGCCGAGGTGAATACCAGTTTCAACGGCCAGCCGAGCGACCGCAGCAGCACGCCGGCGATCATTTCGTTGTTGCGCCGCGCGTGCCAGATCAAAGGGGTGCGGCGGCGCCACAATTTCAGCAGATCGGCGATCGTCATCCGAGCCATGCCGTCGGGCGCGTCGGGACCGAACCATGCCGCACGAAACTGGCGCGCGAGTTTCGGCGCCACCATCCGATTGGTCGCGGTGACGCCCGAATAGCGCATGTGCAGATTCGGCACGATCAGCTGCAGATTATCGGCGGAAATATCGGGGGTTCCCACGTCAGGCTCCAATTCACGCATTTCCTATACGCAACATTAAGCATAGTGGCCAGTTCACTTGCGCCGAAACCCACTCTTCACCGC
>NZ_JBEKCZ010000117.1:0-31810 GCF_050014615.1 Bradyrhizobium sp. | reverse complement strand
GATCCCAGGCTGGTGCTGTCGACCGTGCCCGAGCTGGGTTACCACGGCCTCACCATCAACATCGACAACGACAAGAAAAAGGGTGGGCTCAGCCAGTCGGAAAAGGTCCGACAGGCGCTCGATCTGTCGATCGACCGTGACGCCCTCAACCAGGTCGTGTTCAATGGTGAATTCACGCCCGGCAATCAATGGGTCAGCCCCAGCCATCCCTATTACCAGCCGGCGTTTCCGGTTCGAGGTCGCGATCTCGCGAAAGCCAAGGCGCTGCTGAAGGAAGCCGGCGTCGCCCTGCCGGTCAGTGTCGATTACATGTTGCCGAAGGGAACGGAATACGAAGCCGTGGCCCAGGTGGTGCAGTCGATGGCCGCGGAAGCGGGGTTTGACCTGAAGCTCCGCGTTGTCGAATTCGCGACCACCTTCAAGCAGGCCCAGGCCGGTGAATTCCAGGTGTTCCAGATCAACTGGAGCGGCCGCATCGATCCCGACGGCAATTCCTATGTCTTCCTGCACACCAAGGCGCCGCAGAACGACGGCGGCTACTCCAACCCGGAGGCCGACAAGGCGTTCGAGGACGCCCGCCTCACCTCCGATCCGGCGCAACGCAAGGCGATATACGAAAAGCTGACCAAGACCGTGCTCAACGATGAGCCGATTATCTATCTCTTCCACCGCAAGATTCTGATCGCGCACACCAAAAAGCTGCAGGGCTACCAGCCGATGCCGGACGGATTGGTGCGAGTCGTCGGGTTGAAGCTGCAGTGAGCTCGACCCGGCGACGCCGCGCTACACCCGGGAAAAGCACCGCCTTATGCTGAGCTTCCTCGCCAAACGTATCCTGCAGCTGATCCCGACGCTGTTCTTTGTATCGGTATTGATTTTCTCGCTGCTGCAACTGCTGCCCGGCGATCCCGCATTGGTGATGGCCGGCGAGGAGCGCGACCCCAATGTGATCGCGCAAATCCGCGCCCAATACCGGCTCGATCAGCCGCTGCCGGTGCAATATTTCTACTGGATCAAGGGCGTGATCGCCGGCGATTTCGGCGAGTCGCTTCGCATCAAGGTGCCGGTGCGCGACCTGATCGCGCAAAAGCTGCCGGTGACCATGCAACTGGCGTCGATGGCGATCGTGATCGCCTTCCTGATCGGAATTCCCGCCGGCATCGTCTCCGCGGTCAAGAAAGGCACGTTGTGGGACTACGGTGCGAATCTGTTTGCGCTGTGGGGGATTTCGACGCCGAATTTCTGGCTCGGCATCATGCTGATCTTTCTGTTCTCGATCGAACTCGGCTGGCTGCCGGCGTCGGGTTACGTTCCGCTCTCGGAGAACTGGCGCGCGAGTCTTGCGTCGACCATCATGCCCGCTTTCGTGCTCGGCAACGCCATCGCGGCGATCCTGATGCGGCATACAAGAAGCGCGATGCTGCAGGTGCTCGACAGCGATTATGTCCGCACCGCCCGCGCCAAGGGCCTGTCCGAACGCTCGGTCATCCTCAAGCACGCCATGCGCAACGCGCTGACCCCGATCATCACGCTCGGTGCGCTTGAACTCGGCACTTTGTTGTCGGGCGCGGTGCTGACCGAGCAGATCTTCTCGATTCCGGGGTTCGGCAAGCTGATCGTCGACGCCGTGTTCAACCGCGATTATGCGGTCGTGCAGGGCGTCGTGCTGGTGACGGCGACCATCTACGTCACGCTGAACCTGATCGCCGACATCGCCTATATCCTCGTCAATCCGCGGTTGAGGGGATAGCGCATGACCGACACCGCGCTCGCCGCATTATCTGTCGACGACTCCGACGATCTGGAAAGCCCGGCGCGGCGCGCATTGCGCCGGCTGTTTCGGCGCAAGGGCGCGGTGGCGGGACTGGTCGTGATCGCGACTTTCGTCGTGCTGGCAGTGTTCGCGCCCCTGATCGTCCCCTATGATCCGATCGCGACCAGCTGGACGCTGGTGCGCAAGCCGCCGTCGGCGCTGCACTGGTTCGGCACCGACGATCTCGGCCGCGATATCCTGAGCCGCGTGATCTACGGCGCCCGCGCCTCGCTGACGGCCGGCGCGATATCGGTCGGGATTGCGCTCGGGGTCGGCGTGCCGTTCGGGCTGCTGTCGGGTTACAGCGGCGGCTTCATCGACGCCCTGATCAGCCGGATCACCGACGCCATGCTGGCCTGCCCGTTCCTGATCCTCGCGATCGCGCTGGCGGCCTTTCTGGGCCCGAGCCTCGGCAATGCCATGATCGCGATCGGCATCAGCGCGACGCCGATTTTCGTGCGGCTGACCCGCGGCCAGACCATGGGCGTCAAGGTCGAGGACTATGTCGAGGCCGCGCGCGCCATGGGCAATCCGCGCTGGCGCATCGCGCTGTTTCATATTCTGCCGAATATCATGCCGGCCTTGCTGGTGCAGGCGACGCTGTCGATCGCGGCCGCGATCATCGCCGAAGCGGCATTGTCGTTCCTGGGGCTGGGCCAACAGCCGCCCGCGCCGTCCTGGGGCAGCATGCTCAATGCGGCGCAACGCTTCCTGACCAACGCGCCGTGGATGGCGCTGTGGCCGGGGCTTGCGATCTTCCTGGTGGTGCTGTCGTTCAATCTGGTCGGCGACGGCCTGCGCGACGCGCTCGATCCAAAGGAGCGCTGACGGCGGCTCGCTTGTCCTCAGATCACCGTCTCGCGGGCGACGCGGCGGCAATCCATCTCGTATTCGAGATCGACCACCGGCGGGCGCGCGAAATGCCAGGTCAGGCCGGAGCGCATGGCGCCGCGGCAGACCAGTTCCTCTGTCATGGCCGGATGGAAATCGTGCACCGTATAGGCCTGCACGCCGGTGGTATCGGCCCAGCCGAACCCGAACGCCTCCAGGCGGCTTTCCATTTCGCGGACGGTAAATCCGACCTTCTCCTTCAGTCCGTCCGCGCTGAGGTCGCGGTAGCGCACGATCCGCTCGGGATAACTGCCGCTGCCGCCGCGCGCCTCGGCCCCTCCGGCGATGACGAAGGCCGGTGTGGCGGCTGTTCCGGCTTTCTGGCTCGGGCGTGTAAAGCAGAAGGCATAAAACGAAGGCTCGGCCGGAGGATCGATCTCGGGGCAGACATTGCTGCGCGCCACCGGGTTGACCGATCCATCGAACAGCCCCCATTGCGCAAGCGTCTTGACGTAATGCTGGTTGAAGGCCAGAAACCCGGCCTCGGTGAACGCCGCCGGCGACCGCAGCTCGCAGGCACAGAACGACGTCAGCGGCCGTCCCGCGCTGCGGATATATTCCGCGGCCTGCGCAAAGCCCTCGGCCAGCGGCAGCCAGCGATCGAAGCGCACGCGCTCGATCTCAAAGCCGGCATCGGCCGCCACACCGCTCGAATACTGAAACACCGCCGGGATGAATCGATAATTGCCGGCCGCAAAATCGCGCGTCATGTCTGGCTTCTCCTCAAGAACGTCATTGTAGAGCGTTTTCGAACGACGTGGATACCGGCCCTTATGAAGCGTGTCGAAACAAAATAAACCCCGGTTCTGATTCAATCAGAACCGGGGCTCCAGAATACGCGAACGATCCGGCCGGCGGTTACGTCGGCTTGAGCACCTTGTCCGCGAGATCGAAGTCCGCGATCTCCTTGGCGCGCTGGGATTCGGCACCGGCGCGGTGATCGGTGGCGATCGACACATAGACAGCGGGCAGCACGAACAGTGTAAACAAAGTCCCGATGGTCATGCCGGAGACGACCACCAGTCCGATCGAGAACCGGCTCGCGGCCCCCGCCCCGGTCGCGGTGAGCAGCGGCAACAGGCCGGTGACCATCGCCGCGGTTGTCATCAGGATCGGACGCAGCCGGACCCGGGCCGCCATTTCGATGGCTGAACGGCGATCAAGTCCCTCATTGAGCTGCAACTCGTTGGCGAACTCCACCATCAGAATGCCGTGCTTGCTGATCAGGCCGACCAGCGTCAGCAACCCGACCTGGGTGTAGATGTTCATCGTCGCCATGCCGAAGAACAGCGGAATCAACGCGCCGACGATCGCCATCGGAACGCTGATCATGATCACCAGGGGATCGCGCAGGCTTTCGAACTGCGCCGCCAGCACCAGGAAGATGATGATGATGGCGAAGGCAAAGGTGACCGCGAGCTGATTACCCTCCTGCACATATTGCCGGGAATCGGCGAGATAGTCGTGGCTGAAACCGGCCGGGAGATTTTTGGCTTGACCCTCGAGGAAATCTACCGCCTGCCCGACGGTAACGCCGGGCATCGGCACCGCCTGGAAGGTTGCGGAGTTCAACTGGTTGTAGTGGGTCAACGCGTTCGGGTCGGTCGCCGTTTCGATCGAGACCACGGTCGAGAGCGGCACCTGCTGGCCGGTCGCGGTCGCGATATAATATCTGCCGAGCGCTTCCGGTGACAACCTGTCCTCGCGCGGCACCTGAGGAATGACCTGATACGAGCGGCCCTCGAGGTTGAACCGGTTGACGTAGTTGCCGCCGAGCAGCGTCGCCAGCGTATTGCCGACATTCGCCATGGTGATGCCGAGATCGCTGGCCTTGGAGCGGTCGACCTTGATCCGCACCACCGGCTGGTTGAAGTCGAGATCGCTGTCCGAGACGATGAACAACCCGCTCTTGCGCGCGGCGTCCTTCAGCTTGACCATTTGCTCATAGACCGCCTGAAAGCCGTTGGTCGAATTGATCACCATCTGGACCGGCAAGCCGCCGGGACCGCCGGGCAATGGCGGCAGGTTGAACGCGAAGGCATTGACGCCTTCGATCTTGCTCAGTTCCGCCTGCACCAGCGGCTTCAGCTTGATCGACGAACGCACCCGCTCGTCCCACGGCTTGAGCAGCATGCCCGCAATGCCGCTTTGCGGTCCGTTGATGCCGTTGAGGACGAAACGCAGATCGGTTTCGGGAAATTTGGCAAATGAGCGGTCGAGTTTTTCGCCGTAGAAGTCGGCATAGTCGATATTGGCGTATTTGGGCGCCTTCGTCACCGCGAACACGATGCCCTGATCCTCTTCGGGCGCGAGTTCCTTGGCGGTGTGCAGATAGAGGAAGCCGACCAATCCGAGGATCGTCAAGGCGAACAGTCCCGTGATGGGGCGATAATCCAGCGACCGGTCGAGCTGACGGCCGTACCAGCGGGTCATGGCGCCGAACACCCTGTTCACCAGTTTGGCGAAACGTCCTTCTTCGGCATTCTTCAGGAACACCGAGCACATCATCGGCGACAGCGTCAGCGCGACCACGCCGGACACGATCACCGAGCCGGCCAGCGTGAAGGCAAATTCGCGGAACAATGAACCGGTCAAGCCACCGAGGAACCCGATCGGCGCATACACCGCGGCCAGCGTGATGGTCATGGCGATGACGGGACCCACGATCTCGCGGGCGCCCTGCATCGCCGCCTGCACCGGGGGCTTGCCCTCCTCCAGATGCCGGTGGATGTTTTCAACCACCACGATGGCATCGTCGACCACCAGACCGATCGCCAGCACCATCGCCAGCAATGTCAGCAGGTTGAAACTGAATCCCGCCGCCAGCATCAGGCTGCAGACGCCGATCAGCGACAGCGGAATGGTCACCACCGGGATCAGCACCGATCGGAACGATGCCAGGAACAGGAAGATCACGACGACCACGATGATAACAGCCTCGCCGAGCGTCTTCTCGACTTCGTCGATCGAAGATTGAATGAACTTGGTCGAATCATATGCCACCTTCATCTTCATCGATGGCGGCAGATTGCGTTCCAGTTCCGGAAACAGCGCGCGCACGCCTTTGACGAGCGTCAGCGGATTGCCTTGCGGCGTCGCCTGCACGCCGATGAAGATCGCATGCTCGCCGTTGAAGGCGACACTGGCGTCGGTGCTCTGTGCCGCGAGTTCGACAGCGGCAACATCCTCGATCCGGACATAGCCGCCGTCCTTGGATTTGACGATCATGCGCTTGAACTGATCGATGTTCTGCAGATCGGTGTTGGCCGATACGTTGGAGACGATGAAAAAGCCCTTGGACTGGCCCGCGGCGGCCTGGAAGTTGTTGGCGGCAATCGCTGCGGAAACGTCGGCCGGCGAAACATTGCGGCCGGCCATGCGGACCGGATCGAGCCACAGCCGCATCGCGAAAGTCTGGCCGCCCAGAATATCGGCGGAAGCGACCCCATCGACGGTCGAAAGCACCGGCTGAACCACCCGCGTCAGATAATCCGATATCGCCGACCCCGACAGCACCTGGCTGGAGAAGCCGAGATACATCACTGCGGTGGTCTGGCCGGTCGTCTTGGTCACGACCGGATCGTTGGATTCCTTCGGAATCAGATATTTGACCGAATTCACCTTGGCGAGGACCTCGGTCAGCGCCTGGTTCGGATCGAAGTTCAGCTTGATGTAGACCTGGATGGTGCTGGTACCCAGCACCGACGACGAGGTCATGTAGTCGACGCCTTCGGCGGACGCGACGGCCTGCTCGATCGGCGTGGTGATGAAGCCCTGAATCAGATCGGGCGACGCACCGGGATAAACCGTGGTGACGTTGACCACCGTGTTCGACAGCTTCGGATATTGCCGGACCGGCAGACTGGTCGCGGCCCGAAAGCCGATCAGAAGAATCAGCAGGCTGACGACCAGGGCCAACACCGGCCGCTTGATGAAGATATCGGTCCAGACCATCGCGATGCGCTCCGTTAGATCAGGATCCGACTAGATTAAGTCGGATCGTGATCTCATCTTTTGTTTGATCGTGATCTCCAGGCAAACGCGTCGCGCTTGTCCTGCCGATCATAACTTTTTGTTTGAGCATGATCTCCGCGCAAACGCCTCCGGCGTTTGTCGCGAGGGATCATGCCTTAATAACGTGGCGGGTTCGCCGGAATCGGCGGCGCGGGATCGGCCGAGATCGACACCGCCGCTCCGGATTGCAGCTTGATCTGGCCGACCGAGACCACGCGATCGCCGGGCTTCACCCCGCTGAGAATTTCGACCCGTCCGTTGACCCGGTTGCCGGTCACCACGAAGGTCCGCACCACAACCAGGCTGGTCTTGCCGTCGTCCGCCTTCTTCTCGGTGATGACGAAAACGGCGTCGCCGTACAGCGTATAATCGACAGCGGTTTCGGGAACCGTGACGACCGCCGGCTTGTCGGGCAGCACCACCGTCGTGGTCGTGAACATGCCGGGCTTGAGAATATGTTCCGGATTCTCGATCGTGGCCTGAACGCGGATGTTGCGGGTATCGGTGGCGATCTGGGGCTCGATCGCGTTGATCTTGCCCTCGAAGTTTCGGCCGCGATAGGCATCTACCAGGACCCGCACGGTCTGTCCGACCTTGAGCGCCGCGCTGTCCTTCTCCGTCACCGTGAAGTTGGCATACAGCACCGACAGATCGGTCAACGAGACGATCTGCGTGCCGGCGGTCAGGTACTGGCCGACCTCGACATGACGAACGCCGAGTTCGCCGTCGAACGGCGCACGCACCAGCTTCTGCGAAATGATCGCCTCGGTCTTGGCGATACCCGCATTGGCCTGGTCATAGGTCGCCTGCGCGGCATCGACCGTCGACTGCGGACCGAACTGGCGGGACGCCAGTTGCTTGGCGCGATCCAGCGCCAGCTGCGCGCCGATCGCCTGCGCCTTGAAACTCGCGAGATCGCCCTGGTCGGGGGCGTCGAACAATTGCACCAGTGGACTGCCGGCCTGCACCGAGGCGCCCGCGGTAAACATGATGTCGGTGATGCGCCCGCTGACATCCGGGGTGACATTCACCTGATGCACGGCCGCGAGATCGCCGACCGCCGTCAACAGGTTCGGAATCACTTCCGATTTGGCCTCGACAGCCGTGACCGGTGCCGGCGGCGGCCTGTTGTTGGCGAAAAATTGCGCGATCATTTGGCCACGGAACCAGTTAAACCAGACGAGACCACCCACCAGCAGCGCCAGCAATAGTCCGACGATGATGAACCAGCGGATCATCCGAACCGGACGGGCGCGTGGCTTTTCGGCGAGCGGCTGGCCTGAGATATGGGCTTCAGTCACAATGTTCATGTCATGCACTTTCTGCAATTACCGGCTGTCCCAGACCCGGCGACAGGTCACGATCCAAATAGGTGGCAATCGCGGTTTCGTGGAGTCCGATTCCGCGTAGAATGAATTCACAGGCCTGCCGCTCGAGATCGACGGCGTTGGCATACGACAGGCACGGAACCGACGGCAACCGTGCCAATGCAGCCATCAGCACGGTGTGATGCGCAAACCAGAACAGGTTCAGCGGCTCGCGCCCAACCCGTGACGCATCCCCCGCCGCCACCGCCCGCTCCAGCGACGCGGTGAACACCGTTCCGATCAGGTTTCCGATCTTCTCATAGATCAACCGCGCGAATTCTCCATCATCGAGATGGCTGGTGATCATCAGCCGCAGCCGCTGGGCTTCCTGCTGATCGGGAACGTCCCACACATGCAGGAAATGGCCGACCATGCCGCGGACCAGCACCACGAGCGTCTCGGTGGAGGGTTCTCGCCCCAGCAGCTGGTGCAGTTCGGGATCCGCCTCGCAGGCCTCCGCGAGAATTTCCGCATACAGCGCCGATTTCGACGGGAAGTGCTTGAACAGCAGGCCCTCCGAAATGGCCGCCGCCGCCGCGACACTCTTGGTCGTGGTTCCCGCAAAGCCACTGCGGGCGAAACACCGCTTGGCGGCGCCCAGGATCAATTGCCGCCGCAAGTCACTGGTCATGCGCAGGGTGCTCATGATCGTGAGTAAGCACTCACCTCCGGTATTTGTCAAGAAACTTGCTGCGATGCAATACGCCGGATCCGGCCTTAAATGGGGCCAAATCCGAGTGCGCCGCGGATGCGCGTGACGATGAAGCTGCCGTCGCGGCTGGCGAGCACGCGTTCCAGATTGGCGCTGTCGATCTTGATGCTGACGAAACGCGGCCCGCTCGAGACGTCCTGCATCGCGGACGCAAAGGCCTCGACTTCGGCCATCGTCGCGATGCTGCGGGCGTCCGATATCCCGCACGCCCGGGCGATGCCGACGAGGTCGGCGGTATTGGCGGTGTGGCTCGCCTGCCCGCCGGTTTCGCCATAGACCTCATTATCGAGCACAATGATGGTGAGATTGCCGGGTTTTTGCAGGCCAACGGTCGCCAGACTGCCCATCCCCATCAGCATCTCGCCATCGCCCGTGATCACCACGACCGGCAGTTCGGGTTGCGCCAGCGCGACCCCCAATCCGATCATGACCGCGCCGCCCATGGCGCCCCACAGATAGAAATTGCGGTCATGATCGCCGGCCGCCGCGATATCGTAGGTCGAGGCGCCGAGGCCGCCGACCACGATCCCATCCTTGCGCTGCGCCAGCAGGGTCGAGACGACGCTGCGCCGTTCGAGAAGGTTTGCTTTGCTCATTTGGTGAAAACCTTGGCGCCGATCAGACGCTGCGACAACAGAACAGCGGTCGGCGTGCAGGCATTATAGGCCTGCCCGGCCGCCGCCTCGACCACCTCGCGCACTTCCTGCGGATGGGAGGCCCGCAATACCTTGATACCGGACAATTCGAAAACGCCCGCAGTGCTGGAGCCCATCGGGACCTGCCAGGGATTGAATTCGCCCCACTCGCCGCGCATCGTCACTAGCGTCAGGAACGGAAGACGGAAGATCTGGGTCAGCGACAGCATGTTCACGCAATTGCCGACGCCGCTCGACTGCATCAGCAGCACGCCGCGCTGGCCGCCGGCCCAGGCGCCGGCCAGCAGCGCTACGCCCTCCTCCTCCGTCGTCAACGGGACAGCGCGCATCGACGGCACCTGGCGGACGTCGAAGCGCTGCAGAATCGCGAAAATATCCTCCGGCCAGCCGGCCGTAGTTTCCGAGGGAGCGTCAGTGCGGGCGTGCATTTTTAATTCCAGTGAATCGGCAAAACTCTATTGCGGTGCGGGACTGTAGAGAGCGCCGCGCTTTGCGAAAGAGCAAAAACAGCATATCGGTCTCCACCAAAGAGTATGACAGCATGAATACGAACGCGCGAGAGCTGGCGGCCGATTTCGACCTCGAGAAACTGACGGACGAATTCTACGCCGACCCCTACCCGACCTATCGTGCATTGCGGGAGCATGCGCCGGTCAAGCTATTGCCCAACGGCTCCTATTTCCTGACGCGCTATGACGATCTGGTCAGCGCCTACAAGAACACCAAACTTTTCAGTTCCGACAAGAAAAAGGAATTCGCGCCGAAATACGGCGCGTCGCTGCTCTACGAGCACCACACCACCAGTCTGGTCTTCAACGATCCGCCCGCGCATACCAGGGTGCGGCGGCTGATCATGGGCGCGCTGTCGCCACGCGCGATCGCGCAGATGGAACCCGACCTGATCGCGCTGGTGGATCGGCTGCTCGACGCCATCGCCGCGAAGGGCAAGTTCGAGCTGATCGAGGATTTTGCCTCCGCGATCCCGATTCAGGTGATCGGCAATCTGCTTGACGTGCCGATCGACGAACGCGAGCCGCTGCGCGACTGGTCGCTGGCGATTTTGGGGGCGCTCGAACCGGTGATATCGGCCGATGTGTTTGCCCGCGGCAACGCGGCGGTGAAGGATTTTCTCGGCTATCTGGACATACTGGTCGAGCGGCGGCGCATCAGACCGGGCAATCCCGAGCGCGACGTGCTGACGCGCCTGATCCAGGGCGAGGACAATGGCGAGCGGCTGACACCTAAGGAATTGCTGCACAATTGCATCTTCCTGCTCAACGCCGGCCATGAGACCACCACCAACCTGATCGGCAATGGACTGGTGGCGCTATCGGGTCATCCGGCGCAGAAACAACGCCTGCTCGACCATCCCGATCTGATTAAAACCACGGTCGAGGAGATCCTGAGGTTTGAGAGCTCGAACCAGCTCGGCAATCGCATGACGACCGAACGCGTCGAGCTCGGGGGGATTACGATGGCGGCCGGCACGCCGGTGACGCTGTGCATCGGAGCGGCCAACCGCGATCCCGGTCAATTCACCGATCCGGAAAATCTCGATATCGGCCGCACGCCGAACCGGCATCTCGCCTTCGGCACCGGCGCGCATCAATGCGCGGGAATGGCGCTGGCGCGTCTCGAAGGCGCGATCGCCGTTTCAAGATTTTTGGCGCGGTTTCCGCGCTATGCGCTCAACGGCCCGCCGGTGCGCGGCGGACGGGTACGATTTCGGGGATTTTTGCGCGTGCCGTGTGTAGTCGGCTAGCGGGCAGCGCCCGACGCGAAAGCCGCGATGATCGAGGACGACGAAAGCAGCTCATGCGATGCGAGGTTGCCGGCAACCAGGATCAGGGTCGCCGCGAGCACCAGCCGTAGCGCCGGTTCCGGTACCCGGTGGGCCAGATAGCTGCCGATGATAATGCCGGGCAAGGAGCCCACCAGCAGCACGCCCATCAGGTGCCAGTCGATCTCGCCGGTCGCCCAATGTCCGATCCCGGCCACCAGCGTCAACGGCACCGCGTGCGCGATATCGGAGGCGACGATGCGCGGCATCGGCAACTGCGGATAGAGCAACAGCAGCGCGGTGACGCCCACCGCGCCGGCCCCGACCGACGAAATCGAGACCAGCACGCCGAGGGCTACGCCAACCAGCACGGTCGCGCGGGCGGTGGCCGCGGGGTCGAGCTGTTCCAAACGCCAGGAATGGCGCTGCATGATGGCCTTTCGGAATATCAGCGACGCCGCGGTCAGGAACAGCGCAAAACACAGCACCAGATTAACCAGGCTGCGCGAGGATTCGCCGTTGAGATCAAGCTGCCACAGAATAAACAGCGTCAGGATGCTGGCCGGGATGCTGCCGCTGGCGAGCCGGGTCACCGCCGGCCAGTGGATACTCTTCGCCCAACTATGCGCAAAGCTGCCGACCGTCTTGGTGGTGGCGGCATAGAGAAGATCGGTGCCGACGGCCGTCGCCGGGTGGATGCCGAACAGCAGGATCAGCAACGGGGTCATCAGCGACCCACCGCCCACACCGGTCATGCCGACCAGAAGGCCAACCCCGAAACCGGAAACCACATAGAGAGGATCGATCATAAGCGGTACGGATTCCCGGTTCCCTTCGCCGACAGGTCGTGGCGATTCCGACTTTACCTCACGATGCGGCAGCCGGATCGCAAAACCGGGCCAAACAGCTCACCAGCCGGGCCACCCAGATGTACACCGGCGCGGCCCGCCGGCAACCGTCCGGCCGAAAAAAAGAAGGATTCATGCACGCATCTGCCATCGGCAGTGCGCTTCATCCAATTGGATGGCGTCCGGTGGAACCGACACGCTCAGGCCCTTTGGGTGTTTGAATGGGGGAATTCGCTTTATTCGGCACCCTTGATGCGGGCCAGATACGCGACAATCGCGGGCACATCCTTCTCGTCGACCGGGGCCTTGTACACATGGATCATCTTTTCGGCTTCGGCCTGCCAGGCCGAAGCCGGCAGTGACGGTTGGTTGAGCACCATACCGGCCGAGTGGCAGGCCAGGCAGTTGTTGTTGACGACGTCTGACCCTGGACCGGAAAACATCGTGCCGCGATCCGGCAGATCGATCGACACCGATTTGAGCGTCAGCGGCGATTGGGCATCAACGGCGAGCGGCATTGCGGCGGCGCTCAACAGCGCGAGGGTAAATATCATGCGCGACATCGGCGATCTCCTCAGGCCACGACGACGGGCGTTGCTTCGATGACGTTGCGCATGAACCCCGACGGATTCCAGTTCGCCTGGTCGGGTTGCGCGACGCCGCCGGAGTTGGTGCAGCGAACCATCAGCGTGTAATGGCCGCTGGCCGGCAAAGTGACCTGAGCCTGCCACTGCCGGAAGCTGAACTTGCCCTCGTCCTTGCCAAGCGCGGTCGCCTGCCAGCTCTTGCCGCCGTCGCTCGACAGATCGACGCGTGACACGCCGGTATCGCCGCCGAACGCAATACCCCGGACCAGCGTCGATTGATTGGCCCGCACGGTGTCGCCGGATTTGATGTTGGTGATGAACGATCGCGGCACCATCTTGTTGATCGGCACCATCTTGACGCCGGTCTGGCCGGGCTTGATGTCGGCACGCGGCGTATCGGGGATCAGATAGGCGGACTTGGTCCAGAAATTGTCGTCGGGCTGGTCAAGAACCTCGATATCGCTGATCGCCTTGACCCAATAGGTGGCATACCAGCCGGGCACCACCAGCCGCAGCGGAAATCCATTGAGAAGCGGCAACTGCTCCCCGTTCATGGCATAGGCGATCATGACCTCGCCGTCGCGCGCGTGATCGATGTCCAGCGACTTCTTGAAGTCGGGTGCGTCGGATACCACCGGTTCATCGGTTCCGTTAAACCGCACTTGAACGGCACCGGCCTTGACGCCTGCACGGTCAAGCACGTCCCTCAGCCGAACCCCCATCCAGCGGGCATTCCCCATCGCGCCATCGGCCCATTCGCCGCCGGCGACACGGGGTTGAAAGAAGCCGCGCGAATTGCCCGAGCACTGATTGACCGCCGCGATCTCGACCCGCGGCAAGGCGAGGATGTCTTTGAGCGACAGCGACTGCTCCTGGTTCACATGGCCGCGCACCGCCAGACGGAATTTATCGACGTCGACCTCGGTGGGGATCACCGCCCAATGCCAGCGGACATAGAACCGGTCGTTCGGCGTGAAAACGCCCTTGTCAAACACCTCGAACGGCGTCTCGAGCAGGGGTGGGCGCGAACGCTGCAGAATCATCGCGCCCTTCTGCGGAAACGCCATCGTGATCGGCCGCTCAACGGGACCGCCCGGGAGTGGCAGCTGGACCAGCGCGTCCGCCCAGGCCGGCGCCGCCGCCAGCGCCATCCCGGCCATGCCCGCCTGACCGAGCAAATGTCGACGGGTCAACGCGTGGCGCGTGTAAACTGACCTCATTGTATCCTCCCTTTCCATGCGGGCCTGGATCAGCGGACCAAGTCTCAGCGTGTTTCCGATCAAACGGTACAGGCTTTCGATGGTTCGATCCAACCCATAGAATTGTACGTTCCGATCGGTCGGGTGGATCGATCCTTGTTACTCTCTGACTTGGCTAGGGAAGGCTGGATGGCCTCGGAACGGGGAAAATCCGGAACAGCAGGCGTCGCAGCGCGCGCCATTCACTCAATACCAGACCGACCTCGCTCTTCATTGCCGCCACTTTGTTCTCTCGAGGAGCGAGTTCGATTACCTCGGCGGTAATTGTAACGCCCACCCTGCGCAAATACCGTCACCGACGTTGCAGCTTTCGAAGTCGGAAGCCGTGACTGAAGCCGCGAGATCAACAGATTGCGCGATGCGCAACGAGCGCGAGGACCCAGCGGATGCTCAAGCCTACCATTTTGGTGACCGGGGCAACCGGCAAGACCGGCGGCGCGACCATCGCCCAGCTGCTGCCGATGGGTTATCCGGTGCGCGCGCTGGTGCGCCAAATGGATCACCGCAGCGAGCAGCTGCGCAAAGCCGGCGCGGAAATCGTCATTGGCTCGCTCGAGGATACCACCGATCTTCGCGCCGCCATGACCGGCGTCCAGCGCGCCTATTTCTGCTCGCCGCTGGAGCCGGGGACGCTGCGACGGGCGGCGCTGTTTGCGGCGGCCGCGCAGGATAGCCGGCTCGAGGTTGTCGCGGCGCTGAGCCAATGGGTCGCCAGCGACAACCATCCGGCCGCGCACGCTCGGGAAAAATGGCTCAGCGACAGGATGTTTCATCTGGCGCCGGGCCTCGATGTCGTCACGATCAATCCCGGATTTTTCGCCGACAATTACATGGCGGCGCTGGAACCGATCGCGCATTTCGGCCTGATGGGGATGCCGCTCGGTGAAGGCCTGAATGCGCCGCCGTCGAACCAGGACATCGCCCGCGTAATCGTCGGCGCACTGACCAATCCTGGGGCATCAGCGAATTCGTGATCGAGGAGCTTTACTGGTTCCTGAAGGATTATCAGCGAAACGCCTTCGGCCTTGGCGCTCCGACGGAAGCTGTCCGCGAGGTCGGCGGTGTGGCGCCGGAATCTTTCGAAGAGACCGCCCGCCGCTATGTCGCGGCGTCGGGATTCGCCAACCGCACCGTCCGGTCAAATCTGACCGCGGTTTACAATCTGGTGGCCGGGCTTCTGACCTCCGCTCCTGTTCCTTCCTCCATCGCGCGCCGGCTGCAATTGCCGACCCTCAACCATCCGGTATTGGCTTGCGACAGTGCCGGTTGGCGCGCGTCGCATATGGTGGAGGGCTCGAGCTGACAGCCTACACTACCGAGCGGTGCCGCGAGATGCAGGTCTGCACCACCTCGTCGATCGGCTTCTCCCACCAAGCGTTGGAGAAGATCTCGATCTCGGAATAGCCGTCAAAGCCCTGCGCCTCGACCGCTGATCGCACCGATTTGATATCGATGACGCCGTCGCCCATCATGCCGCGGTCGTTGAGAATGTCCGTGGTCGGCACCAGCCAGTCGCAGACGTGAAACGCCAGCAGGCGATCTTTGCCGGCGCGGGCAATCTGCGGCAGCAATTCCGGGTCCCACCAGACGTGATAGACGTCGAGCGCTATGCCGAGCGCGCCAGAGCGCTGCGGGTCCAGCCGGTCGCAGATATCGAGCGCCTGTTTTGTCGTGTTCACGCAGGCGCGGTCGGCGGCATAGGCCGGATGCAGCGGCTCGATCGCGAGCGGCATCTGCACGGTGCGCGCATAGTCCAGCATTTCGGCGATGGCGTCGTCGACCTGGGTGCGCGCCGCCGCGATGTCTTTCGAGGCGACGCTCCCCGGCCGCGAATATTGCGGCAGGCCGCCGACCACCAGCACGACGCAGGGCGCGCCCAGCGCCCTGGCCTCATCGACAGCGCGACGGTTGTCGTCGCGCGCCTCGATGCGATGCGCGGCATCCGAGGTAAACATCCCGCCGCGGCAATAGCCCGACAGTTCCAGCCCGGCGTCGCGCACCGCACGTACCGCGCGATCAAGCCCGATGGTCGCGACCTGATCGCGCCAGGGATCGATGGCGCGGATCCCGTGCCGCGCGCAGGCCTCGATGATTTGGGCCAGATCGCCCTGCCTGCGGACCGTCGCGGTATTTAGCGACAGCCAGCGATGATCTCCCGAAAAGTCCCGCATCACGCCTCGATACCGCGCAGCGCCAGCACCGCCTGCATGCGCCGGGTCGCGAGCTCAGGGTTGGCGAGCAGGCCAGCCTTGTCGGCAAGCCGAAACAGTTCGGCGAGATGCAGCGTCGAACGCGTGCTCTCCTGGCCGCCGACCATCGTGAAATGATCCTGATGGCCGTTGAGATACGCCATGAATACGATGCCGGTCTTGTAGAACCGCGTCGGCGCCTTGAAGATATGACGCGACAGTGGCACCGTCGGTCCCAGCACGTCGTGAAACCCGGCCTCATCGCCGGCCGCGAGCCGCGACAGCGCGTAGGAGGCCGCCGGCGCGATGGCATCGAAGATGCCGAGCAGCGCATGCGAGAAGCCTTGGGCATCGCCGGCGATCAACTCGGCATAATTGAAATCGTCGCCGGTATACATCTTGATGCCCTTGCCGAGCCGGCGGCGCATATCGATCTCGCGCTGTTCGTCGAGCAGCGAGACCTTGACGCCGTCGACCTTGGCGGCATTGGCGTTGATGACGGCGACAGCGACATCCATCGCCGCGTTGAGATCGGGCGTGCCCCAGTAATTCGCCAGCGCCGGATCGAACATGTCGCCGAGCCAGTGAATGATCACGGGTTCGCGGACCTGCGACAGCACGCGATGATACACCGTGGCGTAGTCGTCCGGATTGCGGCCGATTTTCGCCAGCGCCCGCGACGCCATCAGGATGATGCGTCCGCCGGCTTTTTCCACCGCCGCGATCTGCTCCTCATAGGCGCGGATCACGTCGTCGAGGCTTTTGGCATCCTCCGGCGCCAGATGATCGGTGCCGGCGCCTGAAAACACCAGCGCATTGCCCCTCGCCTTGGCTGCCGCCACCGAGCGCTGGATCAATTCCAGCGAATTCGGCCAGTCCATCCCCATGCCGCGTTGCGCGGTGTCCATCGCCTCGGCGACACCGAGGCCGAGATCCCAGACATGTTCGCGAAACGCAATGGTCCTGTCCCAGTCGACGGCCGCCGACAGCCACGGGTCGACATCGGCCAGCGGGTCTGCCACCACATGCGCCGCCGAGAATGCTATGCGATTCAGCGTGCCCTCAAGTTTGGCGGGAAACGCGCGCGACGCCGCCAGGCGATAGGTCTCGATTTGACCATTGGCGGTCGGCAATTTGAGCGACAGCGAAGACATCGGTAACACCGGTCTGTTCATGATCCCTGCCCTCACACCTTGATCGGAGCGACGTCGATCCAGCGCCGTTCGCGCCAGCTCTGCAGGGCGCATTCGGCGAGCTGCACGCCCTTGGCGCCTTCCAGCAGCGTGAATTTGTAGGGCGCGTCCTCGCAGACATGGCGAATGAACATTTCCCACTGCTCTTTAAAACCGTTGTCGTAGACGTTGTTCTCCGGCAACTTCTGCCAGTCGGCATAGAAATCGTGGGTGCGCTTCTCGTCGGGATTCCACACCGGCCGCGGTGTCGCCTGTCGCGCCTGAATCACGCAATCGGTGAGTCCGGCCACCGCCGAACCATGGGTGCCGTCGACCTGGAAGGTGACGAGGTCGTCGCGATAGACCCGCGTCACCCAGGACATGTTGATATGCGCGATCACGCCGCCCTTGAGCTTGAAGGTGGCGTAGGCGGAATCATCGGCTGTCGCCTTGTACTTCTTGTTCTTCTCGTCCCAGCGCTCGGGAATATCCGTGGTGCCGGTGCAGCTGACGCTTTCGACCTCGCCAAAGAGATTGTCGAGCACGTAGCGCCAGTGGCAGACCATGTCGAGAATGATGCCGCCGCCGTCCTCGCTGCGATAATTCCACGACGGCCGCTGCGCCTCCTGCCAGCCGCCTTCGAATACCCAGTAGCCGAATTCGCCGCGCACCGAGAGCATGCGGCCGAAGAAACCGGAATCGCGCAGGAACGCCAGTTTCTTCAGTCCCGGCAGGAACAGCTTGTCCTGCACGGTGCCATGCTTGAGGCCCTTGGCGGCGGCGAGCTTGAGCACCGCCACGGCTTCCTCGAGATTGGTTGCGATCGGCTTCTCGCAATAGACGTGCTTGCCGGCATTGATCGCCCGCGTCAGCAGTGACGGGCGCGCCTGCGTGGTCGCGGCATCGAAGAAGATGGTGTCGGTCTTGTCGGCCAGCGCCTGATCGAGATCGGTGGTCCAGCGCGCGACGTTGAACTGCTTGGCGAGCCGCTCGACCTTGTCGGCGTCGCGGCCAACTAAAATTGGATCGGGCATCATGCGGTCTCCATTGCCGAGCAGCACACCGCCGGAATCGCGGATCGCGATGATGGAGCGGATCAGATGCTGGTTGAGGCCCATACGGCCGGTGACACCGTTCATGATCACGCCAAGGCGTTTGGTCGTCATATCGATTGCTCCTGCAGGATTTTTGTTTTTGGGTGTTGAAGCGGCGCCAGCGCCGCCCAGTCCGGATGCACGCCGCTGGCAAATCCCGGCGCCGTCAGCGATCCCGTCAGGAGATCGCCGTGATGGATCGCCAGCCGGATGTTTTTTCCGTCGCCGACGCTGTTTCCGTCGCCGACATAGAGATCGGGATGCGCGGCGAGAAAGGCCCGCGCCTCGGTGCCGGGCGTCTCGGCGAACCCGTCGACATAATGGTGACCGTTGCGCTCGGCATGGGTGACGCCGATCAGGGCGCCGAGGGCCAGATCCTGCTGCACGCCGAGGCCGGCCTGACAGGTCAGGTCTTCGCCCGAGATGAAGTGCCGCTCATCTTCCGTGCTCCAGATCGCGGCCCGCGTCGCATTGACGATCGACTTGTAGATGCCCTTGCAGGATTTGGACGAGATGCCACGATAGCCGAGCTCGCGCGCGGCCGGGAAAGCGTCATAGGAATCGTCGGCCTCGTCGATGATGAAATCACGGAATGCCAGATCACCCAGCGGCGACAGCTTCGAGATGTCGCGCGGCATCGGCTGCTCGATGTACAGCAGCTTTGTGGAGATCGGTCCGAGCGCGGCATCGCGATCGAGGCGGTCGGACAGCGCGGCCAGTGCGGCCAAATCAGCATATTGCTCGTTGGCATCGAGCGTGATGCTGTAGGGATGCGGCAGGGTCGCGAGTTCGTTTCCGATCCGGGTCAGCCGCGCGGCGTCCGCGTCGGGATCGCCGTTGAGCTTGAGCTTGAAATAACGGGCATCACTATTCTCGTGGCTGTCGGCGACGCCGCCCGTGCCCTCGATCCTGTCGTCGAGACCGACGGTATGCCGGATCGCGACACGATCGAGCCGCCGGCAGCGCGCCAGGAATTGCGCGATGTCCTCATCCCTTAAATCCGCCGACAGACGCGCATCGATCCCGGCGATATTGCCGGCCATGCCGTCAAAGAAGTTCGCACCCACGCCGCGTAACAGCGCGTCCAGGATCGCCTTGTCGATCTCCGCCGGCCCAAAGGCGGCGGCGAGCGGCGGGATATCTTCCTTCGCACAGGCCTCGACCTGGGCTGCAAGACAATGGGCGTGCAGCGCGAACGCGGTCTCGAAGCCCGAATGCGCCAGATAGAGCTCGCGCGCGATCAACAGCGAGCGTCTGAGTTCCGCGACGGTTTGCTCCGGCGACAGCTGCGGACGCTTGTCGAACCATTTCGGCACCATCATTTCAGCACTGGCACCGGTCGAAATGCCTTTACCCTCGACCTCGATCTCGACGCGCACAAAGACCTGCGACGCCGCGTTAACGACCACGGCGCCAAAGCGGAACGGCCTGGTAAAACCAACCGGGCGTTCGAAAAATGCGATGTCCCGCACGGCGATACGTGGCGGCATGGCGTCGAGCCTCAATCCAGCGCGCTTTGGGTGAAGAAGTGCTTGCGAATCCGCTGCACCAGTTCGGTGAAAACCGGGTCGGACATCACGTCAAGCGAGCGCGGCCGCGGCAACGGCACGTCGTAGATCGCGGCGATCGCGCCGGGCCGCTCGGTCATGACCAGCACGCGGTCGGCCAGGAACACCGCCTCCGGGATCGAGTGGGTGATCAAGAGCACGGTTTTGCCGGTTTCGCGCTGGATCCGCATCAACTCGACATTCATGCGCTCGCGCGTCATGGCATCGAGCGCGCCGAACGGCTCGTCCATCAGCATGATCTTGGGATCGTGCACCAGCGCGCGGCAGATCGAGGCGCGCTGCTGCATCCCGCCCGACAACTGCCAGGGCAGTTTCTTCTCGAAACCCTCGAGCCCGGCCAGCTTCAACAGCGCCATCGCGCGCGGCAGATATTCCTGGCGCGGCAGCCGCTTCATGTCGATCGGAAGCATGACGTTGGCGAGGATGTTGCGCCACGGCAGCAGCAACGCGTTCTGAAACACGATCCCGACATTGCCGTGCGGTGTCGTCACCCGCTCGCCCTCGACCAGAATTTCGCCGGTCGATGGCGGCAGCAGTCCGGAGATCATTTTCAAAAGCGTCGACTTGCCGCAGCCGGACGGGCCGACCACGACAAAGAACTCGCCGGTGTTGATGTGGAAGTCGAGCGGACGCAACGACGGCACGTCGCCGTCGCGCGACCGGTAAGTTTTCGACACGCCGGAGAGCTGAATACCCGGCATGCCGTCGGCCGCGCGATCGGACACCACGCGCAGATGCGCGGCAGAGAGGTTAGAAGCGGAGGTCTTTGTCGCTGCGTTCATTCAGACGGGTCCATTCGAACGGTACCAGGGAGTCGTCATTCCGGGATGGTCCGCAGGACCAGACCCGGAATCTCGAGATTCCGGGTTCGATGCTTCGCATCGCCCCGGAATGACGGCATCTCGCTTATTTCGGCAGATAATCATTGCTGTAAAACGCTTTCGGATTATCCTTGGCCTTGGCGTCGAGCCCGCCATATTCGACCATCAAATTGACGGTGTCGGTCATGTTCTGATCGGTCACCTGGAACGGCCGCTTGTCCCTGGTTTCCGGCGTGCGATAGAGCGGGATCGTCAGCTCAAAGCCTTGCGTGAGCGTATCGATCTTGCCGCCCTTCGGATTGACATCGAGGATCGACTGCGCGGCGCCCTTCGGGTCCTTTTCGGCGGCTTCGACCGCCTTGGTGGTCGCGGCCATGAAGCGCTTCACCAGATCGGCGTTGGCCCGGGCATAGTCGGAATTGGCGATGATGCCTGAGGAGACCATGTTGATGCCGTAGTCGGCGAATTTGATCGGATAGACGTCCTTGCCGGTGGCGTCCTTGATCTTCATCGACTGGTCCATCACGTAACCCAGCAGCAGGTCCGCCTGCCCGTTGATGACGGCATTAAGCTTGGTCTGGCCATCGCCGGCAACGGTAGTGAAATCGCTTTCCTTGAGGCCGGTCTTTTTCAGAAACAGCGGCCAGATCTGCGTCATCGAATCCGCCGGCGTAATCGCCACGGTCTTGCCCTTGATATCGGCGGGCTGGCGGATGTTCTTGTCGACGAAACCCATCGCCGACATCGGGCTGGTCTGCAGCAACACGCCGGTGGCAATCACGGGCGCGCCCTTGACCGCCGCGCGCATCATGGTGGGGATGTCGACATAGCCGAAATCGGCGGTCTTGGCGGTGACCGCCTGGGTGGTCGCCGCCGAGCCGCGGCCTTCCTGAATTTCGAGATCGATATTTTCGGCCGCGTAGAGGCCCTTGGCCTTGCCGTAGTAAAACGGCGCGTGCTCGCCATAGACATACCAGTTGAGCATCAGCACCACCTTGTCGGCCGCCCTAGCCGGGGCCGCCGCCAGCGCCGTCCAGATCAGCGCCGCCGCCAGCGCCGTCATCGATCGCACCATGTCATCCTCCCGCTCGTCTTTACCGCGGCCCTTTACAGGCCGCTTTGTTCTCGCTGGCCGCGTCACGCGGCGAAAATAACATCCTGACGCTGGCTGACATGCCAGGGAATCACAAGGCGTTCGATCCGGTCGACGACCCAGAACAGCACGACGCCGAGCAGCGCCAGGATCACCAAAGCGGCAAACATGGTCGGCAGGTCGAAGGTGCCGATCGAGCGCTGCAGCACGTAGCCGATGCCCGAATTGGAGCCGACGAATTCGCCCACTACAGCTCCGACCACGGCCAGCGTCACCGAAACTTTCAACCCTGAGAAGATCGCCGGCATCGCGTGCGGCAGGTTGACGGCGCAGAACACCTGGAAGCGGTTGCCCTGCATCGCCCGCGCCAGATCGACCATATCCGGATCGACCGATTTGAATCCCTGCACCGCGGACACCACCACCGGAAAGAACCCGAGCAGGAACGCCGAGATCACTTTCGGGATGATCCCGAAACCGAACCAGACCACGAACAGCGGCGCGATCGCGACCTTCGGCACCGATTGCGAGAACACCAGCAGCGGATAGACATAGCTTTCCACCGTCTTCGATCCCGCGATCAGCATCGCCAGGGGTATGCCGAACAGCGCCGACAGCAGGAAGCCGCACAGCGTCGCATAGGTGGTCGGCCAGGCCTGCCGCGCCAGTTCCGGCCAATCCTGCCACAGCACCACGACGACATCGCCGGGGGCCGGGATTTGATACGGCGGAATCCGGAACAGCCGGATCGTCAGATCCCAGGCCACCACGATGAAAATCAGGAACAAAAACGGACGAATCCAAGCCGCATTCAGCGCCCTCGACACGTATCCGGGCCCTGTGCGTTCGGCCACGCTTCTCTCCCTTGATGGTCTGTTGTTCGGGTACAAATTAACCCGTTGGATAAATACTGTCTAGGGGGTTGGAAGCGGCCCAACAGCGGCGAGCCATGCGCCAGAATGTCGTCCCGGCGAACGCCGGGACCCATACGCCCTGCCGTCTGTGTTTTGCACGTGGGCAAACACCTTCTGTAACAATTGGTAGCAGTGGTTATGCCGGCGTTCGCCGGGACGACCAGATGGTGTCGTATCAAGCGGTATGATGTACCGGCGCGCGTACCTTCGGCGCCTTGTGCTTACCAAAGGCGGCGACCGATTTTCCGGTCAGGGCGGCCAGCACCAGCGCGATCATGTGCTCCAGGCGCTCGTCGCGGGCTTCCTGCTTCAGGAGGTCGCGGCCGAAAATCACGCTTAAGGTAGCGCTGTTCGACAGGTAGAAAAAGCACAGCGCCGCGATCGAGATGTAGAGCTGGACCGGATCGACTGCCACCACGAAGTCGCCGCTCTCGACGCCGCGCGTCACCACCGTGCGGATCATCTCGACGAACGGCGAATGCATCGACTTGACCTTGGTGGATCGCTTGAGGTGACGCGCCCGCGCCATGTTTTCGGTGTTCAGCAGCGCCAGGAATTCCGGGTTGCGGATGAAATAATTCCAGGTGAAATCGATCAGCCGCGCGATCGCGGTGGGGGGATCGAGGTGTTCCAGATCGAGACTGCGTTCCTCGACTCTTATCTTCTCATAGGCGCCTTCCAGCACCGCGAGATAGAGCTCGTCCTTTTTGCCGACGTGATAATACAGCATGCGCTTGTTGGCGCCGGCCTTGGCCGCGATCCGGTCGACCCGCGCCCCGGCGATGCCATGGGCGGCAAATTCCTGCTTCGCGGCCTCGAGAATGCGAAGCCGCATCCCTTCGGGATCGCGCTGCCATTTCAAAGTTCGCTTTGCCTTGGTCAAATCAGTCGCTCGATGATGGTGTCAGGCCGGATGTACCACGTGCCCGGCGGTTTGAGAATGAATGATGCTCGATCAGTCGTCATTGCCTGCGACAAACGCGAAGCATTTGCGCAAGGAGCCAACGGGTCGGCGCAAAGCGCCGCCCGATGGCAGGCTCCGCGAAGCAATCCAACAGCGGCGGGTGGCGCCCGCGACGCCTGTGTGTTTATGATCCGGGCATGATCTATACGAAGCTCATTCGTCCGCTGGCGTTCCGGCTCAATCCGGAAACCGCCCATCATCTGGCCATTGCGGCCGGCGCGCGTCTCGGCTGGGCCGCGGGAGCGATGCGGGCTACGACCTGCGTCGACGACATCAGGCTCAAGGTCGATGTGG
This sequence comes from Bradyrhizobium sp., assembly GCF_050014615.1. Taxonomy (GTDB): domain Bacteria; phylum Pseudomonadota; class Alphaproteobacteria; order Rhizobiales; family Xanthobacteraceae; genus Bradyrhizobium. The sequence continues at coordinate 7,774 of NZ_JBEKCZ010000117.1, read as the reverse complement.
ATGGTCTTCGTTTCCCGACTCCGATTGGGCTCGCCGCCGGCTTTGACAAGAGCGGCGCGGCGATATCGGCGCTCGCCGGCCTCGGCTTTGGCGCGATCGAGATCGGCTCGGTTTCGGTCGATCCATCGCAGGGCAATCCGAAGCCGCGGCTGTGGCGCCTGCCCGACGACCAGGGCATCGTCGTGCATTACGGCTTGCCCAACGATGGCGTGGCGGCGATCGCCGAGCGATTGACACGCACGCGCCTGCCGGTGCCGCTGGGGATCAATCTCGTGGTCACCAATCGCGGACCGGGCTCAGCACCACTCACGGCGGATCAGATCATCGGCGAATACGCCACCGCCGCCAGCGCGATGGCGCCGCACGCGGATTACCTGATGCTCAATCTGTCATGCCCGAACACGGTCGATGGCCGCGATTTTTTCGCCGATTCCGGCCATCTCGATGCATGCCTCGCCGCACTTGGTGAAACCAGGCCGCGACTGCCGGTATTTCTCAAAGTGTCGCCGCTAGGCGGTATCGAGGCCATCGAACGCGTGCTGGCGGCCGCCGATGGCCGCGATTTCGTGTCCGGCTTCATGTTCAACCTGCCGCCGGTCAAGCCTGAGGGCATGCGCACCCCGGAGCCAATCTGGCGCAAGGTGCCCGGCGCCGTGTCGGGCCCCCCGGCCGCCGCGCTGGCCGATTTCTGTATCCGCGAAACCTTCCGGCGCATGGACCGCAAGCGCTACATCCTGATCGGCGCCGGCGGCGTGTCGACGGCGCAGGATGCCTACGCCAAGATCCGCCTCGGCGCATCGCTGGTGCAACTGCTCACCGCGCTGATTTATGAGGGCCCCGGCGTCGTTCGCACCATCACGCTCGGCCTCGCGCAATTGCTTGCGCGCGATGGCGTAAAGAGTGTCGTGGATGTTGTCGGTGTGGACGCTATTTAGGACTCCGCCCGTGCGGTCCGTTCCACCAGCAGCGTGGGAATGCCGCAGGTGCCGTCACGCACCGTCAGGACGCGGGTGCCGGGTTTGCGGCCGGTGCGCACCTCCGACACGTCGATATTAACCGACAGCAGCCGCGCCCGTGTCGCGTCGACATCGTCGACCCGCCAGCTCAATCCCCAGATGCTGTCGCGGGTCTTGTCCATCGCCGCGTCCTTGCCCGGCCGGTGCACGACCTCGACGATAAGATCGCCGCAGCGAAAGAACATCAGCTGGCCCCAATCGGGATGCGACCGGTCCAGCGCCATGTCGAGCCCGAGCCGCGCGCCGTAGAGTGCCGCGGCACGTTCCGGATCTGAAGTCGAGACCACCACATGGTCCAGCGCCGTAATCGGCGCGGCAGCTGACCGCACCGAGAGCGGGCGTTCGCTGGCCAGTTCGAGAAAGAACAACCGCACCCCGCGCGTGGCTGATGTTGCCGCGCGAGTTCGCTGCCACGACAGCATCGCGCCCGAGGTCGTGTCGCGGCTCTCGACCGCGGCGACCGGCTCCGGCTTCAGGGCCAACCGGTCGAGCCTGCGGTGCATTTTCGCGATGTCGCCGGTGCGAAAGCAGATGCTGGCCAGTCCCTCGCCCTGTGCGGCGATGACCTCGCGGATCCGCTCCGCAGACGCGCCGTCGCCATCGGGTGACATCAGTTCCAGCGTCATGTTGCCGAGCGTAAACAGCACGCGGTCGGCGCCATCACCGGTGTTTCGCCACGCCGGCGCGCACCCCAGCAGCGTCTGGTAGGCCGCCGTGGCGGCCGCGATATCGCGGACCAGGACCACGACATGATCGAGCCCGGTGATCACGACAACAGCCCCCGCATGGTCTCGGCGGCGCGGACCGCCACCATGCCGGAGGCCGGACTGGAACAGACCGTCATCGTTCGCTCCCTCTGTCGGTCCCAGGAACTCAAAATAACCGCCGACCGTTGGATCGACGCGGCACGCCGATGATGCTCCTGGACGGTCCTAATCCTGTCCCATCGGCAGCTCAAGCGACCCAGGCGGCGGGGTTGCGAATAATTTTTGCGAAGCTTCCGCCAAAACCGGTGCTAGTGTGGGGTGCCGCCGGGACCACCCTTTAGCGCATGACGGACAAATGATGCAGGCCCTCTTCATCGGACAGACCTATATCGACGTCACCTTCATTACCGACCACATGCCGACCGGCGACGAAAAGCATGTCGCCTCGGACTACGCGGTATCGTTCGGCGGCAACGCCGTCACGGCGGCCTTCTGCTGCGCCAAGCTCGGCATTGTGCCGGACCTGATCGCCACCGTGGCCAATGACTGGCTCGGCCGCATGTTCCAGGACATGAGCGCGAAGTACGGAATCTCGATCCATCCGCGCAAGGTCAATTCCTCGTCGCTGTCGTTCATCATGCCGAAGGACGGCAAGCGGGCGATCGTGCGCTGCCGCGATGACGAGCATATTCACCCGTTCCCGTTGCTCAATCTCAAAGGCTGTCGCGCGCTGCATGTCGACGGTCACCAGCCGGATGCCGCGATCCATTATGCCAGACTGTGCCGCGAAGACGGCATCCTGACCTCGCTCGACGGTGGCGGCCTTCGCACCAACACCCATGACCTCTTGGAATTCATCGACGTCGCCATCGTCGCCGAGCGGCTGTGCGAGCAGATGGATCTCACACCGGAAAAGATGCTGGATTATCTCAAGAGCCGGGGCTGCCGGGTCGGCGGCGTGACCCAGGGCGAGCGCGGCCTGCTCTGGTACGACGAGGCGGGGGCCACCCGTACCATGCCCGCGCTGCCGATCTCGCGCGAGCGCGTGCTCGATACCAACGGCGCCGGCGACGTGTTCCACGGCGCCTATGTCTATTCTTATCTCAGCAATCCCGGCAAAAGCTGGCACGACCATTTCGAGTTTGCGCGCGCGGCCTCGACCTACAAGATCCAACGCCTCGGCAACGAGGCCGGATTGCCGACGCTTGCCGACATCGAAGCCGTCAAACGAGAGTTTCAGATCGGGCGTAAGAAAGAATTTTGGGATTAGGCCATTTTAGGATTAGGCAATTTAGGATTGGACATGGGCCGTTCACCCTTTCCATCCGTCGTCCCGGCGAACGCCGGGACCCATAATCACCGGCGTTTGTTGCTGAGGAAGGTCTCTACCTCCATCGCCTAACCGATAGGCCGCGGCGTATGGTTCCCGGCGTTCGCCGGGACGACGAAAAGCGGCGAAGCGAAATCACGCCAGCGCTGCCTTCAAATCGAAGCTGAGATCCGCCGCCTGCTCCGGCTCGATCGAGCGGTTCAGGCCGAGAATTTTCCGGCCGAACACGTGATCCGCCGCGCGGTTGATCGACTCGACACCGACGAGCTGGCCGGCTTTGTAGCAGAAGGCCGAGAACGAGCGCGCTGCACGATCGCCGCGCACCACGACGCGGTCGTATCCGGTGGTCAGGCCCGCGATCTGAAGCTTGTCGTCGCCCTGGTCGCTCCAGAACCATGGCAGGCCATCATAGGTCCTGGCATCGCCGGTCAACCGCGCCGCCACACAGCGCGCCTGATCGGTGGCGTTCTGCACGGATTCCAGACGCAGCGAGCCACCGAAGCGCGGGCTCGCGAACAGCGCGCAATCGCCGATTGCAGAAATATTGGGATCGGCGGTCAGCAATTGCTCGTCGACAATGATGCCGGCCGCGACCGGCAGGCCGGCTTCACTGGCCAGTTCGATATTGGGCAACACGCCGACACCGACCACGACCAGGTCCGCGGGCACATGGCGGCCGTCGCTGAGGCTGACACCGGTCACGTTAGTGCCGTCGCTCTCGATGGCGGTGGTCTGCACGCCGAGATGAATGCGAATCCCGGCGGCGGTGTGCCGCGCCTGGAAGAATTCCGAGATTTCGGCCGTGACCGCGCGCGCCATGACGCGTGCGCCGAGTTCGATCACGTCCACCTCGAGCCCCTTCGCCCGCGCCGTCGCGGCGAATTCCAGGCCGATAAACCCCGCGCCGACCACCACGACATGCCGCGCCGAGGCCATGCGCTGCCGCAGTCCCTCGCTTTCGTCGAGCGTTCGCAGATAAAGCACATCCGGCAGATTGGCGTTGGGGATGTCGAGCAGCCGGTTGCGCGCGCCGGTGGCAAGCACGAGATGCGCGTAATCGAGAAATGAGCCAGACGCTAGCAATAACCTGAGCGCGGCACGGTCGACGAAAACAGCGCGATCGCTGATCAGCTCGATATTCTGGTCGCGATAGAATTTATCCGGCCGGAACATCAGGCTATCGGGACGGCCTTCGCCTTTCAGATAGGCCTTGGATAAGGGCGGGCGCTGATACGGCAGATGCGCTTCATCGTTGATCAGGCAGACGCGGCCGCCATAGCCATGCTGCCGCAACGACACGGCGACCTGGAAACCGGCATGGCCGGCGCCGACGATCAGAACGGTTTCCTGCTCCATGCGGTCAGACCGGTTTGACGCGAAGCGGCAGGGTGTCGAACCCGCGCAAGGTGTTGTTGAGCCGCTGCTGCGGTTCGGCCGTGAATTCGAACGATGCCACGCGTTTGGCAAGGGCCGCCAGGATCGCTTCGGTTTCCAGCCGCGCCACCGCCTGCCCGACGCAACCATGGATGCCGGTGCCGAAGGTCATGTGCCCGGTGGCACGGCGGCTGACGTCGAACGTATCGGGCCTTTCCCAGCGGCGCGGATCGCGGTTGGCCGCTGCGAACAGCAGCAGCACCTTCTCGCCGTTACCCAGCCGCACGCCGCCGACCTCGACATCCCGGGTCGTGGTCCGGAAAAAACTCTGCACCGGCGCCTCGAAGCGCAATACTTCTTCGAAGGCACCGCGGGTCAGCGCCGGATTTTCGCGAAGTGCGCGCCATTGTTCGGGATAGCGCGTCATGCAGTAGAGCGCGTTGCCGAGTCCGTAAACCGTGGTGTCTATGCCGGCGGAAAGAAACGAGCGCACCAGCATGCCCGCTTCGTCCTCGGTCAACTCGCCGGCATCGACGGCGTCGAAAATCTGCATCCCCAGCCTGCCCGGCGCCAGCGCCGCACGGCTGCATTTCGACATGATCCAGTCGCGCACCGGGCCGGCATTGGCGGTCGCCTGCTCGAACAGATCGTTGCGGGGGCCGAACGAGTTGAACACCATGCTGCCATAGGGCATCAGGTTTTCGCGGCCTTCCTCGGAAAGCCCGACCGCATCCGGGAACACCTTGAGCGGATAGGCTTCGGCCAGATCGGCAACCCCGTCGAATTCGCGCTGCTCGACCAGCCGCGCGATCAGCAGTTCCGCTTCGCGCTCGAACGTGTCGCGCAGGATCTTGATCGCCGCCGGCGACAGGATGCGCGTCAGCACCGCGCGGGTGCGGGTATGCAGCGGCGGATCGGCCTCCAGGATGATGCTGGGCGGCCGCCATGGCGGTTCCTTGCGGAAATCGCTCAGACCGACCCCGGCGGACGAACAATAGGTCTGCCAGTCGGTCAGGGCATCGCGGACCTGCTCGTGCCGGGCCATCGCCCATATTCCGTAATGCTCGAGCCAGACGACTGGACCGGCCTCGCGCAGCGCTTCGTGGTCCGGATAGGGGTCGCGCAGAAACGCGTGCGAAAACGGATCGACGGCTGAAACCGGGTGGCTCAATGTGGTCTGGTCGCTCACGACGCCTGCTCCCGCTTCCGGCTGTTGCAATGCGGTTGTCCGCCGGCCGCTGCCGGTATTTTGCAGACTTCGGCGGGGATTGTCACCTCTTGCCTTCTGCTATTTAAATGCCTTGTTGAATGCCTTGCGATCTCCACGGGGGCCATTGCAGATGCCGACGCCCGCCCACGCTACCGCCTCGCCTCCCGACGATCCGGCGCTGCTTCGGATCGAAGGCCCGATTGCCACGATCACGCTCAACCGCCCGGCCGCCTTCAACTCGATCGATCTTTCGATCGCGAAAAAGCTCGAACAGCTCGGCGCGGAAGTCGAGGCCAATGACGACATTCGCGTGCTGGTGATCGAAGGCGTGGGCCGTGCGTTCTCAGCCGGTGGCGATCTGCAAACCATCGGCGCCGCTGCTGCAACCGACACCATCGCGCCTGTGGTCGGCGAACTGCTCAGGCATTATCACGCCTTCATCGAGACCCTGCGGCGGATGCCGAAGATCGTGCTTTCAAGCGTTCATGGCTCGGCGGCCGGCGCCGGCATGGGACTGGCATTTGTCGCCGACCTCTGCATCGCGGCGCAAGACGCGCGCTTCACGCCGGCCTATGCCAAGATCGGCGTGTCGCCCGATGGCGGCAGCACCGTCGGCCTGGTCGGCACCGTCGGCGTCCGCCGCGCGCTGCAGATATTTCTGGCGGAGGACAGCTTCTCCGCGCAGCAGGCCCATGACTGGGGGCTGGTCGCCAAGGTCGTTCCGGCGGTCGAGCTAAAGGCGGCGACGCGACAATTCGCCGAACGGCTGGCGCAAAATTCGCCGGCCGCGATCGGCGGCACCAAGTCGCTGGTCTACCAGGCCGGCGCCACGCCGACCCGGCAGCAACTCGATGCCGAAGCAGAAAAGATCATCGACGCCATGCACACCGATGAGTTCCGCATCGCGGTGAAGAAGTTTACGAGCAAGGGGAAATAGGCCGGGAGATCTCCGCGCGTCGTCCCGGCGAACGCCGGGACCCATACGCCGCGGCGTCGCGATGTTACGCAGGCGGTTGTCGCAATATTTCTTTTGAGCCTCGACGGCCGGTGGTTATGGGTCCCCGCTTTCGCGGGGCACGACACCTGATTTTGCGTCAGCATTTTCAATTCGGGCAGATATACCCTGTCCCGGCCGGCGATTTGAAACAGCCGACCGATTCCGGGATCATCTGCTTCGGCAGCCACAGCACCACCTTCGGGAAATAGATCGTAAACGTGATCGTCGCCAGGAACACCACGTAGATCGGCAGCGCCGCGCGCAGCGCCTTGCCGAAACTGACGCCGACGAATTTCGAGGCCATCAGCAGCACCAGCCCGTAAGGCGGCGTGATCAGGCCGAACGCCAGCGTGGCGATCAGCACCACGCCCATGTGGACGCCGTTGATGTCGCCGGCTTGCGTGAGCGCATTCACCAGCGGCATGAAGATGATGATGGTCGGTACCGGTTCGATGAAATCCCCGACCACGGTGAACAGCAGCACCAGCAGCAACATCATGTATTGCGGGTCGTTGCCGGCAATCGAGGTGATCCAGTCGGCGATCACGATGGCGCCGCGCAGATAGGCCAGCATCCAGCCGAAGGCATTGGCGGCGCCGATGGTGATCAGCGGCAGCGAGAAGATCAGCCCGGCCAGGCAGAAATCGTAGGGAATCTTGCGCAAATGACCGCGATTGAGCGCGGGGATCACCACCGCGATGATCCAGACCACCGCGACGACGCCGGCCTCGGTCGGCGTGAACCAGCCGGTGAGGATGCCGCCGAGCAGGATCACGGGAATCATCAGCGGCAGCGCGGCATCCCCCGCGGCGAAGGCGATCTGGCGAAACGGCGCCCGCGGCTTGCGCATCCCCGAGGGCCCGAAGAAGTAGCAATAGATCATCAGGCCGAAACCGATCATCAATCCAGGCACCACGCCGGCCATGAACAGTCCGGCGATCGAGACGTTGCCGACGGCGCCATAGACCACCGCGGTGATGCTCGGCGGCACCAGTGCGGCGATGGTGGAAGCGGATGCGATGATCGCCGCGATGAAGGCGGGGCTGTAGCCTTCGCGCTTCATCGGTCCGCCCAGCGCCCGGCTCATGACCGCGACATCGGCCGTGGTCGATCCCGACATCTCCGAGAAGAACATGCTGA
>NZ_JBEKCZ010000116.1:0-16960 GCF_050014615.1 Bradyrhizobium sp. | reverse complement strand
GCCGTCGAGACGTGAAAGATCATGATCGGCTGATCGACCAGCGCCGCCATGCCGATCAGGCGGCTGATGGCGTCGGCTTCGGAAAACCTGGCATGGCTGATGGCGTGATATTTCGGGTGGGTATAGCCGCGCGCGAGTAACCGCTTCACCATCCAGGCGATGATGCCGTGGTTCTCGGCATGGGCGCACAGCATGGCGCCGGATTCGCGCGCCGCGACCAGAATATCGAGCAAGGGTTCGTCATCGATCTTCAGCAGGTCGTAGGTCATGAAGATCTTGATCGAGCCGTGGCCCTGCTTGATCAGCGCCGGGATGTCGTGCGCCAGCGTCTCCTTGGTTGGATCGGCGATGATCATGTGGAAGGCGTAGTCGATCACGGCGCCCTTTTTGGCGAGCGCATGATAGTCCGCCAACACCTGAGGCAGCGCCATGCCGACATGCTGAGCGGCGAACGGAATCACCGTGGTGGTGCCGCCGAAAGCCGCCGCGGTGGTGGCGCTTTCGAATGTATCGGCGTTGACGACGCCCGCGGCCGAGAGTTGCTCGATATGGGCATGGCTGTCGACGCCGCCGGGCAGTACCAGTTTGCCGCGCGCATCGATCTCGCGTCGGCCGGCCGGCAGGCTGCGGCCGATGGCAGCGACGGTCTCGCCGGCGATGGCGACATCGGCGTCGAATACATCGCTGGCGGTCGCGACGCGTCCGCCGCGAATCACGATGTCGTAGGCGGGTTCGGTCATGACGTACTCCGGAGCGTTAGGCCGCCGCCCGGCTGGGAGAGCCGGCGGCTGGAAATGGGGCTAGCGAGAAATCGCTGGACGGCGCAGACCTCGCGTTCGAAACTGTGTGAACCCTGATATTTGCCATGATAGTTGCAAGGAAGTGACCAAGGAAGTGAACATGTCCCGCCCGCGCATCCTCGTCATCAATCCCAATTCCAACACCGTCGTGACCAGGGGACTGGAAGAGGCCCTGAAGCCGCTTGATTTTGCCGACGGACCGGAGATCGTCTGCGCGACGCTGGCCGAGGGACCTTACGGGATCGAGAGCCAGGCCGATGCCGACAGCGTCGCGATGCCGCTGCGCCGGCTGATCGAGAGCGATAACAGCGCTGCCGCCTTCGTGATCGCCTGTTACAGCGATCCGGGCCTGCATGTCTGCCGCGAGGGTACCGACCGGCCGGTGTTCGGCATCGCCGAATGCGGCGTGCTGACGGCGATGACCCGCGCCGAGACCTTCGGCGTCATCGCCATCGCCCAACGCTCGATCCGCCGGCATATCCGCTATCTGCGCCAGATGGGGCTGATGGACCGGCTCGCCGGCGAGCGCCCGATCAATATGAGCGTGGCGGAAACCGCGTCGGGCCCGGGAACGCTGGCGAAGATGATCGAGGTCGGACGCGCCCTGAAGGACGAGGATGGCGCCGGCGCCATCGTGATGGGCTGTGCCGGCATGGCGCGCATGCGCAAGCCGCTGGAAGATGCGCTCGGCATTCCCGTCATCGATCCGACCCAGGCCGCCGCGACCATGGCTTTGGGCGCGGTGCAGTTTTCGCGTCACTAGCTATCCCCGGACGGTTTACCGTCTCCGGACGGTTTGTCCGTTCCATCGCCGGCGCGATTCTCGTCGCCGGTACGCAGGCGCGCGCTCCATTGCGAATAGCTCTCGCGGTCCATCGCGAACGGCTCGCGCTGATAGGAGTAGAGATTGCCGAACAGGCGGCCGATCGGCCGGTACGCGGCGAAATCGACATACATATTATTGGTGTCGACCAGACCCGCGCGGGCATGGATGCGCAGGACTTCACCGACCAGGAGTTCGCGGCCGGGCGCAAAGGACAATGCGACGCTGCGCCGGCATTCGAGCGCGAAAGGCGCCGCCGCCAGGCGCGGCACCTTGACATCCACCGACGGCAGGGTCGCCAGTCCAGTGGCAACCACTTCGCTCTCACCGGAGGGGAAATCGACCGCGCAGTCATTCATGGTCGACGCCAGCGCCTCGTCCACCATATGCACTACAAACTCGCCGTCGCGGCGGATGTTGCGCGTGGTGTCCTTTGGGGTGCGGTCGGGTTTGTGCTGCAGCCCGAGCACGATCAGCGGCGGGTCTTCGGAAAAAACATTGAAGAAGCTGAACGGCGCCGCGTTGACGGCGCCGTTGTCGTCGAGTGTCGTCACCAGCGCGATCGGGCGCGGCACCACAACCCCGCACAGCAGCTTATACCGGTCGTGCAAGCTAAGTTCGCGAAGCGGGATTCCGGACATCGCTTCTCACTCTTCCGGCGGCGGGATTGCACCGACCCGGCTGGTAATCAGGCCATAATGCTCGATGCGGCGGTGACGGGCAAAGTCGAAGATGGTCTCCTTGCCGAACACGGTGGCATCGAGATCGCAAGGATGGAACAACAACTCGTCGTCTTCCGTCGAGGCCTCTGCGACAATCTCGCCGTTGGGATCGACGATCAGGCTGCCTCCGATCAGCGGAAAGCCGTCCTCGACGCCAGCCTTGGCGACAGCCACCACCCAGGTCGAATTCTGATAGGCCCCCGACTGCACCGACAGGCGATTATGAAACAGCCGCTTCTCCGGACCTTCCTCGCTTTTCTGGGAATTGACCGCGGGCGTATTGTAGCCGAGCAAAACCATTTCCACGCCTTGCAGGCCCATGACGCGGTAGGTCTCCGGCCAGCGGCGGTCGTTGCAGATCGCCATGCCGAAGATGCCGCCCATCGAGCGCCACACCTCAAAGCCAGTGTCGCCCGGCTCGAAATAGCGCTTCTCGAGATGCTGGAACGCGCGCTCGGTGTCGTATTCCGAATGACCCGGCAGATGGGTCTTGCGATACTTGCCGACGATCTTCGCATTTCTATCGGTGAGAATGCAGGTGTTGAAATGATGCCCGTCCGGCGTGCGCTCGGCATAGCCGAAACTCATCGCCATCTGATACTCCGCGGCGCGCGCGAACAGCGGCATCGTCGCCGCGTTCGGCATGTCATGCTCGAACCAGGTGTCGACCTCGGTCTGATCCTCCATGTACCAGCGCGGAAAAAACGTGGTCAGCGCCAATTCCGGATAGACGATCAGATCAGCTCCCTTCGCCTTGGCCTCGTCCATCAAGGCCAGCATCCGCGGGATGACGATTTGCCGGCTATCCGAGCGCTGGATCGGACCCATTTGAGCAGCGGCGACATTAATGACACGCATGGATGAGCTTTCTGACTGCTTTAATTTCGCGCTGTACTGACCAAAAATAGAGCAATTCGGAAGCACACACACGCCGCCATTCGGGTATCGATCTGACTATTAGAATTCCGATTGATCCGGAGTCAATTCAGTTCGGCAGGCGAATGGCGTTGTCATGGCAGATCTACCCTTGCAAGCAGGTCTACCCTCGCGAGACGTCGCCGAGCGACGGGCTTTCGTGAAATGGTCGGCCCTTGCTGGTGGAGACCGGGCCGGGAACTGGAAAAAGTCATTTGGATTTTCACACCCAGAGGTGTGAAAAAAGCCAATTGCAGAGACGGCAAACAAATGGTCGCTTGATGCAGACTTGACTTCAGCTAAGCTGCCTGGGCTTCAGCCAAGCTGATGACATCTTGCTGATATTACGAAGAGGGGCTCTTGGTGGATTATCGTTGCCGTGCTTCCAGCCGGGGATTTCGCCGGCCGCGAGCGGCTGCTGCTTTTTCCGACCAACCCGGCGCAGCATCGTGATCGACACGCTGCTGCTGCTGTCGCTCAATGGCCTGATCTGGGGCCTGATCATCGCCCTGATCGCTCTTGGTCTGTCGGTCATCTTCGGCCTGCTGGATATCATCAATATCGCGCATGGCGACTTCTTCATGGTCGGAACCGTTCTCGCCTGGTTCTCGCTTCAACTGACCGGCAATTACTGGCTCGGCTTCCTGCTGGTGCCGCTGATCTGCTTCCTGCTGGGTGCGGTGATACAGCGGCTGGTGATCCAGCCGATCCGCGGCAACCCGGCATTGTCGATCGTGGCGACGTTCGGACTCTCGTTGATCCTTCAGGAGGTCGTACGCATGACCTTCGGCGCCACGCCGCGCCGGATCCTGCCGCCGATCCAGGGCACGATATCGCTGTTCGGAATTCAGTACGATGTCTACCGGATCTATGCCGCTGGATTTTCAATCGCCGCGCTGGCGGCGTTTTTCCTGTTCCTGAACTATACCAAATTGGGAACCTGGATGCGCGCCGTGCGGCATGACCGCGAGACCGCAACGGCGATGGGTGTGCCGGCCCGGCTGGTTTACGTTTTGACCTTTGCCGTCGGTTTTGCGCTCGCGGGATTTGGCGGCGTGGTCGCGGCGCCGATCACGACGGTCGATTTCAGGGGCGGCGTCGATCTGCTGCCGGTCTGTTTCATCGCGGTCATTGTCGGGGGTCTCGGCAACCTTCCCGGTACGGCCGCCGCGGCGATATTGCTGTCGCTGCTGGAAGGCATCGTCCAGAGTTTCGCCAATCCAACCCTGGCCCGCATCACCTCCCTGCTGCTGATGAGCGCGGTGTTGTTGTTGCGGCCGCAAGGCCTGTTCAAGGGATTTGCGAAATGAACCGCCGCTCCCTCGTCGAGCGCGGCCTGATCGCGGTCTTCGCCGCGTTCTTGCTGACCGTGCCCTGGACCATCCCCCTCATTCTCAACGCGTTCTGGGTCAGCGTGATCGCCGAAATCCTGATCTGGTCGCTGTTCGCGGCCAGCGCCAACCTTTTGTTCGGCTATGTCGGCCTGCTGTCGTTCGGACAGGCGCTGTTTTTCGGCTTCGGGATGTACGGCGTCGGCATCGGGATTGATCATTTCGGCCTGTCATTCTGGCCGGCCTTTGGACTAGGGATCGCCGCCGCGATGGCGATGGCCTTTGTCTCGGGCATCCTGGCGGTCCGCCTGACCTGGCATTATTTCGCTATTATCACCGTGGTATTTTCGCTGATCTTCTATTTTATCGCGGTTAGCGCGAAGTCGGTCACCGGCGGCGATGACGGAATAAACTTTGCATTGCCGCCGACATTTTCGTTTGGAGCGGTGCAGTTTGGCTTTGCCGACGCCAACTTCCAGTACTTCTTCATTCTGGCCTCGGTCTCGCTCTGCTTCTTCCTGATGCATCTCGTGGTCGGCAGTCCGCTCGGAAAAGCATTTCTGGCGGTGCGGGAAAATGACGTGCGAGCCTCGCTGATCGGATTGAACGTCTATGTAATCCGTCTCATCGCCTTCGTGATGGCGGGCTTCCTGGCCGGTGTCGCCGGTGCCTTGTTCGCGTTCTTCGGCCGATACGCATCGGCGTCCTACATGTTCTACACGTTCTCGGGCGAAGCCGTGGTCTGGGCCATTGTCGGCGGCGCCGGCACTCTGTTTGGGCCCATCGTCGGCGCCAGTCTCTTCATCGTGATCCGGGAGGTCGTGTCGACGCATTGGGAGCACCATTCGCTGATCGTCGGCGTGATGGCGATCCTGGTCGTGATCCTGGCGCCCAAGGGCATCGTCGGACTTTGGCGCGACTGGGTCGACACGCCGCCTCCGACCGGCGCCGAACTGCCGGTGACAACAGAGCTTCGGACCGAGCCATGACGGGGTCGATGCTGAAAATCGAGGGGCTATCGAAACGATTCGGCGGACTGACCGCGGTCGACAATCTCAGCCTCGATTTCGCGGAAGGAAAACTGCACGCGGTGATCGGGCCGAACGGCGCCGGCAAAACCACGCTGTTCAACCTGATCACGGGATTGCTCAAAAGCGACAGCGGCCGCGTGCTGTTCCGGGACCACGACATCACCGGGCTGAAGCCGCACCAGATCAGCCGGCTCGGCATCAAGCGCACCATGCAGATCAAGAGCGTGTTCAACCAGCTCACCGTATCGGAGAATCTCTCGATCACGCGCCAGTCGGCGCAACGCTTTCTGCATCCGCTGCGGCCGGCCTCGCGCGACCGGCAAACCCGCGAACGCGTCGACGAGGTGCTGGAGCAGATGGACATGACACGGCTCGCCGGGCAGATCGCGGGAACGCTGTCCTACGGCGACATCGCGATGCTCGAAATCGGCATGGCGGTCATTTCCGAGCCGCAGCTCCTGCTCTTGGACGAGCCGATCTGCGGCATGAGCCCGGCGGAGACCGAGCGCGCGGTGTCGAAAATCCGCGAACTCGCGCGCAATATCGGCATCATCATCATCGAGCACGATATGGAGGTCGTGTTCGGCATCGCCGACGATATCACCGTGCTGGCACAGGGCGCCCTGCTCACCAGCGGCAGCCCGAAGGAGATCGCCGACAACGAACAGGTACGTGAGGCGTATCTGGGCCGACCCGAGGATGAGAGCTACGTCGATGAGGCACTCCATGCTTAAGCTGCAGGATGTCCACGTCCATATTGGAAAGCTCCACATCCTTCAGGGCGTGACGTTCGATATCAAGCCGGGCGAATCCGCCGCGCTTTTGGGACGCAACGGGGTCGGCAAGACCACGACGCTGCGTGCGATCATGGGCCTCGCGCCCAGAAGCGGCGGAAAGATCGAATTCGACGGGACCGATCTCGCGAGCCTGGCCCCGCACAAGGTCCCTCGCCTTGGCATCGGCTATGTCCCGCAAGGACGCGGCATTTTCCCGAACCTGTCGGTGCTCGAGAACCTGTGCATCGGGACGCAAGGCAAGCGCGACACCGAGCGCGAGGACTACGTGTTCGATTGCTTTCCCAGATTGAAAGAACGGTTGAAGCAGTCCGGCAACACGCTGTCGGGCGGCGAGCAGCAGATGCTGGCGATCGCCCGCTGCCTGATGATGCGGCCCAAGCTCATTATCCTCGATGAGCCGACCGAAGGGATCATGCCGCTGCTGGTGTCGCAGATCCGGCGGGAAATCCACCGCATCAACCAGAGCGGCGTTTCGATCCTGCTGGTCGAGCAGAATGTCGAAACCGCCCTGAAACTCTGCCCGCGGGTATTTCTGATGGAAAAGGGCGTGGTCGTCTACTCCGGAACTTCGCGCGAATTGCAGACCGATACGCAGATCGTGCACCGTTACCTTGGCTTGTCCCGGAAACCCGCTGCCTGAGGAGAGACATCATGGCAAAGAAATTATCCCGACGAAGTTTCCTGGAATGCGCGCTGGCGGGAGGTGCTGCGGCCGGCACCGCGAACCTGACCATCATGAAAGATGCTTATGCGCAGGCGTCCGGACCGATCGTGATCGGCCACCATTGCGACCTGACCGGGATCATCTCCTCCTGGGGCGTGTGGCATGACAAGGTCGCCAAGGCCGCCGTCGAGATCATCAACCAGGGCGGCGGTATTGCCGGCCGGAAAGTCGAGCTGTCGACGGAAGATACCGAGTCCAATCCCGCCAGCGGCGCGCGCAAATTGAGAAACCTGATCCAGCGAGCCAATGCGGAATTCGTGATCGGCTCGGTTCATTCCGGCGTGATGCTGTCGGCGTTGCCGATCGCCACCGAATTGAAGACGATCTACTTTTCGATCGGCGAGGCGACCGAGGTGACCGGTGCAAAAGGCACGCGTTACTCGTTCCGGACCGGGACCGACACCTATTCGATCGCGGCGGCCAGCATGCCCTGGGGTGTCGAGAACCTCGGCAAGAACTGGTCGATCGTCTACGCGGATTACGCCTTCGGCCAAAGCACCAACCAGGAATCGAAGGCGTTCATCGAGAAGGCAGGCGGCAAGGTGCTGACCAGCATCGCGGTGCCGCTCGACACCAAGGATTTCGTTCCCTATCTGTCGCAGGTGCCTGCGGGTACCGACGTGATCCTGCCGGCCTTCATCGGCGCGCTTTCGATCGCGTTCTACACCCAGGCCAAGAACATGGGGCTCGACAAGAACATGAAGATGTTCTCGTCCTCGGCGAGCATCGAAGCGATCGCGCCCGACGACATCCAGGGCGCCGCGGAGGGGATCTATTTTTTCGAGAATTTCCCGCGCATGCTCGCCGCCAAGAACGACGAGTATCACAAGGAATTCAACAAGCAGCTGAAGATCGACGACGTCAACGCCCGCGAGATCGGCGGCAGCGCCGTGATGGACAAGAGCCATTGCTGGCAGTGCTGGGAGGATATCTTTGCCTTGAAGCAGGCCATCGAGCTTTCGGGTTACAAGACCCGCAAGGATGTCGAAGGCGTGATCCAGGCTCTGGAGGGCATGGAGATGAAGAACTCGATCGGGCATCCCCAAGGCGACAAGCTGATCCGCAAGGAAGATCACGTCGGCATCATCGATTGCTACATCAGCCGGGTTGAGGGCGGAAAGCTCGAAATGAAGAAACGGCTGCCGAAGGAAGAACTGCTCAAGAACATGCCGGTTCGCTTCGACCTGTCGAAGCTGCCGGCATGACGGCAGGCTTCATGGCAGCAGGCTTCATGATAGCAGACTTGCGGCGCCTTAGGCCGTTTCAGTCGGGTCAAATTCCGTCAGCGTATACGCGCTGAGGGATCTGGCTTCGGACGATTTCGCCTCGCCGAGCAGGAACTTGCTGTCGGCCGCGAAGATACGCGCAATCGCCTTTGCCGTCTGTTTGATGGTCTTGAGGAGGTGCTGGTCGAGCCCGACCGACATCCACACCGGTCGCAGGATACGGATATTTTCCGGCATGATGCGAAACAACGCAGGACTTTCGTCGCCGACGAAAGCCGGAAGCACCACAAGTCCGGTGCCGGCCACCGCCGCGCTTCGCTGGGCAATCACGCTGTTGCTGCAGAACGCCACGTTGGCATCCGGCAGGATCTCTTCGAGCCATCGCACCGAGTCGATCGAGATCATCTCGGGGATGTAGCCCACATAGCGATGCGCACCGAGTTCGTCCCTCGATCCGGGCAGGCCATGCCGGGCGCGGTAGCGCTCGGAGCCGTACAGAAAGATCGCGATTTCGCCGATCTGTTCGCTGACGAGGCCCGCGATCCCCGGATCGAAGAAGCTGAGAAAGATATCCGTCTCCTTTTTCAGGAGATCAACGATGTGAGGATTGCTGAACAATTCGATCCGCAGCGTCGGATCTCCAAGCGTGATCTCTTCGACCCGGCGGGCCAAATAGCCGCTGGAAAGGCCTTCCATAGTAGCAACGCGCACGGTTCGTGTCCGGGTTTCAGCGCTGAGCCCGATCGCCTCGTGCATGGCGGCCGCATGCACTTCCATCATCTGGATATGCTTGATCAACTCCTCGGTTTCCGGACGCGCCCGTATGCCGCGGCTGGAGCGGTCGAACAGCCTGCGCTCAAGCACGAGTTCGACATGTGCAACGCGGCGGGTCACAGTCGAATGGTCGACCTTCAGGATTTTCGCGGCTCCATAGATGCTTCCCTGGCGCGCCACTTCAAGCACGATCCGCAGATCGTCCCATGCAGGTCTCGCCGGTTCCACCATCCGTATGCCCTTGTCTTGCCTGGGCGCCATCAACTCCGACAGCGGCAAAGGCGAACTCGTCTCCGCGATGCCCCAGAACAGCACCTGCCTGTGCAAAAACCCCTAATGCCCACTATACGTCGCCATACTAGGGTGCCGCAAGGTTTCGCGGCGCACCGCGCCCGGCCCTTGAAAACCCCTGAAGTAACCGGCTCTATTCCGTAAACAGGATGACTGAGAGATGCGTGTCCTGACCACGGATGTCGTGATCGTCGGCGGCGGCGCCGCCGGTTGTTACGCCGCGCTTGAATTGTCGAAGAAGAAAATCGGCTCGATCATCGTCTGCAAGGGCCTGGTCGGTAAAAGCGGCGCGTCGATCTTTGCGGGAAATCTCGTGCTGGGCGGCGGACTGCTCGGCAATACGCCGGAGCAGGCGCGCAATACCGCTGAATATCTGGTCAAATATCATAACCAGTTTCTGATCGATCAGAACTGGGCACGACGATGCGGTCAGTGGATCGAACAGGTCTACTACCCCGAACTGGAAGAGGCCGGGCTGTATTTCCGGCGCGATGATCAGGGCAACGTCGTCACCAGCCCCGGAAAAGTGCGCAGCATCGCCGCCAACGTCCAGGGAAATTCCGGCGTTCCGTTCATGGACCTTCGCCGCAAGCAGGTGATGAAGGCCGGCATCCAGAAAATCGAGGAGACCGTCGTCACCAGTCTTCTCAGGCGTCCCGACGGCAGCGTGTGCGGCGTGTTCGCGATCGACGCCATGACCGGTGAACATATCGCCCTGCTCGGCCGCGCCGTGATTCTGGCGACGGGTTATGCGGACCGGCTGCACACAAGGTCTACCGGTACCCGCGAAATGTCCGGCGATGGCCTGGCGATGGCGTGGCGGGCCGGTGCGACGCTGGTCAATCTGGAGATGCAGTGGTGGCACACCAATGACGTCGCGCATCCGCCGAGCTGGCAGCGGATGCAGATCTACCCCAACCCCGTGCTCGGCTCGGAAGGCTCCGCGCGGATGGTGAATTCCGAGGGAGCGGAATTCTTCAACCAGCAAATCGATGATCCCCTGGCTTTTGGGCCCTACACCGTGCAGCTCAAGGCGCTGGTGAAACAGGTCCGCGCCGGCAAGGCGCGATATGACGGCGGTTATTTCGCCGGCTTCGACAACATGAACCCTGGGGAAGTCGACGCCTACACGACCTACGGCAAACCGTTCAACCAGCTCGGCATCGATCCCGGCAAGCGGCTATTGGAAACCGCGGTCTCGGCGCATTACCGGCAAGGCGGCGTGCTGGTCGACAACGTGACGATGCGCTCCTCGGTCGCCGGACTCTACGTCGCGGGCGGTCTCGGCGGGCACAGCAACGGCCTCATTGCGCTGGCGACCTTCGACGGCAAGACCGCGGCCGAGGGTATCCTGGCCGACTGGACAAAGCTCAAGCCTGGCGAGCTTCCGGAAGATGAAGTCGCGGCCGAGCAAAACAGGGTCGAGGCATTGCTGGCCATGACGGGACCCGGCCCCTCCCCCGGAGACATCAAGCAAAAGATCCGCGGTATCATGTGGGAAAAAGTCGGGGTCGAAAAAAGCGCTGCGAGCCTGACGGGGGCGCTGGAGGATCTCGGCCGCATCCGGACCTCGATGCTGCCGACCATGAGCGTGCGGAGCCGAACCCGAACCGCGAATTACGAATGGCAGGATGCGATCGACGTTCACAACATGATCGATTCCGCCGAGCTCATCATTCACTCGTCGATCGAACGCCGGGAAAGCCGCGGTCCCTTCATGCGCCTGGATTATCCGGAGACCGACAATGATTCCTGGCTGGCCGCCAATATCATGATCAAGACCGACAACGGCTTCCGCTTCGAGCGGTCTCCTTACGAGACGCCATTTTTTGAGCCCGGCTTCTCCCGGCGCGACAACCTTTCGGTTGCCTGGTGATGGGCGCCGGCGTGGACGCCAGAAGCATCGGCAAGGTCGAGAATTTCGACAGCCTCACCGCCCGCAATCAGCGGCTGGCGGCCGGCGACCCGATTCGTCTGCGCATCCGCAGGTCCGGCGGCGATCTCGGTGAGCAAATTCGTTTCGACAGTTTTGAAATTCCCTACCAGACCTCGATGCGCGTGCTCGATGCCTTGATCTATGTCGCCGAGCACTTTGCCCCCGATCTCGCCTATCGCTGGTTCTGCGGCTCGAAGATGTGCGGCACCTGCGCTGTCCGGATGAACGGCCGGGAAGTGCTGGCCTGCTGGGAGAGCGTCGAACCCGAGATGACGCTCGAGCCACTCCGGAACCTGCCGGTGGTGCGCGATCTCGTGGTCGACCGCGCTCCCTACGAGGCGCGAGTGGCAGCGTTCGAGCCCTGGCTGGTCAGAAATCAGGAATACGCTGGTTTTCCCGAACCGCTGACCCACAAAGAGATGAAGGACGCCTCGAAGGCACTGGACTGTATCAGCTGCATGGCGTGCTTCTCGGCCTGTCCCGTGATCGGCCTCGGCAGCCTGACCGATTTCGCGGGACCAGCCCCGCTGGTTCAGCTCGCCCAGACCGCGCTCGACGCCCGCAACGATCCAAACAAAGTCGCGGGCGCGCTTGAGCATGCCGGAATCTTCAACTGCGTCTCCTGCTACAAATGCGAGGAAGTCTGCCCGGCGAAGATCCCGATTGTGTCGCAGGTCATCGAGCCCTTGAAGGCGAAGACGGCGGCGTTGCGGCCGGCCCTGGCAAAGCATTCGCTGACATTCAGGGCGATCATCGCGGCGCGGGGGCGGATCGATCCGACCGAGCTGGTGCTGCGGGTACAGGGCCTGAAAGCCGTCCTGCACGTGGCGCGCGCCATCAAGTTGTTGATCGCCGGCAAGATCAATCCGCTCAGAACGCTATTCAAGAAAAGAAACGGAGCGGCGACAGCCGCGCGCCGCGTGCTCCGCAACGAGGATATCGGACAATCATGAAATTCGCCTATTACCCCGGCTGTTCCGCCAAAAGCTCCTGTGCCGAGCTGAATGAGGCGATGCGCAATGTCGCCCCAAAACTCGATCTGCAGCTGTCGGAAATCGAGTCGGCGACCTGCACCGGTGCGCGCGAGATCAGGGCCATCGATCCCATCGGCTTCCTGGCGCTGAATGTCAGGATCCTCGCTCTGGCGGAGCGCGACGCGCTGCCGCTGATGACGATCTGCAATACCTGCACGCTGAATCTGATCGACGCCAATGCCCGGTTCCTGGAAGACCGGGACATCGCGCGCGAAGTCAATGACCGCTTGGCGCCGGAAGGCCTCAAATATGGCGGCACCACGCGGGTGACGCACTTCCTGTGGGTGTTGTTTGAAGACCTCGGAATGGAGCGGCTTCGCACCCTGATCGTGAACCCGCTCAACGGCTTTTCGGTCGCGGCATTTTACGGCTGCCACATCACGCGCCCGCCCGGAAAATACGGCTTCATCGATTCCCGCAACAACCGCTCGCTCGAACAGCTCTCCGAACTCTTGGGCTGCAAGCCGATCGATTATTCCGGCCGCACCGAATGCTGCGGCTTTCATACCGCGGCGCATGACGAGCGGATCGCGATCAAACTGACGGGGCAGCATATCGAGTCGGCCAAAACCAACGGCGCGCAGGCGCTGGTGACGCCCTGCCCGCTATGCCACACCGTGCTCGACAGTTTCCAGAAGGAGATGGAGGCCGATATCGGCAAGAGGCTGGACATGCCGGTCCTGCACTTGCCGCAACTCGTCGGCCTCGCTTTGGGGATGTCCCGCGCGCAATTGCGCCTCGACAAACATCTGGTCTCCACGGCCTCGATCAGACCGCACGAAGCGCGGATCTAACGGCTGGCTGTCGCGGCGAGCTTACACGCCGTCCAGCATGATCATCACGTCGGTCGCGGCACTTTGGCGCAACGCGATCAGCGGCTGGTATTCCGGCGCGGCGTACCAGCTTCGGATCGAAGCTTTATCGGGAAATTCGACAATCACCACCCGATTGGGTTGCCAGTCGCCCTCGAGAACCTCGTGGCTGCCGCGCCTGGTGAGATAGCGCCCACCGAAGCGCTCGATCATCGGCATGACCAAGGCGAGGTATTCTTCGAACACCTCGGGGTTGGTGATCTTGTGTTCGCCGATGTAGTAGGCGGGCATACACACCTCCGGAACAACCGCTTGCGATCCAGCCCCCTGAAAAGCAAAAAGGCCCCCGAAGGGGCCCTTTAAAACTTAAACCGCGTCTTTGGCTGCCTTGACCGGCCGCGCCCTGACGATCTTTCGAGCCGGCTTGGCCTTGAACATCATCGGCTCGCCGTTGAAGGGATTCGTTCCGGCACGCGCCTTGGTGGCGGGCTTCTTGATGACGACGAATTTGGCAAATCCGGGAACCAGGAAGACACCGGTTTTCTTCAGCTCCTTATAGCCGATGGTCGCCAGCGTCTCGAGTACGCCCTTCACGTCCTTCTTTGCTATTTCGTTCTCCGCAGAGATCTTCTCGATCAGCTGCGATTTCGTCATCTGTACTGCCATGTTGTGTCCTCTGGTGTTGATTCGATCCACGCACACTATTTGGAATCAAGCTGCCAGCCTAGGATTCAGAGCCACGGAGGCCCAAAAGTCCTTATTTCATGCACAGATACGAATCGGACCTCGTTCAAAGCCCGGCCGCCATAAACCGAAATTTGCGACGCGACAGCGGACGCCACATTCGTCACCCGAAGACGCGATCGCTCCCAGGAACAGCCAAGGCCGACGATCCGATCTTCCATATTTATGGTTTAATTTCAATGCCTTAGACGTTAATTCGCGCTCCGAGGGGCGGCTCGCGGCTGTCCTTGTATCCTGGTGCGTGGATGAATACGGCCAACAACGCCGCTGCAACATTACGGGCGAAACGCCCGAATCGCTGCGTATCAAGCGGTTGGCGCTCGCTCAGGCGATTTCATGCCGGGGTTTTTCTTCTTCATTATGGTCGTGAAGCAGATCGAGCAGGCGCTTGCGCATCAGCATGCCCGGCCGGTCCGACGGCATGTGCTTTTCGATCTTCCGGCCCATATCCACGATCGCATCGGGGTCGGTCGATTCCAGCATATCCCGGTCTTCGGCGATGATGGCGGCGTCCCAGTCGATCAGTTCCTGGGTGGAGCAATCCGCTTCGGTATCGTTGCGAAACAGGATTTGAACGACCTGGATCTGACCGTCGGATATCGGGGTGGCGCAGTTGAAAATGATGTGCCGGATGCCGGAGGGATATTCCATGTCGAGCCGCCGGCAAAACGGCATGAACCACTTGTTGCGCTGATGCCGCTTCGTGGTGGGATCGGTGGTTCCGGTGATCCTGGCCGCGTTGGGCGGATTGCGGATGGTGATGATGGTTTCGGCGTCGAAGCCATAGTCGGTCTCGACGATCTCGTACTTCTCGGGCTTGGGCTGGTTGATATCGCCGAAGGTCCCCTTGTGCACAAAGGCGAAGTGCGCGTTGTCGAACGAGTTTTCCATCAGCCGAAGCGCTGCGGTATTCCACTTGTCGTAGAACTGGTGAATCCGGCGGTAGCCGGGCGTGTGATCCTCGGGAACGTCGGGAATATCGCTGAGCGGTTCATCGAGCGCGACCCAGACATAGCCATAGCGGGTCTTGGCGCGAAACGAGCGCGCCTTGGCTTCCGGAATCGGCTGCTCGAACGGAAATTGCGGAATCATCACCAGCTTGCCGTCGCGGTCGTATTCCCAGCCGTGATAGCCGCAGACGATGTTGCCGTCCTTGCACCAGCCCTTGGAGAGCTTCGCGGTCCGATGACAACAACGATCCTCCAGCGCGGCCGGTTCGCCCTTGCCGTCCAGAAACAGCACTATGGGTTCACCGAGCAGCGTGAACGGCCGCGGCCCATCCTTGAGGTGATCGATTGGCATGATGGCGTACCAGAAGCGGCGAAGCACGGGTTGTTTGGTGTTGAGCATGATGGTCTCCGCTGTTCAGGCAGCCAGCCGCGCGACAACGCGGACCGCGTCGGATCTGAGCTTTTGAATATCGAGGCCCGGGATGACATTATTTTCCACAACGATGCGGCCGCCGATCAAGAGATAGCGCACATTGGCGGAGCCGCCACAGGTGACCGGGGCGATCAAGGGATCATGCATGCCGAAATGGCGGGGCTGATCGAGATCAAAGATCGCGATGTCGGCCTGTTGTCCGGGCGCCAGGGTTCCGATCTGCGGCAGGCCCAGCACGCGGGCGCCGCCCGCCGTCGCCCAATGCACGACGTCTTCGGCGGTCACCGCATCGGCGCCCTTGACGGCCCGATGGGTATGCCAGGCGCTATGCATCTCGCTGATCATGTCGGCGGCTTCGTTGGATGCCGCGCCGTCCACGCCAAGCGACACGGCGCCGCCGAGCCGGGCCATCGCATCGGCAGGCGCGACGCCGGAGCCGAGCCGGCAATTGGATTGCGGACAATGCGCCATGCCGGTGCCGGTGCTCGCCAGCATCTGGATCTCGTTGGGATCGAGATGAACCAGATGCGCAAACCACACATCCGGCCCCAGCCAGTCGTGGTCGGCGAGCCACTCGACCGGCCGCTTGCCATGCACCGACAGGCAGAAATCGACATATTCCGAGCTTTCCGAAAGATGACTGTGCAGCCGCAGCTTCATCCGCCGCGCGGCCGCGATCGCTTCCTTCAATTCACCGGAATCGATCGACCAGGTCGGCGTGGTCGGCGCCAGCACCACCTGGGAAAGGCTGCCGGGCGAGGTGTCGTGAAAGCGCTGCGCGCAGGCTTCGACGGATTTGAGCATGTGGTCGAGCGTCTCGACCGGCATCGGAACCAACTCGTCGGTATCGAAGTGACGTCCCTTGGTGGCGCCGCCGCGACAGAATACCAGACGGATGCCAAGGCTGCGCGCGACCTCGAAGATCACCTGCGCCGGATCGAACCTGAACGTGTCGCTGAAGAGATAGTGGTGATCGGCGATCGTCGATGTGCCCGACAGCAACATCTCGGCCAGTCCGATCCGTGCGGCGACGGCCAGCGCCTCCTCGTCGACCTTCGACCAGAACGTATAGGGCACCGAGCGCAGCCAGCCGGCCAGCGGAAGATTGATGCCGGACTTCACCCCCTTCATGACACTCTGGAACAGGTGATGATGGGTCGATATCAGGCCGGGATAGATCACGCAGCCGCGGGCATCCAGCCGGCGCTCATTCGGCTCGGCGTTGAGCGCGCCGATTTCGACAATCACGCCATCGCGAATCCGGATGGATCCGCTGGTGCGCATCGCGGCACCCGCGCGCCCGGTGAAAATCCCGGTGGCGTTCTCGATCAGCAACGCGGTCACGTCTCCGCTCCTATCTCGCTTTCGTGCCAGTCCGACAATGCGAGCCTGGACAGCACGACCATCGCCCCGAACAATCCTATTCCGGCCAGCGTGATCAGGAACAACGCTGCGAACATGCGGGGAATATCGAGCGTGAATCCGGCGTCCAGAATCTCATAGGCGAGGCCAGATGAACGGCCGCCGGTGCCGGCGACGAACTCCGCCACCACGGCGCCGATCAGCGCAAGCCCGCTTGAAATCCGCAGTCCCCCGAAAAAGTACGGCAGCGCCCCG
>NZ_JBEKCZ010000115.1:0-17002 GCF_050014615.1 Bradyrhizobium sp. | reverse complement strand
GGAACGATCCGCGCCCGGTCATGTAAGCCTCGGCGATGCTCTCCTTGGAGTCGACGATGATGCCGCCGGTCGGAAAATCCGGACCCTTGACCCATTTCAGCAGCGTCTTCGACTTCGCCTCGGGCTTGTCGATCAGATGCAGCGCGGCGTCGCACAGCTCAGCCGCGTTGTGCGGCGGAATCGAGGTCGCCATACCGACCGCGATGCCCTGCGCGCCATTGGCCAGCAGGTTAGGAAATCCGCCCGGCAGCACGATCGGCTCTTTCGACTGGCCGTCGTAATTGGCGCGGAATTCGACGCCGTCCTCGTCGATGCCTTCGAGCAGGAGCCGCGCGACCTCGGTCATGCGCGCTTCGGTGTAGCGGTAGGCGGCCGGATTATCGCCGTCGATATTGCCGAAATTGCCCTGGCCGTCGACCAGAGGATAGCGCGAGGAGAAATCCTGCGCGAGGCGCACCAGCGCGTCGTAGATCGACTGGTCGCCATGCGGATGGAACGAACCCATCACGTCGCCGACGATCTTGGCGGATTTCTTGAACGGGGTGCCGGGATCGAGCCGCAGCAGCCGCATGCCGTAGAGAATGCGCCGATGCACAGGCTTGAGGCCATCGCGGGCATCGGGCAGCGCGCGATGCATGATGGTCGAGAGCGCGTAAGCGAGATAGCGCTCTTCCAGCGCATCGCGCAGCATCACCTCGTGAATTTCGGCCGGCTCTTCCGGTGGTAGCTGTCGTTTTCCCATGGGGAGGCGTTAAACTTTCGTGGTGAATCGGGCAAGATGCGAATCAGCGGCCAATTTAGGCTGCCCGGCCGCGCTACGGAACCGCTACGCTCGCCCGGTACCTCACCACCGCGTTGATAAACCCGTCCCGGGCGTCGGAATGGCCCTGCCCGCGCGGCTCCAGCACGTGACGCAGCAGAAACATGCCGGTCAGCGCAAACCCGTCCTGCAGATCCTGGTCCGACCACCCGTTGGGGCCGCCGCCGCCCTGGCGCAGGAACGGCGGCAGCCGCAACAGCCGGTCGCGCCAGGGATCGCCGGCCTGCCGCGACACCGCGCCGCCGGATTTCGGCGAAACATAAATCAGCTCGGTGGTGGTGCCGGTGGCGGCGCAGTTTTCCAGATCGAGCCCGAAGCCGAGCTCGGCCAGCATCGCCAGTTCGAATTTGACGAGATGAATGGCGGCTTCGCCGATGTCGTCGAAATCGTCCAGGGTGCGTTCCAGCATCTCGTAGATGTCTTCATGGGGATCGCGCTCCGGCAACAGTCGCGCCAGCGAGGCCAGATGCGTGACGCCGTAGACCGCGTGCGAGGATGCCAGCACGGTGGCCGCGCGCAGCCTGGTGCCCTCGATCACATAATAGCCGAGATGCTCGTCGAGCCGCGCCCGCCACACCGCTGACACACTGTTGCCGGGCTGCAGCATCGGCCGCATCCGCTTGCCCGCGCCGCCGCGCACCAGGCCGAGGTGACGGCCATGGCCGCGCGTCAGGAGCTCGACAATGGCCGAGGATTCGCCATGCCGCCGCACCCCCAGCACGATGCCTTCGTCGGTCCATTCCATGGGCCCAAGTCTATCATGTAGGGTGGGCTAAGCGAAGCGAGCCCACCACGCCGACGAGCAGTGCCCCTCGGATTTTTGGTGGACGAATTCCAGTGGTGGGCACGGCGCGTAGAGCGCGCCTTTGCCCACCCTACAATTACTCACCCGTTGAACCAGCCCTTGGCATCGCCGGTGAAGGAAAAATACAGTCCGGCCGCCGTCAGGGCGCAGGACATGACCTCGATCGCGCTATCGAGCTGCATCCCGCTGTCGCCGACAATTTGCACCAGCTGGATCACCGAAAGCACCAACGAGGCGATCAAAGCCCAGCGTGGCCAGTTCTTCCGGCGCTGCGCGGCGAGCCAGACGAAATAAAACATCAACAGGATCAGGAAGGCCGCGAACACGTTCGCGATCAGGATCACCGATTCGGTCAGATCAGGGCTAGGCGTGCGATCCTGAAACGCGACCGACAGCGCATCAAGGGTAAGCGACAGATAGAGCAGCACTTCAAACCACAGCACGTTCTTGGGTACGTTCATCGCAGGCCGGTCATTGCTTATTATTCCTTGGGGAATTCAAGTCCCATTTCACGGTAGCGGTTGGGATCGTCGCCCCAGTTCTCGCGCACCTTCACAAACAGAAACAGATGCACGGGCACGCCTACAATCTCGGCGATCTCCTTGCGCGAATCCGCGCCGATCGACTTGATGGTGGCGCCGCCCTTGCCGAGCACGATCTTGCGCTGGCTTTCGCGCTCGACAAAAATCGTCTGCTCGATACGGATCGATTTGTCCTTGCGCTCGGTCCAGCTATCGGTCTCGACGGTCGACTGATACGGCAATTCCTGGTGCAATTGGCGGAAGATCTTCTCCCGGGTGATTTCGGCCGCCAGATGCCGCATCGGCGCGTCGGACATCTGGTCTTCGGGGTAATGAAACGGTCCCGGCGGCACCATCGCGGCCAGCGTACGGCGCAAATCGTCGACGCCGTCGCCCGACAGCGCCGAGACCATGAAGGTGTTTTCGAAACTCAGGCGGTCATTGGCGGCCTTGGCCAGCGCCAGCAGTTTTTCGCGCGGCACCAGATCGATCTTGTTCAGCACCAGGATTCTCTGGTGGCGAACGGTGGCCACCTTGGTGAGGATCGCATCGGCTTCCTCGTCGATGCCTTGGCGCGCGTCGAGCAATACGCACACCAGATCGGCGTCATGCGCCCCGCTCCACGCGGTCGACACCATGGCGCGGTCCAACCGGCGTTTGGGCAGGAAAATCCCGGGCGTGTCGACCAGAATGATCTGCGCATTGTTTTCGATCACGATGCCGCGGATCAGCGCGCGGGTGGTCTGCACCTTGCGCGAGACGATCGTGACCTTGGAGCCGACCAGCGCATTGACCAGCGTGGACTTGCCGACATTGGGCGCGCCGATCAGCGCGACAAAGCCGCAGCGCGTCGCAACCGGTGCAGCTTCATTGGGGGTGTCGTCCATGTCGTCCGTTGTGTCATCCATCATTGTTGCCGCCGCCGACGCCTTCGCGCGCAATCATGACGGAAGCTGCGACCTTCTCGGCCGCCCGCTTGCTGCCGCCAACGCCTTCGGCCGGCTCGAGCCCCGGCAAATCCACGGCGACCCGGAACTGCGGATCGTGATGCGGCCCGGTGCGTTCGACCTCGCGATAAACCGGCGTCGGCAGACCCTTGCCCTGGGCCCATTCCTGCAACACCGTCTTGGGATCGCGCAGCGGCCGCCGCGGCTTGTGCATCCGCTCGGTCCAGTTGCGTTCGACGAACTGCGCCGCGGCGGCATAGCCGCCGTCGAGAAACACCGCGCCGATCACCGCCTCGCAGATGTCGCCGAGCACGGATTTGCGCAAGCGGGCACCGGCCCCCGCCCCGACCGCGCCCAGCTTGATGTCATCGAGCAGCCCGAGCGACTTCGCCACATCCGCGCAGCTCTCCTTGCGCACGAGATCGGCGAGCCGCTTCGACAGTTCGCCTTCGTCGGCGCCCGGAAAGGCGCGGTACAGCATGTCGGACACGATCAATCCCAGGACGTGATCGCCGAGGAATTCGAGGCGCTGGTAACTGTCGCCGCGCTTGCGCGCCGATTTCAGCGCGGAAACATGCGTGAACGCCGTGGTGAGCAGGGCTGCATCGGAAAACTTGTGCCCGATGCGCGCCTCGAGCGCCGCGGCAGCCGCTTTGGCGCTGATCTTGGAGCGCTTCTTCTTGGCCGCAGGTTCGCGGCCGGCGTCAGGCTGGGGGCTTGCTTCGCCGGATGACGACAGGATCTGGATGTCAGGTGTTTCGTCGTTCATCGCACAATTGAGAATATGCGATTCCAGCGCACCGCGGTGGGCCAGCGCCAGAACATCCAGGCGTGTTCGCCTTCGGCAATCGAGAAGAAAATCATCTGGGCCCGGCCGACCAGATTCTCGAACGGCACGTAGCCTACCGCCGACAACACCCGGCTGTCGGTCGAGTTGTCCCTGTTGTCGCCCATCATGAAGAAATTGCCCGGCGGCACGGTGTAGACGATGGTGTTGTCGTAGAAACCGTTGTCGACGCAATCCAGCGACTCGTAGCTGACGCCGTTCGGCAGCGTCTCCTTCCAGCGCTTGACCCGTGCGGTGGCGTCGGACCCGCAGGGGTCTTCGCCGATGAAATCGCTCAGCCGTTCGCGGACCACCGGCTTCTCGTTGATGTAGAGCAGCCCCTCCTTCATCTGGATGCGATCGCCGGGCAACCCGATCACGCGCTTGATGTAGTCGGTGGTGTCATCCTTGGGCAGGCGGAACACCACGATATCGCCGCGCGCCGGCTCGGATCCGAATATCCGGCCCGAAAACAGCGGCGGTGACAGCGGCAGCGAATAGTGGCTGTAGCCATAGGAATATTTCGAGACGAACAGATAATCGCCGACCAAGAGCGTCGCCTTCATCGATCCCGAGGGGATGTTGAAGGGCTGGAACAGAAAGGTGCGGATCACCAGAGCGATCAACAGCGCATGGATGACGACGCGGACGGTTTCACCCAAGCCGCTTTCGGTTTTTGTGCCGGATGTCACGCTCATCGTTTTCCTATTTCCCCGTCGCGTTTCCCGCGCGGTGGCAGAACATGTTCCTCACGCGAGGAGCGCTTGGCTTCGCGTCTGGAAAATGGCCTTGATTCTGATGTTGAGAGCGAATTCCGGCGCAGACCCGAACTCACTCCGCTTCGATGTTCCCTGCGGCGTTTTAGACGGTTGTTCGCAGCCGCGCAATCAACGGCTCTATCAAAACTTGCTAATCCACTGACAAGCCTAGGATTTTTAGTTTTGCCGGGGTACCGGCCGTAAGCGGCCCCGACGGGTCAGGGTTTGCCGGGGTGAACGGCCGAAATTATGACGAAGGCCTGCGCCAGCGGCCAGTCGTCGGTAATGCTGAGGTCGATCCGCGCCTCATAGCCCTGTGGCGTCAGCTCCGCGAGCCGGGCCAGCGCCCCGCCGGTCAGTTGCATGGTGGGCCGGCCGCCCGGCAGGTTCACCACCCCCATGTCCCGCCACCAGACGCCGCGCCGGATGCCGGTGCCCAGCGCCTTGGAACAGGCCTCCTTGGCGGCGAACCGCTTGGCGTAGGTCGCCACCACCATTTTCTCGCTTTTGGCGCGGCGCTCGGCCCGGGCGCGCTCGGCGTCGGTGAAAATGCGGTCGAGAAAGCGCTCGCCGTGGCGTTCGATGACCTTGGCGACGCGGCGGATGTCGATCAGATCAGAACCGATGCCGATGATCATGTTGGGCTCGCGAGATTTTGGCGCCCACGATCCATCGCGGCCCGCATCGCGCGAACGGTCGCGCCGAGGCCCACGAACAGCGCCTCCCCGATCATGTAGTAGCCGATATTCAGCTCGAATATCTGCGGCAATGACGCGATCTTTTCCGCGGTCGCATAGTCGAGACCGTGACCGGCATGGACCTCGAGGCCGGCCGAGCGCGCCAGCGCGGCGCCCGCGACGATGCGCTGCCATTCGGATGCCGCTTTCGCGGCATGGCCGTCGACCACGGCGTCGCACCAGGCGCCGGTGTGGATCTCAATGACCGGCGCCCGCAGCCTGGCCGCCATTTCGATCTGGGCGGGATCGGCGGCGATAAACAGCGACACCCGTATCCCGGCATCGTTCAACCGGCCGATGAACGGCGCCAGCGCATTGTGCTGTCCGACCACGTCGAGACCGCCCTCGGTCGTGAGCTCTTGCCGGCGTTCGGGCACCAGGCACACCGCATGAGGCCTGGTCGCCAGCGAGATGCGCAGCATGTCCTGCGTCGCCGCCATCTCGAAATTCAGCGGTTTGGAGATTTCCGCCTTCAGCCGCACCATATCCTCGTCACGGATGTGACGGCGATCCTCGCGCAGATGCGCGGTAATGCCGTCGGCGCCGGCCTCGATCGCGGCCAGCGCGGCGCGCACCGGATCGGGATTGCGCCCCGCCCGCGCGTTGCGAAGGGTGGCGACGTGATCGACATTAACTCCGAGACGCAGCGGAGGATGGGCCATGCGGGACTCGCGAAAGAATTTTGAAAACGACTGGAACACCTCCAACCGTCATGCACGGGCTCGACCTGCGCATCCATCTTCTTGAAAAGAATGCATTGCCGGGTCAAGCTCGGCAATGACGAACTTACTACCCGTTAACGCGCTCGACCCGTGCGACCACGGCCTTGGCGCGTAACTGGGCGATAATAGCGCTGAGATGCTTGAGGTCATAGACCTCAAGATCGATGGTGAGCTCGGTGAAATCCGGGGAGCGCCGGTGCATGCTGATATTGTCGATATTGCCGTCATGCTCGGCGATCACGGTGGCGACCTGGGCCAGGCTGCCGGGCTCGTTGACGTTGTCGACCAGGATTCGCGCCGGAAAACGCTGCGGCGTCGATTCGTCGACGTCCCAGCGCACGTCGAGCCAGCGCTCCGGCTCCTCCTCGAAATCCTTCAGCGCCGGCGACTGGATCGGATAGATCGTGATGCCTTCCCCCGGCGAGACGATGCCGATGATGCGGTCGCCCGGCACCGCGCCGCCGTTCGGCGCGAACTTGACCGGCAGGCCGGAATTGATGCCGCGGATCGGAATGGCGGACGGGCTGCGCGCCGGGTCGGGCGGCGATTTCATCTTCAGCTTGTCGGCGAGGCTTTTCTTCGCGCCGTATCGTGCCACCCGCTCTTCCTTGTAGTCCGGATACATCGCGCGCGCGACATCGGAGGCCTTCATCTCGCCGCGGCCGACCGCGGCCATCACGTCATCGATCGAGGCACGCGCCAGCCGCGGCAGCGCGCCCTTGAGCTTGTCGTCGCCATATTCGATCTTGGCGCGCACGAACAGCCGCTCGACGATACGGCGGCCGAGACCGGCATATTGATCGCGCACGGCGGTGCGGGTGGCGCGCCGGATCGCCGCCCGCGCCTTGCCGGTGACCGCGAGCGATTCCCACGCGGACGGCGGTGCCGACTGGGCCTCCGAGGTCAAAACCTCCACTTCGTCGCCGTTCGTCAGTTCGGACGACAGCGGCGCGAACTTGCCGTTGATCTTGCAGCCGACCGCGCTGTTGCCGACATCGGTGTGCACGGCATAGGCGAAGTCAATCACATTGGCCTGGCGCGGCAGCGCGATCAGCTTTCCCTTCGGCGTAAAACAGAACACCTGATCGTGAAACAGCTCGAGCTTGGTATGCTCGAGAAACTCTTCCGGGTTGGCGCTTTCCGAGAGTACCGCGATGGTGTGGCGCAGCCAGGCGAAGGCGTTGGATTCGCGCTTTAAGAGTTCGGTCGGCGAGCCGACGCCATCCTTGTAGAAGGCGTGCGCGGCGATGCCGAATTCCGCGATCCGGTCCATTTCCTCGGTACGAATCTGCAACTCGACGCGCTGCTTGCCGGGACCGATCACGGTGGTGTGGATCGAGCGGTAATCGTTCTGCTTCGGGGTCGAGATGTAATCCTTGAACCGGCCGGGCACCACCGGCCATGTGGTGTGCACGACACCGAGCGCGCGGTAACAGGCCTCGACGTCATTCATCACGACGCGAAACCCGAAAATATCCGACAATTGTTCGAAGCCGACCGACTTGCGCTCCATTTTGGTCCAGATCGAAAACGGCTGCTTGCGCCGGCCATAGACATGCGCGGCCACACCGTTCTTCTGCAGGTTCTTGGACAGTTGGCTTTCGATTTCGCCGATCAGATTGCGGTTGCGGTCGGCCAGCGAGTCCAGCCGTTGCATCACCACCGAATAGGCTTCCGGATCGAGCGAGCGGAACGAAAGGTCTTCGAGTTCCTCCCGCATCTCCTGCATACCCATGCGGCCCGCGAGCGGCGCATAAATGTCGAGCGTCTCCTCGGCGATCCGGCGGCGCGAGGTCGGCGGCACGAACTCCAGCGTGCGCATGTTGTGCAGACGGTCGGCGAGCTTGATCAGGAGAACGCGGACATCGTCGGCGATCGCCAGCAGCAGCTTGCGCAGGTTCTCGGCCTGCTTGGCCTCGCGCGACACCAGTTCCAGCCGCTTCAGCTTGGTGAGACCCTCCACCAGCGCGCCGATCTCGGGTCCGAAGATCTGGTCGATTTCGGCGCGGGTCGCCTCGGTATCCTCGATGGTGTCGTGCAGCAGCGCCGCGACGATGGTCGCATCGTCGAGCTTGAGGCCGGTCAGGATCGCCGCGACCTCCAGCGGATGCGAAAAATAGGGATCGCCGGAGGCGCGGGTCTGCGAGCCATGCGCCTTCATGGCGTAGACATAGGCGCGGTTCAGCAGGTCTTCGTTGGTGTCAGGGTTATAGGACCGGACGCGCTCGACCAGATCGTATTGCCGCATCATGCGCGGGCGCGGCGACCTGGGCGGCTTGGCTGCTGCGAGCTCAGGCAAAGACAATGGCGGCGCCACGGCGACCGAATCGGTCGCGGCCTGCATCTGTCCTGGGCGGCGGCGCCAATACGCCATCGAATTAATGCCTTTTTTGCCCGGACCCTCGGATTGGGTCCGCCCACCACCATAACCGGAATAACCTAGTGCCTTCTCGAGCGAAGCGGCACCCTTCCGGGTTACGGAAAACGCTCGATTTCGGGCAAGCGGGCGCATTCTAACGCGAAACCGCAGGTTCCTCCCATCACATCAGGGACAGCCTTCGAAGAATCCGTCCGCGCCTGCGATCGCAGCATGGTAACCATGAAAAAGCCAGCAAAAGCAAAAGCCCGGACAAAATGCCCGGGCTTTTGGTAAATCGAATATGGGGGTCGTTAGGCCTAAAGCCGAAATCGGGCGATTTACTCGTCTTCCTCGGGCTGCTCTTCCGGCGGCGCCAGGCCTTCGAGGCCTTTCAGAAGCTCCTCTTCCGTCATGCGCTCGACGGCGACTTCCGTGTCGTCGGCATCGACGCTGGCGCCGGCCGATCCGATCAGGGGCACCGTATCGGGTTCCGGCTCGTCGACTTCGACGAATTTCTGCAATGAATGAACCAGTTCTTCCCGTAAATCTTCGGGGGAAATCGTTGAATCCGCGATTTCGCGCAACGATACCACCGGGTTTTTGTCGTTATCGCGGTCGACCGTGAGCTGGGAGCCGGACGAAATCATGCGGGCGCGGTGCGCCGCCAACAGGACCAGGTCGAACCGGTTGTCCACCTTGTCAATGCAATCTTCTACGGTGACGCGCGCCATCGACTGTCGCTCCGTTAAATGGGGCCGAATATGTTGGTTATGGCCGCTAGTTATAGGTGTGGAGGGCCTTTCGCAAGACTAAATTGTGATTTGGCCTCCGTAATCTGCTCTGCTAACCCATCTTGGGGGCCTACCAGCGGAGCGTCGGCAGCCGACACAAACGGCCGCGCGGACAAGAAAACGCTTCATTGAGTCGTAAAATCCATATCTATTGTCCCGACTTTCCTCATTTGCGGGTGTCTGTCCAGACAGGCTCCGCCGGTCTTCGGAAGTTCGATCTTTGAAATGCGCGGCCGGCTGCCGCCGCGCCAAAAACGTTCAACGGTAACAACCATGCGAGAACACTGAATGTCCCCTGCTTCCGATAAGATCGCACTCTTTATTGACGGCGCCAATCTCTACGCCACCGCCAAGACGCTCGGCTTCGACATCGACTACAAGCGTCTGCTCAAGGAATTCCAGAGCCGTGGAACCCTTCTGCGCGCGTTCTATTACACCGCGATCATTGAAGATCAGGAGTATTCGTCGATCCGCCCCCTGATCGACTGGCTCGATTACAACGGCTACACCGTGGTCACCAAGGCGACCAAGGAATTCATCGACGCCAGCGGCCGCCGCAAGGTCAAGGGCAACATGGATATCGAGCTCGCGGTCGATGCGATGGAGCTCGCCGAGCATGTCGACCAGATCGTGCTGTTCTCCGGCGACGGCGACTTCCGCTCGCTGGTCGAAGCGGTGCAGCGCCGCGGCGTGCGGGTGACCGTGGTCTCGACGATTTCGAGCCAGCCGCCGATGATCGCCGACGAGTTGCGGCGCCAGGCCGACGTCTTCACCGATCTGGTCGAACTGCAATCCAAGCTCGGCCGCGATCCGTCCGAGCGTCCGGCTCCGCGCGAGCCGCGTCATCATGCGCCGCAATTCCTCCAGCGCGCGACCACCATGGCGCCGAGGAGCGATGACGACGATTTCGAGGATTGAGAACGATCCAGCGCGCACCCCGCCACCGCCCTCCGGCGCCCCCCTCCGCACCGAACCCGACCGCGATTGTCCGCTCTGTCCACGGCTCGCCGGCTTTCGCGAAGCCGCCCGCGCACGCGAGCCGGAATGGTTCAACGCGCCGGTTCCGCCGTTCGGCGATCCCGGCGGGCGATTATTGATCGTCGGCCTCGCGCCCGGGCTGCAGGGCGCCAATCGCACCGGACGGCCGTTTACCGGCGATTTCGCCGGCGACCTGCTCTACGCGACGCTGCTGGAATACGGCTTTGCCAAAGGCAAATATCTGGCGCGGCCGGACGACGGGCTGACGCTGGTCGATTGCCGGATCGGCAACGCGGTACATTGCGTACCGCCGCAGAACAAGCCGCTGCCCGCGGAAATCAACACGTGCCGGCCATTTCTGGTGGCGACCATCGAGGGCATGCCAAGACTGCGCGCGATTGTGGCGCTCGGCCGGATAGCCCATGATTCGACGCTCAAGGCGCTGGGCATTCGCGGCGCCGCCGCACCGTTTGGGCATGGC
Source organism: Bradyrhizobium sp. (assembly GCF_050014615.1). Taxonomy (GTDB): domain Bacteria; phylum Pseudomonadota; class Alphaproteobacteria; order Rhizobiales; family Xanthobacteraceae; genus Bradyrhizobium. The sequence goes on along the minus strand of NZ_JBEKCZ010000115.1, from coordinate 6,257 downwards.
GCGATCCATCCGGCCGGCACCAGGAAGCTGTACGACAGCTATCATTGCTCGCGTTACAACACCAACACGCGGGTGCTGACTCCGGAAATGTTTCGCAACGTGTTTGCGAAAGTCAGAGCGGATCTGGATACGTAGGGTGGGCAAAGCCAACGGGTCGCGCGAACGCGCGCCCGATGACAGGCTCCGCGTGCCCACCAAAACTCCGTCAGCTTTTACGGTGGGCACGGCGCAAGCGCGCCTTTGCCCACCCTACAAAATAAATTCAAACCGGGTTTTGCTTCAACCACGCCAGCACGTCGCCGGCGTTCCGATCGGGCGGAAATACCGGATAGAACACGTGGGTGATGCGCGCGTCGTCGATGATCAGCGCCATCCGCTTCATCATGGTCAATCCCGCCACCGCCATGGTCGGCAAATCGAGCGCCCGCGTCAGCGCCAGCTTCTCGTCGGAGAGGACCGGAAACGGCAGATGCAGCCGTGAGGCCATTTCGGTTTGGTATTCATTGCTTTGCGTCGACAGCCCGAACACATGGCGCGCGCCGGCGGCCTTCAATTCCGCAAACAGGTCGCGAAACGCGCAGGTCTGGGGCGTGCAGCCGCGGGCGCCCGGGATCATGTCCCAATCGTCGACCAGGCTGATCTTGCCGGGCTCGCCGGTTCGCGGATAGGCGAACACCACGCTTCGCCCCGGCAGCGCCGACAGCGTCACCAGGGTGTCGTCGGTGGCCATCAGGCTGACAGGCGGGATCGTCTTGCCCGCCAGATGCGCCGCTGCGCCGTCGTCGATCGGTGCCGGAATCTTGCTCCAGTCGACTTCGAGCAGGTTTTTCTGGTTCATCTTGAATTTCTCCATCGGCCGTCATGGCGAGGACGGCTTCATGAAGTTTATCATCGAGTGCGCCTGCGCGCGACCTGCCGGCGCGCAATGATGATGAGCGAAAAGGTATTATCCCCGCGCCCGCAGCAGGCGGCCCTTCTCCCTGCCCCAGTCGCGCTTTTTCTCGGTCTCGCGCTTGTCGTGCAGTTTCTTGCCTTTCGCCACCGCCAGCAACAGCTTGGCACGGCCGCGCTCATTGAAATAAAGTTTTAGCGGTATCAGCGTCATGCCGTCGCGATCGACCGCGCCCATCAGCTTGTTGATCTGCTTTCGGTGCAACAGCAGTTTGCGCGGCCGCTTCGGCTCGTGATTGAAGCGGTTGGCCTGCAAATATTCGGGAATATTGGCGTTGATCAGCCAGATCTCGCCGCCCTTGGTATCGGCATAGGATTCCGCGATCGTGGTCTTGCCGTTGCGGATCGACTTGACCTCGGTGCCGGTCAGCGCGATTCCCGCCTCAATCGTGTCCTCGATGGCATAGTTGAACCGGGCTTTGCGATTTTCAGCGACGATCTTGATCGGGCGCTCGTTCTTCTCGGCCACGTTACGCCTTCTTCAGGAGATCGCGGATCTCGGTGAGCAATTCTTCCTCGCGGGTCGGCTTCGGCGGCGCGGCGGGTGCGGCGGCATCCTTTCGCTTCAGCGTGTTCATCGCACGGATCACCATGAACAGCACAAAGGCGACGATCAGAAAGTTGATCGTTAGCGTAAGGAAATTGCCCCAGGCCAACACGGCGCCCTGCTTTTTCGCGTCCGCCAGATTGTCGGCCGTGACCTTCGTCGACAGGCCGATGAAATAATTGGAGAAGTCGAGACCGCCGACCGATCCGATGATCGGCATGATGATATCGCCGACCAGCGAGGTCACGATAGAGCTGAAGGCGGCTCCGATGATGATACCGACCGCGAGGTCAACCACATTGCCCTTCATCGCGAAATCGCGGAATTCCTTGAGCATCTGGGAGCCCTTCTGTTCTGCTTCGCGTAGTGCCATGGCGACAATTTCGAAAGTCTGGTTGCGTCGATTGTGGTTGCGTCGAAAGCCTAGTTGATCAGGCCTGCATGCACCATGGCGCTGCGCACCGCCACGCGCGTCGGCTCGGATACCGGCACCATCGGCAGCCGCAGCGTCTCCTCCATCTTGCCGAGCAGCGACAGCGCGTATTTGACCGGCGACGGGTTGGACTCGATGAAGAGATTGGTATGCAGCGGCATCAGCTTGTCGTGCAGCTTGAGCGCGGTGGCGATATCGCCCTTCTGCCAGGCCAGATGAAACTCCGAACACAGCCGCGGCGCGACATTGGACGTCACCGAAATACAGCCATGGCCGCCATGGGCCATGTAGCCGAGTACGGTGGCATCCTCGCCTGACAGTTGGTTGAAATCCTCGCCCAGCACTGCACGCTGCTGTGAAACCCGCACCATGCTCGCGGTCGCGTCCTTGACGCCGGCGATGTTCTTCAACTGGAACAGCCGCGCCATGGTGTCCACGCTCATGTCGACCACCGAGCGCGGCGGGATATTATAGATCACGATCGGGATTCCGATCGCATCGTTGATCGCCTTGAAGTGCTGGTACATGCCCTCCTGGGTCGGCTTGTTGTAATACGGCGTCACCACCAGAACCGCATCGGCGCCCGCCTTCTCGGCGTGCTGCGCAAGCTCGATAGCCTCCCGGGTCGAATTGGAACCGGCGCCCGCGATCACGGGAACGCGCCCGGCGGCTTCATCGATGCACCATTCGACGACGCGCTTGTGCTCGTCATGGGTCACGGTCGGGCTTTCGCCTGTGGTGCCGACCGGCACCAGGCCATGGGTCCCCTCGGCGATTTGCCAGCTCACCAGTCCACGAAACGCGGTTTCGTCAAGCGAGCCGTTTTTGAACGGCGTGACCAAGGCGGTGAATGATCCCCGGAAATTCGTCTTGGCTGCCATGAACTTCTCCAAACGCGCGCTGCGGGCCTTGCCGCACCCCATTCATAACGGGTCTGGCGATGACGGGAAAGGCCCGCACGTGAAAGACCTGAGCCATTCCAAGGCCGTATCCCCACCTTGCGGTCTCCTCCGAACCGCCACACCAGCCGCGATTTTGCCGCGGTGATGGCGCAGACATCGGCACGTCCCAGCGTATTTGTTATTTTGCCCACATATTCAATCAAATAGACCTAGACCGACTGCCAATTCGTGATTCGATGCAAAGGAACGCCGTGCCCCCCTCCGCCCGCGCAGCCGCATTGCGATCGACCGCAATGACGACAACCCTGGCGCTGGCCGTGGGACTAGCGGTGTGGGCTGCGGCAGAAGCCGCGCCAAAGGCCAAGATTCCATTGCCGAAGCCGCGGCCGATCGCGCGCAATGTCGTGCCCAAAACCACACCGGCTGGGAACACCGCCGCTAAAAATTCGCCCTCCCTGCCTGCGGCAACTGCCCTGCCCGCGGCAGCTGCCCCGCCTGCGGCCGCCGCGATCCTGCCCGCGACACGCCAGCACGCGGCTTTGCCGCCCCCACCGGCACGCAAGCCGCCGACGCCGGCGGCGGTAGCCGCGACGTCATCGACATCGCAGGCCGATACCGACGCGCTGGAGAATGTCATCGAGCTCGTGCGCAAGCACCAACCCGCGGATGCGACGCAGGCCGAAGCGGCGATATCGGATCCGGTGGCCAGGAAGCTCGCCGAATGGATCATCCTGCGCAGCGACGACAACGGTGCGTCGGTCGAGCGCTACCGCGCCTTCCTATCAGCCAATCCGAGCTGGCCTTCGCAGAATTTCCTGCGCCGCCGCGGCGAAGCGGCGCTGTGGGACGACCACCGCGACGATGCGACCGCATGGGCCTGGTTCGAGAACGATTCTCCGTTGTCGGCCAAGGGACGGTTCTCGCTGGCGCGGGCGATGATCGGGCGCGGCGACCGGGCCAATGCCGAGCGGCTGGTGCGGGAGGCCTGGCGCAACGATGCGATGTCGGAGGATACCGAGAGCACGGCGCTCGATCTGTTCGGGGCCCTGCTGACGCCGGGCGATCAGAAGGCGCGCATGGATCTGATGCTTTACGGCAGCGAGCACGAAGCCGCGCTGCGCGCCGCCAAGCGGCTCGGCAGCGGCGAGGTCGCGCTGGCGAAAGCGCGCATCGCGGCCTATCGCAAGGCGCCCAATACCAGGGCGCTGCTCGACGCGGTGCCGGGTGAGTTGCACAGCGACCCCGGCTATATCTTCAGCAAGATCCAGCTGTTGCGCCGGGAAGAGAAATTCCCCGAGGCCGCGCAACTGATGCTGAGCGCGCCGAAGGATCCCGGCCGCCTGTACAATCTGGATGAATGGTGGGTCGAACGGCGGCTGCTGTCGCGCAAAATGCTCGACGTCGGCGAACACCGCAATGCCTACCTGATCGCGCGCGACGCCGCCCTGCCCGCGCGCGATATCTACAAAACCGAACAGGAATTCACCGCGGGCTGGATTGCGCTGCGTTTTCTCAACGACCCGGCGACGGCCGCGCAACATTTTGCGCGCATCGGCGTCGGCAGCGTCAACCCGACGACGCTGGCGCGGGCCGGCTATTGGCAGGGCCGCGCCGCCGAAGCCGCGGGCCGCTCCCAGGAGGCCCACACCGCGTACGCCGCGGCGGCGGAGCAATCGACCAGCTATTATGGCCAGCTGGCGCGCGCCAAACTGGGCCTGCCACAGATCGAGCTGAACGACGTGCCCACCGCCCGCGGACACGCGGTCGAACGGCTCGAGGTCGTCCGCGCCGTGCAGTTGCTCTACGCGCTGGATGAGCGCGAGATCGCGATCCCGATTTTCGGCGATATGGGCGATAATGGCGATCCCGATGTGCTGCTGGGGCTCGGCGAACTGGCTTCCCGCTACGGCGATGCACGTGGCATGCTGCTGGTCGGCAAGGCCGCGCTCAACCGCGGGCTGCCGTTCGATTTCTACGCCTATCCGGTGATGGGGATTCCGCCGTTCAAATCGATCGGACCCGATGTCGAGCAGAGTATCGTGTTCGCGATCGCGCGGCAGGAGAGCGCTTTCAATCCCGCCGTGGTCTCACCGGCGCAGGCCTATGGACTGATGCAGGTGACGCCGGATGCCGGCAAATACGTATGCAAGAAATACGGCGCCAGCTTTGACCTCGGCCGGCTGAAGAACGATCCGGTCTACAATGCCGCGCTCGGTGCGGCCGAACTCGGCGGCCTGATCGAGGATTACCGCGGCTCCTACATCATGACGTTTGCGGCCTACAATGCCGGCCGCGGCAGCGTCAAAAAATGGATCGATCGTTATGGCGATCCGCGCGATCCCAAGGTCGACGCGGTCGACTGGGTCGAGCAGATACCGTTCGCCGAGACGCGCAATTACGTGCAGCGGATCATGGAAAATCTGCAGGTCTATCGCGCGCGCTTCGGCGGCGGAACGCGGCTGCAGATCGAGGCCGACCTGCACCGCGGCAGCGTCGAATAAGGATAGTCCCGCCGGTCGGTCATATCGCCTGATCGGGGATCGAAGCCGAGGTGACTTCGACAGACCTGCTGGGCCGGGATCTGACTTTAACCGGGTCTGATTTTAACAAAGTCTGATTTTGACAAGAAAAATCCCCCTCCCGATAGACGATCAACGTCTATCGAAAGGGGGACTTGGGTTAGGTAGAACTTACTTGTGGTACATCGCGGGCGTGGCCGGCGCTTCCGGAGCCCAGAGGCGATAGCTGAGCGTCGCGAAGACCGTCATGCCCTGAGTGATCAGAGAAGCATCCGCGGTTACTGGAACGGCAGGGTTGGAAGCCTTCGCCGTCAGCTCTTGCGTTGCCCACACCGAGAAGCTCGCCGGTCCGAAGTTGTATTCAACTAAACCACCGAGGGCGAAGATATGGAACCTCTGGGCGTTGCCAGCGGTGCCGCCCGGAACCAGACAGCCGACGCCGCAGCTGTCATTGGTAACCTGCGCCACATAGTAGGCGACCGGACCGAACGTCCACTTTCCGATGGTCTTCGTAGCAGTGAAGTCCGCATGGAAGATGTCACCCGTCTGATAACCGTCGAGCGAGTTCTTGGTGCTGAACTCTTCGTACAAGGCGGCGCTCAGGTTCCAGCCGTCCTTCAGATACGACACGATCACTTCAGGCTGGAAAACCCACCACGGGTTGCCGACGTTGCCAAGGCCAGTGGGTCCGTTGATCGTGCCATCCGGCGCACCGATACCGAGACCTGTCTTCACGGCAAAGCCGCTGGTCCCAAGCTTCCAGCTCAATTCGACCGGCACGAAGTAGGTGTTGTGGGCGCCGCCAGCTTCGTTCGCAATGCCGGGGACTTGACCAAGCGGGCTACCGATGCCGAACATGACAAATGGCTGCACGACCACGGCGTCATACGTCGCGCCGAGGAAGG
>NZ_JBEKCZ010000114.1:0-34100 GCF_050014615.1 Bradyrhizobium sp. | reverse complement strand
TCCTTGATCGAGGTAATCGACTTGTCGTCCTTGCGCTTGATGTAATAGTGCGTGGCGTCCGCGATCGGGCTGGTGAAATCGAGCGACTGCTTGCGCTCCTTGGTGATGATCACCGCGGTAATCGCGACATCATACTTGCCGGTGCTGACGCCGGCCAGGATGCCGGTCCAGGGCAGGATTTCCTGCTTGATCTCGAACGGCGCGGCCTTGCGCAGGTCTTCGATCAGTTCATTGTCGAATCCGGTCGGCTTGCCGTCCTTGACGAACTCGAACGGACGGAAATCGTCCTCGGTCGCCACAATGAGACCGCGCTTCTTGATCTCTTCGAGACCGGCGGCTTTCGCGTTGCCGATCAGCATCGGCATCGCAAACAGCGCGGCCATCGAGCCGAGCAGCAGGCGCCGTGACAAGGAATGGGGGTAGGCGATCGAATACATCTTCATGACGAGTCTTCCTCCGTTGAGTGATGGCCTGTCACGGCCAGCAAATAAAACCGTGCGACGTGTCGTGGTCGTGGTGGTCCCTTCAGTCGAAGTTGAATCCATGTGAACGCAGATAAGGCGGGAACGCCGCGCCTTCGGCCTTGGCGGCCTGCCGGGCCTTGTCCTCCGACCAGCCGTAAAAGGCGGCGTCGCCGAATTCCGCGTTGGACCGCTGCTGCTCCCGGGGGATCGCGTGCAGCGCATCCCGCCGGCGGTCGTAATCGTCGATAGCCTCGGGCAGCGCGCTGTCGTCGTACCGATCGCAATGCGTCGTGACCCGACGCGGCAGACGCAGGCTGACGTATCCCTCGCTTTGGGGATAGCCGAGGCAAAGTCCCGCGACCGGAAACACCAGATCGGGCAATCCGAGAAGTGCGGCGACCTTGTCGACCTCGTTGCGAATGACGCTGATCGGACAGACACCGAGGCCCACGGATTCCGCGCTCAGGATCATGGTCTGCATCGCCAGCGCGGCATCGATGCTGGCGTTGAAGAAGCCTTCCAGCGTTCCGTTGCTAACCGGCTTTCCGCGCAATTGCCCGACACGCTGCAGCCGCCGCGCATCACCCAGAAACACGAAAAACACCGGCGACAGCCCGATCCATGGCATGCTTGGGAACAGCTTGCCGATCGCGGCGCGCTGCACTGGATCGGTGACCCGCAGGATCGACGCCTGCTGGAAATCCGATTTGGCCGAGCTGCTCAGGGCAGCGGCAACGAGCAGATCCAGCAGGCCCTCCGCCGGAACGACATCGCTGTAACGGCGCACGGTCTTTCGGGAGAGAACGCGATGGATGAACTCGTTCTCGGCCGCGCCGTCCCCGGACGGACCGCCATCGCCAAAGCGCCGTTCGATCGCATCCGCACAGGCCGACATCAGTTCGAACCCCAACCGGTCCCACCGAACACGAGACTCACCGGCGGTTGCACTTCGGCGATCATTGCCGGTTTTTGGACGGTTGAGACGTTCATCGCCAACTCCACTCAAGGTTCACAAACCTTGGAATTGGCGTCGACCAAAGACATGCCAATTCCTGGCCACTGAGGTCTCCCGGGATTTTATCCCGCCGTGCCCTGCGCAGATTTCTCCTGCGCAGGCGGCAGCTCTTGGACCAGCCATCAGCCGATGCGGAACCCTAGCCACCAACTCAATGCAAGGGGATGGAGCAAAGGACATGCCAGACCGGGCGGCCTGTGACATCGACGGCTTTTTGTCTCACGGCTTCGGCCCGCTCAATTGTGACGATTTGGCCAAGTGCCTAGGGATTGCGGGGGAAAATCCCCTCGCCGCCCAACGGGGACAATCGAAAAAATGCGAAGAGTACTGCGCAATTTAGGCCTGCCCGGTGACCTGCGCCGGCATCCATTTTCCACCGCTGCCGCTTTTAAGGCACGGTGCACAGATTGTAGTCGTTCGGAGCGATGTGCCCGCGATCCGCCTCGCTCAATCGAGGGCCGTCGTCGCCTTCGCGTCGTCTGAACTTGCAGCCACAATCCGCTGCATCATCGCAATGAACCGCTTTTGCTCCGCCTTGCTCAGATCGGCCACGGTCTCACGGTGCGCCGCACGCGCCGAGGCTTCCATCTGGCGCAGCAAGGTTGCGCCCGCCTTGGTCAGCCGGCAAATCTGCGCCCGGCGATCCCGGTGATGGATGGAGCGTTCAATAAACTTGCGGGATTGCAGGCGCTTAAGCGCGCCGGTGGTTGTGGTGCGATCGAGCACGACGTCCGCCGCCAGGGTGGTCTGGTCGGCGGTTCCACGCCGGGCCAACGCCGAAAGCAGGCTATATTGCAGCGGCGTGACGTCAAAGGCGGCGCATCGCTTCTGGAAAAGCGCGACGTGAATTTGATGCAACCGCCGGATCAGAAATCCCGGCCTTTGGCCGAGCGGCCAGGAATTGCTGCTCTTTTGCACCGGTTTCTTGGCCATCTTTAACCACTCTGTCCTTGCCTGGGCTGCATGAATTTGATGCAATCTATGGCATGATAGTTGCTGTATGAAAATACGAAGCATACTTCGTAATTAGCTGGCGGCCGATGCCGCGCTGACGAGAGGAGATCCACCATGTCTGTAAGCACCACATTCGACCTGTTGCTGCGCGGGGGACGCGTCATCGATCCGGCCTCAGGCATCGACGGCCTGAAGGACGTTGCCATTCGTGGAGGCAAGATCGCTGCCATTCAGTCCGACATTCTGCCGACCAGCGCCAGGGAAGTCGTGGATGTCACGGACAAGATCGTGCTGCCCGGACTGATCGATACCCATGCCCATGTCTATCAATATGTGACCGGCCGCTTCGGCGTGAACGCCGACATGGTCGGCGTCCAATCCGGCGTCACCACGCTGGTCGATCAGGGCGGTCCTTCCTGCATGACGCTGCCTGGCTTCCGGCATTACGTTGCGGAGAAGTCGCTGTCGCGCACCTATGCTTTTCTCTCCGCCTATCTGGTCGGGGGCCTCGAAGGACATTATTATCCCAACCTTTACAGCCCCGACTGCGTCGATATCGCCGCCACCGTGAAAGCGGCGACCGCCAACCGTGATCTGGTTCGCGGCATCAAGGCCCATGCCGAGATCGGCGGCTTCGCGCGCTGGGGCATCCGCGTGATCGAGATGGCAGCCGAGATCGGGCGCCGCGCCGACCTCCCGGTCTATGTGCATTTCGGACAGCTGTGGGGTTTGCCGGAGAGCGGCAACAACGGCGAAGACGTCGATACGATTCTGGAGCGGGTGATCCCGTTGCTGCGCTCCGGCGACGTACTGGCCCATCCGTTCACGCGCCATCCCGGCGGCTTCGTCAATCGTGAAGGCGAAGTGCACCCCGTCATCCGGGCGGCACTCGATCGCGGACTACGTGTCGACGTCGGCCATGGCAGCCACTTCTCCTACCGCCTTGCCCGCAAGGCGATTGCCGCCGGTATCATTCCGACCACGCTGGGCGCCGACATCCACGGCTATAACACCCATGTGCCGGCGCCGGCCGGAACGCCCGACGAGCATGTCGACGACGAGAACCATCCATTCGCCGGTCAGGCGAAATTCAGCCTGGTGCAGGCGATGAGTTCGATGATGGCGCTCGGCCTGAAGCTCGAGCAAGTGGTGCCGATGGTGACCTCACATCCCGCCGAATTGCTGGGGCTTTCGGATATCATTGGCGCATTGCGGCCCGGCATGGATGCCGACGTCACGGTGCTCACGGAGAAGCCCGGCCGCTATATCCTGCGTGACAATGAGAAGACGGAAGTGGTCGCGGACAGCCTGCTGCAACCCACGTTCTGCCTGCGCGCGGGCGTGCGCCATGACGCCGTCGCTCCCATCCTGCCGCGTGCGGTGGCAGCCTAGCCGCGCGGCATTTTCAAGAGACGACCATTCATGTCTCACACTGAAAGCGGACCTCCTTCGAACGTAGCGACCGACACAAAACAAGGTGTCGGTGCCCGGCTGCTTCGCAAGGAAGACGATCGCTTCATGCGCGGACGCGGCCAGTACGTGGCCGATATCCGGCTCGCGGGTCTGCAGGACGTTGCCTTCGTCCGCAGCCCGCTGGCGCATGCCCGGATAAGGGCGATCCACGTGCCGGAACGTTACCGTGATGTCGTGTTTACGGCCGCGGACCTGACCGGGATCAAACCGATCCGCGCCGTATCCGGCCTGCCCGGCTTCAAGATATCCGAGCAGCCGATCCTGGCGACCGGCAAGGTGCGTCATGTCGGAGAACTCGTTGCCATGTGCGTGGCGCCGACGCGGGCGGAGGCCGAAGACATCGCCGCATCCGTGACCCTCGACCTCGAAGAACTGCCGGCCGTCTACGATATGCTGGGCGCCCGCGACACAGGATCGGCGCTGGTCCACGAGCATTGGGGCGACAATGTTTTCCTCGAAAGCGCCTTCGAGGTCGATATCACCCCGGCATTCGATGCGCCTATCAAGGTGACGCGCGAAATCTCGACCGCGCGCCAATGCATGTCGCCGCTGGAGGGACGCGGCGTGGTCGCCACCTTCGATCACCGCCTCGACCAGCTCACGCTTTATACCGGCGCGCAGATGCCGCACATTGTTCGCAACGGCCTGTCGGATTGCATGGGCATGGACCAGGGCCAGATCCGGATCGTGTCGCCCGATATCGGCGGGGGATTTGGCCACAAGGGAATTCTGCTGCCGGAAGAAGTCTGCCTGGCCTGGCTCGCAATGCGCAAGGGTTATACCGTGCGCTGGATCGAGGACCGGCGCGAGCATCTGACGGCAAGCGCCAATTGCCGCGAGCACTACTACAAGATCACGGTCTATGCCGATCGCGACGGCCGCCTGCGCGGGATCGACTGCGAAGCAACCGTCGATTCCGGTGCTTACTCGTCCTATCCCTTTTCCGCCTGTCTTGAGGCCGCGCAGGTGGCGAGCATCCTGCCCGGTCCCTACCGGATGCCGGCCTATCGCTGCCGAACCTTCTCGGTGGCCACCAACAAATGTCCGATCCTTCCCTATCGCGGCGTTGCCCGCACCGGCGTCTGCTTCGCGCTGGAAATCATGCTGGATGCCGTGGCCGCCGCGGCCGGGATAGAACCGGGCGAGGTCCGGCTGCGCAACCTGATCGGCCCGGAGCAAATGCCGTTCGACAATATCACTAAAAAGCATTTCGACAGCGGTGACTATCCGCAAGCCATGAATCGTGCCCTTGCCGCGATCGATATCGCCTCCGTGCGGTCTCGCCAGCGATCGAAAGAGGCGGATGGGCGGCTGATCGGCGTGGGCCTCTCGATCTATTGCGAGCAGGCCGCGCACGGCACCTCGGTCTATGCCGGCTGGGGTATTCCGATGGTGCCCGGACACGAGCAGGCCAATGCACGCGTCACGCCGGACGGCGGGCTCGAGATTCGCGTTGGCGTCCATTCGCATGGTCAGGGTCTCGAAACCACGCTCGCTCAGGTCGCCTACGAAATTCTCGGCATCGAGACCAGGAAGATACGTGTCGTGCACGGCGATACCGCCATCACCCCCTATTCGACAGGCACCTGGGGGTCGCGTTCGATGGTGATGGCGGGCGGCGCGGTTGCGACAGCCTGCATCGAAATCGGCGAACGCGCCAAGCGGATCGGCGCCAAGCTGCTTCAGCTTGATCCGGCGACGGTCACGTTGCGCGATGGCCGGGTATGTGGGCCGAACAGCAGCATCGGCCTCGCCGAAATCGCGCATACCTGGTATCGGCGCCCGCAGGATTTGCCGTCCGATGTCGATCCCGGCGGACTGGAGTCTACGAGCGGCTACAAGCCGCAGCGCGACAGCGGCACCTTCAGCTATGCGGCTCACGCCGTCATTGTCGCGGTCGACCCCGAGCTCGGCGATGTCGAGATTCTTGATTACGTCATCGTCGAAGACGGCGGCGTGCTGGTCAATCCGATGATCGTCGACGGCCAGATCTACGGCGGCCTTGCGCAAGGCATCGGCACGGCTCTGTACGAGGAAATGCCGTTCGACAGCGCCGGACAACCGCTCGCGACTACGCTTGCCGACTATCTGCTGCCGGGCCCGGCCGAGGTTCCCGAGCCCCGGCTCGATCACATGGAAACGCCCTCGCCGTACACCATGTTTGGCGTCAAGGGCATCGGCGAAGGCGGCGCCATCGCGCCACCGGCTGCCATCGCCAATGCCGTAAACGACGCGCTGCGTCCGCTTGGGGTCGAGCTGTTACATTCGCCGATCTCGCCGCGCCGGATTGTCGAGGCTGTGCTGGCGGCACGCGATGCGGAAAGATCGGCCGCATGAAAGCGGCAGCGTTCAGCTATGAACGCCCCACCGATCTGAATGCCGCGCTGGCCTTGATGGCCAAGGCAGGCGGAACAACCAGGATCATCGCCGGAGGTCAGTCGCTGGGCCCGATGCTCAACCTGCGGCTGGTCGAACCGGATCTGATCGTCGACATCTCCGGACTTTCCGAACTGAAGCGGGCCGAACGCAGCGGCGACGAGCTCGTGATCGGCGCCTGCGTCACCCATGGCGATATCGAGGACGGACGCATACCCGATGTCACGCGTGGCGCGATGCAGCGGGTGGCGAGCGCCATCGCCTACCGGGCCGTTCGCAACCGTGGCACGATCGGGGGATCTCTCAGCCATGCCGATCCCGCCGCGGACTGGGTTTCGGCGCTGTCGGCGCTGGGGGCGAGGGTTACGCTACGCCGCGCTGCCGGAGTTCGTGATCTCGCCATCGAGGAATTCATTACCGGCGCGCTCGAATCCGCGCTGCAGACCGGCGAAATCGTCGAGGCCGTGCGCGTGCCCGTGATGACGCCGTCCGCGCGCTGGGGCTACGTCAAGGCCTGCCGCAAGATCGGCGAGTTCGCCCACGCCATCGCCGCGGTGCTGATCGATCCGGAACGGGCGACCGCCCGCGTCGTCATCGGCGCCCTGGAAGCGGCCCCCATCGTTCTCGGCGATGCGGCGGCCCTCTTTGGCGGGCGGGTTACCGGCGACTTCAAACAACATTTCGATGCCCGCGTAGCCGACGCGTTGCTGATGAAAGCAGGCGTGGCGAACGCCGTCGATCGGCACATCCATGTCGCGGTGCTTGGCCGCGCGGTCAACGAGGCGGCCGCGTGACCATGATCGGGCTCACCGTCAACACGCGCGCCATCAAAGCCTCCGTGGAGCCGCGCACCCATCTGGCCGATTTCCTGCGCGACAGCCTCAATCTGACCGGCACGCATCTCGGCTGCGAGCACGGCGTGTGCGGGGCGTGCACGTTGCTGCTTGACGGCATGCCGGCCCGCTCCTGCATCACCTATGCGGTGGCCTGCGACGGCGCGCGAGTGACCACGATCGAAGGGCTCGATGATGACGAGATTACCACCGAGCTTCGCGCCGCGTTTACTCGCGAGCATGCCCTGCAATGCGGCTACTGCACGCCGGGGATGTTGATCGCCGCACGCGATCTGGTGCTGCGCCTGCCCACCTCCGACGAGCACCATATCCGCGTCGGATTGAGCGGCAATCTCTGCCGCTGCACCGGATATGTCGGCATCGTGCGGGCGGTACGTACGGTGATCGACCAAAGGCGCGAGCGCGGCGTCATGCCGATCTCCGGTGGAGGACGCCAGACGCTCGGTCCGGTGGGGTCCGGCAACGCCACCAATCCTGCTGTCTCCGACATTGCGGCGAAACCAGCAACCAAGGCTGAAACACGGGACGAAGACACCGGCACGATGGCTATCCCGGACTTTACGCCGGCGAAGGTTTTCAAGGATCAATTCACCGTCGCTTATCCGCCTGACAGGGTGTTCGACATGCTCGGCGATGTCGCGCAGGTCGCCGCTTGCCTGCCCGGGGCGTCGCTGACCGGCGTGCCGGCGCCAGAGCGCGTGGAAGGCATGATCCGCGTCAAGCTCGGGCCGATTTCAGCCGACTTTCGCGGCGCCGCGCGCATCGAGCGGGTTCTCGAAACTCTGTCTGGCCGGATCGTCGGCATGGGCAGCGATCAGCGCAGCCGGTCTTTGACGCAAGGCGAGATCTGTTATCACCTCGTGCCGATCGAACAGGGCGCGGCGACGCGTGTCGAGCTTTCGATTGGCTACAGTCTCAAAGGGATGCTGGCGCAGATCGCGCGCGACGGCCTGGTTCGCGATCTTGCGGCCCGGTTGACGGCTGATTTTGCACGTAATCTCGACCGGCACCTTTCGGGCATTCCGGTCGATGCGACGGCGGAAGGGTCGCAAAATCTAAATGGAGTTTCTCTGCTGTTCAGTCTCTTGCGCGAGCGCGCTTTGAAGAACATCCGGCGACTGTTGAAGCGGTAGCCATCGTGCTTCGTGGTACGATTCTTGCTCAATCCGATGCGAAAGCCGCGGCTCCAGGGAATTTTGGGCAAATAGCAGGGTTCATAAGCGAAAGGCAGGCGCAACTTCGACAGACCTGTCGTCGCGATGTTCCAGCGCAAATTACACAAACCCAACAGGGAACGTAATGTCTTGTAGATTCTTGAAGACCTCGATCATTGGCGCGACTGCGATCTGCCTGTCTGTGGGCTTCGCCCATGGATCGAAAGCGGACGCGGCAAGTTGCCCCTCGCCGATCCCGCTTGGTCTGACCACGGCGCTGACCGGCAACACGGCGCTGCTCGGCACCCAGGCGCGCAACGGCGTCGAATTCGCGGTCGACGAGATCAACGCCGCTGGCGGCATCGGCGGCAACAAGCTGGCGCTGACCACGGAGGATACCGGGGCATCCAGCACCGACGCCCTCAACGCGATGAATCGCATTCTGGAAGGCAAGCCCGTTGTTGTGTTCGGGTCGATGATCAGCCCGCACGTATTCGCGCAAACCGAAGTGGTCACCAAATCCGAAACGCCTTTTCTGGTCGGTGCGACCAACGCAAAAGTCACCGCGCAGGGCAGCAAATGGCTGTTCCGCACCCATGTCCACGATGGACAGCTCGCCGATCTCATTCCGGAATATCTGGTGAAGTCGCTCGGCAAGACCAGGCCCGGCATCATGGCGGTAGCGGATGATTACGGCCTCGGTGCTTCCAGGGGCATTCAGACTTCGCTCGCCAAGCTCAAGGTACCGCCGGTAGCTGTGACGTCCTATGCACCGTCCGACAAGGACATGAGCGCGCAGTTGCTCGAAATCAAGGACAAGGATGCCGACAGCCTGATCCTGTTCGGCCGCCCCGCCGACGTGACCCTGGTCCTCAAGCAAATGAACGATCTCGGTATCAAGCTCACCACGATCGGCAACGCCAGTATCGTCGCGCAGACCACGCTCAACAATTTGTCGGCCGCGGAGGCCGACGGCGGCTATGCCATCGGCGGCATGATCCCGCAGACCTCGAGCGATCCGAAAATCCTGGATTGGTCGAAGCGCGTTCAGGAAAAATACAAAGTACCCGCCGACAATTTCACGGTGTCGTATTACGACACCGTCTATATGCTGAAATCGATCATCGAGAAGGTCGGCTGCGATAAATCGGCGATCCGCGACGCGCTGGCTGCCACCAGGGACTGGAAGGGCATGCTGATCTCCTACCAGGCCGACGACCAGGGCGATCTCGCTCACACGCTTGGCATCTATCGCAACAAGGGCAAGACGCCGGAGTTGGCCGGCCCGATCAAAGAAAGCGGATACTGAACCTTTCATGGGCCAGCTCGTCGTCAACGGCCTGGCGCTCGGGAGCATCTATGCTCTCGTCGCACTTGGTCTGCTGCTGATCTTCAATACGGTGCAGATCGTCAACTTCGCGCAAGGTCAGTTACTGATGCTCGGTGCCTTCATCGGCATCAGTTGCGCGGTAACGCACGAATTGCCGGTGGCGGCGGCCTGGGCCATCACCATGGTAGCGATGGCGCTGGTCGGCATCGTGTTCATGGTGCTGGTCTATTTTCCGTTGCGCGGGCGCCCGGCATTTCTGGTGATCCTGACCACGATCGCGATGGGCATCGTGCTGGAGAACCTGGCGCTGATCATCTGGGGACCGCTGCCGGTTTCACTGCCCTCACCGGTCCACGGCCCACCGCTGCGTTTCGCCGGCGTCGTCGTTTCGATGCATCAGCTTTTCATCTTCGCGACGCTGGCGGTTACCTTGCTGCTGCAGTTCTTTTTCCTGACCAAAACCCGGTTCGGGATCCTGATGCAGGCGACCGCGCAGGACCTGCATACGGCGCGGCTGGTCGGCATTCCCGTGAACCGCACCATCGCGGTCGCTTTTGCCTTCGGGGCTGTGTTGTCGGGAATCGCAGGACTATTGGTCGCGCCGATTTTCCTGGCCGAACCGACCATGGGCGGAAGTCTTGGCCTGAAGGGATTCGTGGTCAGCGTGATCGGGGGCTTCGGCAATCTGCCGGGCGCGGTGATCGGCGGATTGTTCCTTGGCCTGATCGAGACTTTTGGCGCGCGTTATATCTCTTCCAACTTTCGCGACGCCTACGCCTTCATTGTCATGATCGCCGTTCTCATCGCCTGGCCCCGCGGCCTGTTCGGCGAGAAGAGCAGCGAGAAGGTCTGAGATGAAACCGCCCAAAATGAATAGCTGGCCCATTCTGGCGGCAAGCATCGCCGCAGCCTTGGCGGTACCAATCGTCGCCCATGACGGCTACATCATCCAACTGCTCAACATCGCCATTCTCAATGCGATTGTCGTGCTCGGCTTGAATTTCGTGACGGGGTGGGCCGGCCAGATCAATTTCGGACAGGCTGCATTCTATGGTCTCGGCGCCTATACGACGGCGATTGCAACCAAGGCCGGGTTGCCGTGGATAACGACACCCTTTCTGTCGGTCATCGTGGTGATGGCCGCAAGCCTCATGCTCGGTCTGCCGACCATGCGGTTACGCACCTACTATCTGGCCATGACCACCATCGGTTTTGGCGAAATCATCCGGCTGATCATCGTGCATTGGGAGCCGGTCACCGGCGGCACATCCGGCTTGCGGGCGATCCCGGGCATCAGCATCTTCGGGTTCGGACCGCAGGGACAAATACAGCATTACTATCTTTTGATCGCAGTCTTGCTGCTCGCGATCCTGATCGCAGCGCGCGTGCGCCATTCGGTTCTCGGCCGCGCCATGATCGCGACCCGGGACAGCGAGATCGCCGCGGAGCAAAGCGGCGTCGATACCGTTCGCACCAAGCTACTCGCCTTCATGATTGGCGCCGTCTATGCCGGGCTTGCCGGGTGCCTTTATGCATCTTCGATCCGCTTCATCAGCCCTGACAGCTTTTCCGGCACCCAGGCGATCCTGCTGATGACCATGCTCATTGTCGGCGGCATGGGCTCGATCGCCGGCTGCATCATTGGCGCGGTGGCTCTGACCATTCTGCCCGAGGCTTTGCGGTTCCTCGGTCAATGGTATCTCGTGCTCTATGGCCTCGGCGTCATCGCCGTCATCGTGCTGGCGCCGGGAGGCCTGGCGTCGCTGGCATCACTCTCGCAAGCACGCCGGGCGAGCGTCCATTGAACCCGGAACCGATCATTACCGCGCGGGGCGTGACGCGGCGGTTTGGCGGGCTGGTCGCACTTGATGGCATCGACCTCGACGTGCCCCGGGGCGTCGTGCAGGCCATCATCGGCCCAAATGGGTCGGGCAAAACCACGCTGCTCAATGCGCTGAGTGGCGCCTCCCATGCCGACACCGGCTCCATTCGCGTTGGCGGCCACGAAATCTTTCGTCTCAAGCCTTACCGGATTGCGCGCCTGGGTCTGGCCCGCACCTTCCAGAACATCCGGATTTTCGAAAATCTGAGCGTGATCGAAAACGTCAAGGTCGCGGCCGCCTGCAACAGCCCGACATCGCTCTTCAATATTCTGACAGCGAATGCGCGGCACAGGCACAGCGAAGCCGACATCGATCGCAACGCGCGTGAAGCGCTGGAGATCGTCGGCCTCGCCCATCGGGCCAACGATCGCGCCACGCAATTGCCCTACGCGCAGCAACGCCTGCTGGAGATTGCGCGGGCACTGGCGTCGAAACCGAATGTTCTGCTGCTGGACGAGCCGGCCGCGGGCATGAACATGACCGAGAGCATGACGCTTCTGGACACCATCGCCAGGCTCAAGAATAGCGGCATCACGATCCTTTTGGTCGAACATAATGTCCGGCTGGTGATGGGCATCAGCGACCGCGTCACCGTGCTTGATTTCGGCAAGAAGATCGCCGAGGGCGCGCCTTCCGAAGTTCAGCGCAATCCTCTGGTGATCGAGGCCTATCTCGGCAGGCGGCACCGGCATGCTTAAGATCGAGAACCTGAAAGTCTCCTACGGCCATATCGAGGTGCTGAAAGGCATTTCGCTCAGCGTCGAGATGGGCGAGATCGTCGCGTTGATCGGCGGCAATGGCGCCGGCAAGACCACCACGCTCAGCACCATCTCCGGGCTGGTGCGTCCCACCTCTGGTACCATCTCCTGGAAGGGGGAGAAGATTCAGAACACCGCGGTCGAAGCCATCGTCGGTTCAGGCCTCGCCCATTGCCCCGAAGGCCGGCGGATTTTTCCGGGTCTGACCGTGCTGGAAAATCTCATCACCGGCACGGCGTCGCGTCCTCACAGAAAGCGCGAAGTCGATGAAGATCTCACCCTGGTGTTCGATCTGTTCCCGCGTCTCAAAGAGCGAATCAAACAGGGCGGCTGGTCGCTGTCCGGCGGCGAGCAGCAGATGCTGGCGATCGGCCGGGCCCTGATGGGACGGCCGAGTCTCCTGATGCTGGATGAACCGTCACTCGGACTCGCGCCGATCGTAATTGAACAGGTGTTCGACCGGATCCTCGAACTCAACAAGCGTACCGGTCTCGGCGTGCTGCTGGTCGAGCAAAATTCAGCCATGGCGCTGGAAATCGCGAGCCGCGCTTTCGTACTGGAAACCGGGATCATCACGCTGTCCGGACCGTCGGCAATCCTCGCCGACGATCCACGCATCCGCGAAGCCTACCTGGGCGGCTGAACGGCGAGCCCTGCTTCTGGTCTCCGAATTTTAAGCGTGCGCGACCCGCTTGCCCGCGAGCACCGTTTCGGACGGGAACAACCTTTGATGGCCGCTCCGCATACCCTTGTAATTGTCCACGAACTCGAATGTGCCCTCCCGCAGCTCCATGATCGCCACGTCGGCCGGCGCGCCCACATTGAGCGTGCCGCGATCATCGAAGGCCGGGAAGCAGCGCGCCGCGTTGACCGTCGCGCATGCGATGATCTGGCTGAGCGGCATGCCGAACAGGAGGAATTTCGACATCACGTTCGGCAGATCGACGACCCCGGTGGTTCTAGACGCCGTGCTCCAGTCGGTGGAGAACGTATCGGGCCACAGGCCCTGCCGGGTCGCCTTCTCGACCGTATCCCAATCGAAATGATCGGAAACGCCGTTGCCGAAGTCGAAGATGACGCCGCGCCGGCGCGCGGCCATCACGTCCGCAAACAGCACACCCTTGTCGTCCAGAATGCCGTTCTTTCCGGGTGCGTAAATATGCGTGACAATGTCGCCGCGCTTGAGCAGCGCAAGAAGGGCGCGCAGCGGTGAGTAATTCTGTCCCACATGGATCATGACCGGCAGATTGAAGGGGCCTGCCGCCTCCTGCGCGCGGCGCAACGCTTCGAGGTCGTTGGCACCCGCGACATTATCCGACAGGCGCGCCTTGACGCCAACGACAACGTCCCGATTGCGCTCGATCGCTCCTCGCGCCAGTGCCACATTGGCGGCGCTGAGGTCGTGCAATTCGCCGCTGGGCGTGACCACCCCGGTACGCGCAATGTTGACCAGGCAACGCCCCATCTGTGGCGCACCCCGCGCAATCGCGGCAACCGCATCGATGTTGTCAGCGCCGCCTGAGCCGGCATCAACCCAGGCCGTCACCCCGTCCTGCAGACACATCGGCGGCCCTTCCTTGCTGCGGCCGGCATGGGTATGGATGTCAATCAGGCCGGGCGCGACGATCTTGCCGCGCGCATCGATGGTCTCGGTAGCGTCGCCCGCAATGCTGGCCTCGACCGCGACGATCCTGCCGCCCGATATCGCCACATCACGCGTCGCGTCGAGCCCGGCAGACGGATCGATGACGCGCCCACCCCTGATGATCAGGTCGTAGGTCGCCGCAAATGCTCCTGGAATGTGGGTGAACAGCGCAGCGCCGGTGGCGCACACCAATTGGCGTCGGTTCATCATGGTCGATATCCTCCCTCGCAGGACCTTTAGAAGTCCGCTTTATGGCCGACAAATTACCCGGCGTTGCTGACAAAGCCAGAACCTTCTGACCACATCCATTGCATGGCCCTATTCCGGTCCCGCACCAACCGGCGGTCCGCCGGGTGGCCGGTGCAGAAACGAGATCGACGCGAACGCGCCGATCCAGGAGCCAGCCGCGGCGAAGGCCACATAGACCCAGTTTTCGGTATAACTGATCACGGCATAGGACGAGAGCAGATACCAGATGCTGCTCCAGCTTGCCGCCGGCACCCGCCGGCGCGCCACCACGGCGGCGGTGAACATGACGTAGACCGCGTCGGTCGCGGCGGTTGCGATCGCCACAGCCGTGGCGGTCAGTGGATCGATCGACACCATTTGATTTCCTCCGTCAGACCTTTGCGGCGGCATTGATTTTGCATTCGCGACGTCGATGGTCCACTATTTTCGGTAGGATTTTGCGACGTTGACGTTGGCGACCCCATTGCTTTTCGGCCGATGGCGAAGGTTGTGCACAGCGGATCGTCATCGGCCGGCAAGCTTGCGCGCCGATTTAAAAGAGAATTAGCTGCGCGTCCTAGCGCTGGTTCGGGTGAAAGATTGGATTGCGAATGAGCGACAAAATGGGACGGCGGGACTTCCTGAATACAGTTGCGCTCGCAGGCGCCGTTGCCGCCGCGGGGCGTACCTCATTGATCGACTCCGCCAAAGCTGCACCGGAGACGAACGGTGACATCATTTCGAAATCGGCCAGTGAACTCGCCGATGCGATCCGTTCCGGGAAGCTCAGCTCCAAGACCGTCGTTGACGCGCACCTGGCGCAGATCGCGAGGGTCAATCCAAAGCTCAACGCCGTTGTCCAGTTGACCGCCGATTCTGCGCGGAAAGAGGCAGACGAGGCCGACGCGGCCCTGGCGCGCGGTGAGATCAAAGGGCCGCTGCACGGCGTACCCATCACCATCAAGGATACGCTGGAGACCAATGGCGTGATCTGCACCGGCGGCACAAAGGGCCGCGCGAATTTCATTCCCAGGGCCGATGCCACGGCCGTTGCCCGGCTTCGCGCCGCCGGCGGGATCATCCTTGGCAAGACCAACGTGCCGGAATTGGCCGGCGCAATCGAGACCGACAATCTGGTCTATGGACGCACCAATAATCCCTATGACCTCGGCCGCACGCCCGGCGGCAGCAGTGGCGGCGAGGCCGCCATCGTCGCGGCCTGCGGTTCGCCGCTGGGTCTCGGCACCGACGCTGGTGGCAGCATCCGAATTCCGGCTCACTTTTGCGGCCTTGCGGCGATCAAGCCGACTTCCGGCCGGGTCCCGCGCACCGGCCAGTTTCCGATGCCGATGGGGGCCCGCAACGCGGTGTTTCACGTTAGTCTTATCGCACGCAAGGTCGAGGACCTCGCGCTGGCATTGCCGATCATTGCGGGTCCCGATTTCCGCGATCATTCGATCGTCGGAATGCCATTGCTGGATCCGAAAGTCGTGACGTTGAGCGGATTGAAGCTGGCCTATTTCGAAGATGACGGCGCAGCCACGCCGACCAGGGAAATCAGCGCGGCGGTTCGTGACTCCGCAAAGGCATTGATGGACGCCGGCGTGAAGGTCGAGGAAAATCGCACGCCGGACGCGGCCAAGGCGGCTACGGTGTATTATGACATGAGCCGCGGTGACGGCGGCGCCGGCACGCGCGCGTTCCTCAAGAGCATCGGCAGCGATCCAATTTCGCCGCTGTTCGAGCAGGCGCTGACCTACGCAGTCGCGCCTGCAATGGCCAACACCACGGAGGCGCTGGCCGCGTTCGTGCGATGGGATCTTTTTCGCAATTCGATGCTGCGGTTCATGGAGAACTACGACGCGGTTCTTTCGGCGGTGGCACCGTTTCCGGCATTGCTTCACGGCACCAGCTTCGAGGAACAAAACCGGCGCGGGTTTGGTTATGCGCAGATGTACAATCTGACGGGATGGCCGACCGCAACGGTGCGGGTCGGAACTTCACCCGAAGGACTTCCGCTGGGTGTCCAGGTAGCCGCAAGGCCGTGGCGCGAAGACGTCGCGCTGGCGCTCGTTCAGCATCTCGAGCAAACATTTGGCGGATGGAAGATGCCCACCGCGGTGTAATCGGTGAGCGGTGTAATCCGTACGAGATACTCGATCGGCAACAATCCGCTGCCGATTCCTGCGCAGTGACGGGCATCATGGCCAACATCTGGGCTCGCAAATCCACCGCGATATTGCTGGACGAGGCCGCTCAAAATGACGGGACGGATGGGCCAACCCAGCCCCTGCGGCGAACCTTGTCCGCGCTCAATCTGATTGCGCTCGGCGTGGGCGGGATCATCGGCGCGGGAATTTTCGTCCTGACCGGACACGCCGCCGCGGCCAATGCGGGACCTGCGATCTCTCTGTCCTTTCTTCTCGGCGCCGTCGCGTGTGGGTTTGCCGGATTATGCTACGCCGAGATGGCGTCGACGGTCCCGATCAGCGGGAGCGCCTACACCTACGCCTATGCCACGCTGGGTGAGTTGATTGCCTGGATGATTGGCTGGGATCTGATCCTTGAATACGCCGTCGGCGCCACTGCGGTCGCCATCGGCTGGTCGGGGTACGTCGTCAGCCTGGCAAGGGACTTTGGACTGAATCTCCCGGCGCGGTTTATCTCGTCGCCATTTGCTTATGACGCCACCCAGCATGCGTGGTCACGCACCGGAACCATCCTGAACGCGCCGGCAGCCATCGTGATCGTTGTCATCACATCGCTGCTGGTCACGGGCATACGGGAGACGGCGCGGTTCAACAATCTTATCGGCGCCGCGCCCGCGTTCAATACCGCGAACTGGATTACATCAGGCAATCCCGATGGGGCATTTATCCCACCCAACGCCGGTGTCGGGATCTATGGCTGGTCGGGCCTGGTCCGCGGCGCCGCCGTCGTGTTTTTTGCCTATATCGGATTCGATGCCGTCTCGACGGCCGCGCAGGAGGCCAAAAATCCGATGCGGGATATGCCCGTCGGCATTCTCGGATCGCTGGTGATCTGCACAATACTGTACGTCGTCGTTGGCGTGGTTCTCACAGGGATCGTTCCGTTCGACAGGTTGAATGTTCCTGATCCGATGGCGGTGGCTATCGACGCCGCCGGCGTGAGCTGGCTTTCTCCGTTTGTAAAATTGGGAATCGTCTTCGGCCTGACCTCGGTCATTCTCGTCATGCTGCTCGCGCAACCACGAATTTTCCGGGCGATGGCACATGACGGTTTGCTTCCCGCAGCGGCCGCAAAGATTCATCCGCGCTTTCGTACGCCCTATATCGCGACGGTCTCGACCGGCGCCGTGGTGGCAATTCTTGCGGCGCTGCTGCCGATCGACCTGGTCGGTGAACTCGTCAGTATCGGAACGTTGTTTGCATTTGCGGTCGTATCCCTTGGCGTGCTGGCGTTGCGCGTCACCCAGCCCAAGCTCGATCGGCCGTTCAAGGCGCCTGCGGTCTGGATCGTTGCCCCGGCCGGAGCGGCGACCTCGGTTTTCCTGATGTTCGGCCTTCCCGCCGACACCTGGTTAAGGCTTGCTGTCTGGCTCGCGATCGGGCTCGTGATCTACTTCGCCTATGGAGCAAGACACAGCCGGATCCAGACCGACATCCGCAAACGCTGACGTCACCAAATTTACTTCGGCGGCCTGCCGCGTTTTGCAAACGTCAGTCCCCGTGAGTCCGCCGAGCAGCGAAGCAGGCTTGCCCGTTTGAGGGCCTCGTTACGTTCCGGACCCGGGGGCATCAGGCGGGCTCGCTCTAACGCGTCGGCGGCGCGGATATCCGAATCAATTCTGTCAGGCGAACGTTGTGTCTCTTGTTTCATGGTCCAACTTATTGCGATTGCTTAGCCTGTCGGAAAACCGGAGTGAACTGCCGACTTTCTCTGGACTCCAACGGGAACAGCGTTATTCCCGGCTTCTAATGCTTTTATGACGCACAAAAACCGCAGCCGCCCCGCGCTGGGCGCACCAATCAGGTTCCCGATTTTCTCGTCGCCAGGGCAAGCCTTCCGATCGATCTGCTTCCGGCTCACGCTGCGCGAGAATCACTTTTACCAATCGAAAGCGGGCGCGCCGAGTGCAGGCAGAGCACACTCGCCAACTATCGCGGGATGATCCTTCACAACAAATTTATCGCGACGTTTCGTCGTGACTTTTCATCATGAACGGACCCGCGGACTGCCCTGCCGGACCCCAAGATCTTAACAAGATCGCTTAATTCGTCAGGGTTCCCCATTGTGACGCCATGCGCTCGGCGCCGCGCTGCGACAAGGCGAATATCGTGAAAGTCGGGTTCGAGGCGCCCGCGGTGGGGAAGATACTCGGCCCCGCAACCCACAGATTGGGGATTTCATGACTCTGGCCATAGCTGTCGACGACGGAATTGCCGGCGTCCGACCCCATGATGGTGCCACCCATCAGATGGCTGGTCGGAACCGGTCCGCCACGCGCCGACCAGGCTTCCTTGGCTCCGCTCGCCTTGGCAATCTTCAATCCCTCTTCGAGATTGGCATTCCACAGCGCCAGCGAATCCGGGCTGTAACTGTGGATCAGCTTTCCGAGCGGCATGCCGAACTCGTCCTTGGCACTTGTCAGTTCGACGCGATTTTCCATTTCCGGCTGGTCTTCGCCAAACGCCTTGATCCCCGCCAGATTGCGCGCGGCCCGCTTCATGTAGTCGGCGAGTTCCGGCCCGAATAAATCACCTCGCGAGTTGGCCAGATCGCTCGTTTTCAACGCAAATCCTGCCACGACGAACGAACTTCCGAACGCGCCCGGGTGACTGGTCTTGGCATAACGCTCGTACGACATGTATTGCACGGCGATCGTGCCCATGTGATTTTTGACATCCTCATCGAACATCGCCCATGTCGACGCGACATTGTGGGTCATCATGAAATGGCCGACGAGGCCGCTCGCATTGCCAAGGCCCTTGGCGTGCTTGTCGGTCGCGGAGTTCAGCAGCAGTCGCGGATTCTGCGCCGACCATGCCGCCAGCAGCACCAGGCTTGCTTCCTGGGTCTGCTTTTGCTGCTTGTCATCGTAATATTCGACGCCGGTGACGCGGGTACCGGCCTGATTGGTCAGAATGCGCGTCACGGTGGACAGGGCGCGAACTTCGGCGCCGGCCTTTCGCGCATCGCCGAGATAGGTGACCAGCGGATTGGCAAGCGCGCCGATCGGACAGCCGACGTGGCACCATCCGTCATACAGGCACGCCGGACGCCCCTTGAATTCGACCGAATTCATGCCGACCGGCGCCGGCACCATGGGAATGCCGGAGGCTTCAAAGCCCTTTAGAAAGATGTCGCCGCTGCGAAAGGTCTTCATCGGCGGCATCGGATAGGCCTCGCCGGCCGGCCGCCACCGCTCTTCGGCCTTGGCATCGCCGGAGACGCCGATCTCGCGCGCCACCTTGTCATAGAACGGCGCGACATCCTGGTAGGAGATCGGCCAGTCCTGGGCCCGGTTGTGCTCGCTCCTGACCTTGAAATCGGTCGGCAGCAGCCGTGGAAAATTGGCGAAGTAGTGCAGCGCCGCGCCGCCGACGCCCCACCCGGCCTGGTTGGCGTAGCCCATCGGATTCTTGCCTTCGAGCAGGATAGGCCCGCCCGCGGGCTTGACCCGGCGGCCCCAGATCTCGGAACTGATGAGATCGGAGAGTTCCCAGTCCGGACCGGATTCGATCAGGACGACTTTCTTGCCCGCTTTCGCCAATACCGAGGCATAGACCGAGCCGGATGCCCCCGCGCCAACGATGACAACGTCCACTTTCTCGTTTGTCATCTCACCACCTCTTTTCCGGCTGGATATGCGGCATATAGGGAATGCCCAGCGCCTCATAACCTTCCATCGTTCCGTAGACGACATCGACGGCATCGGCACGAAGCGCGGCATAAACCAGCGCGCCTGGCGGCCCGGTCCAGTCTTCAACCTTGTTCTGACGCATGCGATCGACGAACTCGTGTTGATCGGCAGCCGACAGCTGCGCGAAATCCCGCCCGAAGATCTTGCGGCTACGCTCGTCGATCGTCTTGATGGCGGTTCGATAGAAATCCGCGAAGGGCGGACGGATGTTGAGGAGACGGGCCTGCAGCAGCGCTTCGTGCGGCGGCACCGAAAGCTGCTGATCGATGAAATGGGCGATCCCGGATTCGCGCGCCGTCGGCACCAGCGTCTCGCCGAGCGCCTCTATGGTGTCACCCTGATGGGCATCGAGCAGCCGGAAAGGGACGTTACGCGCCCTGGCTTCTCCGGGCGCCATCAGGATCTCGGTCCCGCCTACCGTAAAAGCCAGCGCCCCCAGGGTAGCGCCTTTGACGAATCCACGTCGGCCGATGTCCGGCATCGTGATCTCCTCCCGGAGTGGTTTTATTGTTTTTCGAAGCCACCCAAACTGGCGCCATTACCCGATAGCCCCGACCTTGAGTCAAGAGCATCAGCCGGCAAATCGCGTCATGGCAGCGATGACATCTGCGTCATCGCGGCGCCTCCTGTAATCTCGCACGAGAGCGACGGATCGCCTGCGGCGGCTAGCGTTCCGCGAAGGCCTTCTCGAGCACGAACTGACCGGGCTCGCCATGATTGCCTTCGGTAAAGCCCTTATCGAGCAACAGCGTTCGGGTATCCTGAACCAGCGCCGGACTGCCGCAGATCATGACGCGGTCATGTGCGGCTTCAAGCGGGGCCAGACCTGCATCGCGAAACAGCTTGCCTGAAGTGATCAGATCGGTGATCCGGCCGCGATTGCGGAACGGGTCGCGCGTCACGGTCGGATAATAGATCAGCTGGTTGCGTACGAGCTCGCCGATCAATTCGTCGTTCGGCAATTTCTCGGTGATCATCTCGCCGTAAGCGAGCTCGGCGACGCGGCGGCAGCCGTGCAGCAGCACGACTTTTTCGAAACGCTCATAGGTCTCCGGGTCCTTGATCACGCTGAGGAACGGCGCCAGCCCGGTGCCGGTGCCGATCAGATAGAGATTGCGGCCGTCCTCGAGATTGTCGATCACCAGCGTGCCGGTGGCCTTGCGGCTGACGATGATCTCGTCGCCCTCTTTCAGGTGCTGGAGCCGCGAGGTCAGGGGTCCGTCCGGCACCTTGATCGAAAAGAACTCCAGCCGGTCCTCGTAATTGGCGCTGGCGACGCTGTAGGCGCGCAGCAGCGGCTTCTCGCCGACCTTCAAACCGATCATCGTGAATTCGCCGTTGCGGAAGCGGAATGAGGGATCACGGGTGGTGGTGAAACTGAACAGTGTATCGGTCCAGTGATGGACGCTGAGAACGCTTTCCTGGTTGAAGCTGCTCATCTCGTTGATTCCGCTGTCTGGAGGCCAATTTTACCGGTTGACTCGTTTGTACACATTCATTTGTATACAAATGAATAATCCTTCTTGATCCCGGCGTCAAGCCGCGCGCAAGATGCCGATCCGAGCCGCGAAGGCATTGAACAAAAAGGAAAAACCGATGGCCCACGACCAGCCCCAGGCAACCGGCCCGAGCAAACTGGTGATCCGCAATATCGGCCTGCTGCTCTCGGGCGCGCTGGAGAAGCCGATCCTCGACGCCGACACCATCGTGGCGGAGAACGGCAAGATCACCGCCATCGGACGCGCCAAGGATATCGACACTGAGGGCGCCACCACCATCATCGATGCCAACGGCACCACGGTCGCCCCCGGCCTGATCGACAGCCATGTCCATCCCGTCGCCGGCGACTGGACCCCGCGGCAAAACCAGATCGGCTGGATCGACAGCTTTCTCCACGGCGGCGTCACCACGATGATCTCGGCGGGCGAGGTTCACATGCCGGGCCGGCCGCGCGACGTGGTCGGGCTGAAGGCGATGGCGATCTTCGCGCAGCGCGCGTTCTGGACGCTGCGACCCGGCGGCGTGAAGGTTCACGCCGGCGCGCCGGTGATCGAATGCGAAATGGTCGAGGACGATTTCAAGGAATTGGCCGCGGCCGGCGTCAAGCTGCTCGGCGAAGTCGGGCTTGGCGGCGTCAAGGATGGTCCGACCGCGCGCAAGATGGTCGGATGGGCGCGCAAATATGGCATCCAGAGCACGATCCACACCGGCGGCCCCTCGATCCCCGGCTCCGGCCTGATCGACAAGGATGTGGTGCTGGAAGCCGACACCGACGTGATCGGTCACATCAATGGCGGTCACACCGCCCTGCCCGACGACCAGATCCGCTGCATCTGCGAGGGCTGCAAGCGCGGTCTCGAACTGGTTCACAACGGCAATGAACGCTCGGCGCTTTACACCATGCGGATCGCGCGCGACATGGGCGATCTCCACCGCGTCATTCTCGGCACCGATTCGCCGGCCGGCTCCGGCGTGCAGCCGCTCGGCATTCTGCGCATGGTGTCGCTGCTGTCGTCGCTCGGCGACGTGCCCGCGGAAATCGCGTTCTGCTTCGCCACCGGCAACACCGCGCGGATGCGGGCGCTGGACTGCGGCCTCGTCGAGGTCGGGCGTGCGGCCGACTTCGTCATCATGGACAAGGCGCAACATTCCGCCGGCAAGACCATCCTCGACAGCGTGCAACTCGGCGATCTCCCCGGCATCGGCATGACCATCATCGACGGCATCGTCCGCACCCAGCGCAGCCGCAACACGCCGCCCGCGACGAAAGTGCCGGAGATTGTCGGGCACTAGTCGAACTCCACTTTCGTCGTCCCGGCCAACGCCGGGAAGTCGCAGAAGCTGGCGCGATCGCTCTCCGCTGTCGTCCCGGCGAACGCCGGGACCCATACGCCGTGCCGCCTGTTTTGAAAAATGCTGTTCAACGGCTTTCGCGCAACAATAACGGCCTGTGGTTATGGGTCCCGGCGTTCGCCGGGACGACGAAAGCTCGGTGTACGGCGCCGCACCACAACAAGTCGTCATACCCCGCGCATGCGGGGTATCCAGTACGCTGTGGCTTTTCGATTTCACCGCCGCCATCTCGGAATGCTGGATCGCCCGCCTTCGCGGGCGACGACAGCGCGGGTTCAAATTTTAAAGAGCCCATTGAGCCCATTCCAAAACACACCTTCGCATTCCCGCGGCGCGATGCGCCCGAAGTTGTGCATGAATCTCTCGCCCTGAAAACCAAGGGCGTGGGGAATGCCGGGTGCCCAGTGCACCCCGCAGCCTCGTGTGCGCATATTGGTAGCGAGTATGCACACGAGTATTCACAGCGGTCGCACCGGTTCACCCGGCATTCCCGCACGCAATGGTTTTAACGGTTTCCTTCGCGCTCTCCCTGGTGACCGGGCTTGTTTGTCACCATCGCCTGCGAATTCAATTCGCAAACTTGACGCCAGCGTCGGGGCGTCAGGACCACACGACTTCGCCGTCCGCCTCAAGCGCCCTCGTCAGAAGCGCCATCCGCGTCCACCGCATCCCGCCCCGCGTCCGTGACGATCGCGATACGCCCCTCGAGTGGGACGAGACAGCGGTGGATTTAAAAGTGATTTGGGTCTTCGGAAAATCAGAATATTTTTGCAAAACGGGCTGGACACTGACGGACACTGGCATCAGCAAACTGCCCGACGGGCAAATCAGGCGGCTTGCGCGCGCCGGACTGTCGGCAGGTCGCGCAGGTGTCGCCACTCGTCACGCAAAAGTGCCGATCCGATGGACCCATTTTACTGCCGGAATCGGCGGGATGTATTGACTAGCCGGGCACGACGGCCCCTTAGTTCGCCAAAACCACACGACGGGAGCGCAAGGTGAACGCTGGTAATTCGGGATCGCGAGCAGATGACTCCTGCTGTGGTTGTTGTGGCCCGTCATCGTCGCGGCGCGGCTTCCTCGCTCGCCTCGGCGCCTTTGGCGCGGCACTGGCTCTACCCGCCGCGACGCACGCGCAGACCAGGCCGGCGCTGATCGATACGCACCAGCATTTTTATCCGCCCGAATATCAGAAGCTCTGGCTCGAATACGAAGACGCGCGCAAGCAGCCGCATTTCCCCGGTCAGGTCGTCTGGAGCCAGAGCAAGATGATCGAGGACATGGATCGCAATGGTATCCGCACGGGCATCCTGTCGATCGCATCGACGCCCGGCGTATGGTTCGATGTCGGGCCGGTGGAAGCGGGCAGGCTCGCCCGCGCCTGCAATGAATACGCCGCCGACATGATGCGCGACCATCCCGGTCGCTTCGGCCTGTTCGCGACGCTGTCGATGCTGGATATCGATGCCACGCTCAAGGAGATCGCATACGCCTTCGATACCCTGAAAGCCGACGGGATCGGCTTGCAGAGCAGCTACGGCGACAAATGGCTCGGCAATCCCGCTTACACGCCGGTGCTCGAGGAACTCAACCGGCGAAAGGCTGTCGTCTATGTGCATCCGCTGGTCGCGAGCTGCTGCAGCGCGCTCAGCGTCGGCACCTTTCCGGCTGTGATCGAAGTCCCGCACGACACCACGCGGACGGTAACCAGCCTGCTGTTGAGCGGCTCATTGGCGCGCTTCCGCGACATCCAATGGCTGTTCTCGCATGCCGGCGGCACGATTCCGATGATGGCCGGGCGGATCAATTCGTTTTACGGCGCGCGGCCGAACCTCAGGGAATTCGCGCCGGAGGGGATCGAGGGCGAACTTCGGCGGCTGCATTACGACACCGCGAACGCGACCTTCGCGCCGTCGATGGCCGCGCTGATGAAGCTCGTGCCGGTCTCCCAGATCACCTACGGCAGCGACTACCCCTATTTCGGCTTTGGCCAATTTACCGAGTTGCAGAAGCTCGGTTTGTCGGCCGGCGATCTCGATGCCATCGGTCACGAGAATGCGACGCGGCTCGTTCCGCGTTTGCGGGCATAGAGAGGGATGTTTTTAAATTGAATCGGCCTATCAGCGGTTCCGCTTACCTCTCCCCCTTGTGGGAGAGGTCGGATCGCATCGCAGATGCGATCCGGGTGAGGGGTTACGCTCTATCGATAGACCGTAACCCCTCACCCCAACCCTCTCCCACAAGGGGAGAGGGAGCGCACTACCATTGCTTTGACAGATCGATCTAACGTCATCACGCTCTAGCGTCCGCCACCGTCGGCGGCCGGGTCTCGTACGTCCGCTATCAATACCTGTTTGCACGGCCGGACCATTCACCGCAGCTTGCTCAGCAGCGCCACCAGCGTCTCGCGCTCTTTGGCGTCGAGCGGCGCCAGCGTCTCCCGGGTGATCGCCAGCGCGTTCGGCGCCATTTTCTCGACCATCTGCTGGCCGGCGCGGGTCAGGCTGACCAGCAGGCGGCGGCCGTCTTGCGGATCGGCGCTGGTTTCGGTCAGGCCGCGGGCGGTGAGCCGGTCGATCACGCCCTTGATGGTGGCGACATCCATCGCGGTCAGCCGGCCCAAATGATTCTGCGAGCACGGTCCGGTTTCGGTGAGTTTTGTCAATGCCGCCCATTGCGCCGAGGTCAGGTTGATTCCGAATTCCCGGGCGAAGATCGAAGCGTGGCGCTGCCACACCTGGCGCAGGATGAAGCCGATCTGCTCCTCCAGAACATAGGCCGGCCGCGAAGGTTTTAGGCTCCGTTTCGGCGCAACACTCCTGGTCATATCCGTCCTCGCCTCTGTCTTCTTGGCCTTCTTGGCCTTCTTGGTCCTGTCGCGCCATCGATCACAGCGCCAGATGCGCGTCGCGAATGTCCGGACCGCTGAAGCAGATGCGGCCGCGCTCGATGATGTAGGCGCGGTCGGAGATCAATTTGGCGAAATGCAGGTTTTGCTCGGAGACCAGCATGCTGACGCCCTCCTTCTTCATGGTCAGGATCGCCTCGACCATCTGCTCCACAATTTTCGGCGACAGTCCCTCCGATGGTTCGTCGAGCAAGACCAGCGACGGATTGCCCATCAGGGTGCGCGCGATCGTCAGCATCTCCCATCAGGGTGCGCGCGATCGTCAGCATCTGCTGCTCGCCGCCGCTCATGCGCCCGCCCTGGCGGCCGCGCATTTCGGCGAGGTTCGGAAACAGCGCAAACAGTTTTTCCCGGGTCCAGGTCGGCGCGTTCGGCCGTGCCGGCTGGCGGCCGACCTCGAGGTTTTCCTCGACCGTCAGATCCGTGAAGATGCGCCGCTCTTCCGGCACATAGCCGAGCCCGCTCTTGACGATCGCATGGGTCGGCTCAGCCGAGACATCGTTGCCCTCGAACAGGATTCGGCCGGTGCGCAGCTTGACCAGACCGACGATGGAGCGGAAGGTCGTGGACTTGCCGGCCCCATTACGCCCGAGCAGCGCCACCACCTCGCCCTCGCCGACCTCGAGCGCGATATCGAACAGGATATGCGCCGGGCCGTAATGGCTGTTGAGATCCTGCACGCTGAGTTTCACGCCGGCGCTCCATCGCGATGACTGGCGTCATAGACCAGGCCCTCGCCGAGATAGATGGCGCGAACCTGCGGATTGCGCCGGACCTCCTGCGGCGAGCCCTCGGCGATCAAGCTGCCGCGATTGAGCACCAGGATGCGGTCGGCATGTTCGAACACCACATCCATGTCGTGCTCGGTGAAGAGAACGCCGATCGATTTCTCGCGCGCGATCTGCGCGGTGAGCCGCATCAGCTCGATGCGCTCGCGCGGCGCCATGCCGGCGGTCGGCTCGTCCATCAATAACAGCTTGGGCTGATTGGCGAGCGCAATCGCAAGCTCGAGCCGCTTGAGATCGCCATAGGCGAGCTCGCCGCAGGGACGTTCGGCGTAACCGCCCATGCCCACCAGTTCGAGCAGGCGGCCGGCTTCACCTTGCGCGTATTTTGGGGTCGAGGCCCACAGGTTGAACAATTGCCGCCCATACGACACCAGCGCGACCTGCACGTTCTGGCGCACCGTCATGGTCGGAAATGTCGCGGTGATCTGGAAGGTGCGTCCGACGCCGAGCCGCCAGATCGCGCGTGGTTTCATGCCGGCGGTGTCCTGACCCAGCAGATTGATCCGGCCGGCGTCGGGAACATTCTGGCCGTTGAGCATGTCGAAGCAGGTGCTCTTGCCGGCGCCGTTGGGGCCGATCAGCGCCAGGATTTCTCCTGATTTGAGCGAGAACGACACGCCGCGCACGGCATGAACTCCGCCATAGGATTTGCTCAGGCCCTCAACCGACAGCAATGTGGGCGCGGTGCTCATTCGGCGCTCTCGATCCCGAGCAGTGCCGGCTTTGGCGAGGACGACTGGCGGCGATGCCGGATCGTCTCCAATATGCCGACAATGCCTTTAGGAAACGCGACCACGATCAAGACAATAAAGCCGCCCAGCACCAGCTTGGACAAATCGGTCTGGCTGACCAGCCAGATCGAGAGCGCCTTGTAGACGATCGCGCCCACGATCGCGCCGGAGACGGTCTCGACGCCGCCGAGCAGCACCATGACCAGCGCATCGACCGAGAGCGAGATGCCGAGATTGTCCGGAAACACGCTGCCCTTGAGATAGGCGAACAGCGCCCCGGCGATCCCGGCGACGGTGCCCGCGATCACGAACGCGGTCCACTGGATCCGCTTGCCGTCGATCCCGATCGCCTCGCCGCGCAGCGGCGAATCCCGCGTCGCCCGCAGCGCGAAACCGAACGGCGAGAACACAATGATTCGAAGGGCTGCGACCGCCAACGCGGCGACGCCGAGCGCCAGCCAGTAGAAATGCGCCGGCGACGCCGCCCATGGTTCGGGCCAGACCCCGAGAATGCCGTTGTCGCCGCCGGTCACCGCGACCCACTGGAACGCGATCGACCACACGATCTGCGCGAATGCCAGCGTCAGCATCGCGAAATAGACGCCGGACAATTGCACCGCGAAAAAGCCGAACACCGCAGCCCCCGCCAGTCCGAGCAGCGGGCCGAGCAGCAGCGATACCATCATCGGCAGGCCCGCGAGCTTGGCGAGGAAGGCGACGCCGTAGGCGCCAAGCCCGAAATAGGCGGCGTGGCCGAACGAGGCCAGCCCGCCGACCGACATCAGGAAATGCAGGCTGGCGGCAAAAATCACGAAGATCGCGATTTCCGAGCCGACCGTGAGCGCGTAATTGCCGCCGACCAGCGGCAGTGTGGCAGCCAGCACCAGTGCGGCGATCGCGGCCAGACGCTCATTCGAGGTCAGTGGCCGCCACGGGTTGACGGTCAGCCCCGGCGTGCGGCGCGCCGGCGCCTCGGCCTTGCCGAACAGGCCCCAGGGCCGCACGATCAGCACCGCGGCCATCACCAGGAACACAAGGATGATGGATATCTTCGGAAACACCAGAATGCCGAAGGCGTTCAGTTCGGACACCAAAACCGCCGCGACGAAAGCGCCGACGATGCTGCCGAGACCGCCGATCACCACCACCACGAACACGTCGACGATGATGCGCAAATCCATCGCGTGATGCACCGCGTCGCGCGGAATCTGCAGCGCGCCGCCCAGCGCGGCGAGAAACACCCCGACCGCAAACACGCTGGTGAACAGCCATTTCTGATTGACGCCGAGCGCCGCCACCATGTCGCGGTCCTGGGTCGCGGCGCGGACCAGAACGCCCCATCGGGTGCGCTGGAACAACAGCCACAGCAACCCAAGCACGACCGGACCGAGCGCGATCAGCAACAGATCATAGGACGGAATGTTCTGGCCGAAAAAATCAACCGCGCCCTTGAAGCCGGGGGCGCGGCGGCCCAAGAGATCGCTCGGCCCCCAGATCAGGACCACCAGATCCTCGACCATCAAGGTCAGGCCGAACGTCGCCAGCAGCTGAAACAATTCCGGCGCCTGATAGATCCGCCGCAGCAACACCATCTCGACCAGCACGCCGATCGCGGCGACGATCAGTGCGGCGGCGACGATGCCGCCCCAAAAGCCGATGGCGCCGGAAAATCGTTCGGTCAGCGTGAACGCCACATAGGCGCCGAGCATATAGAAGGCGCCATGCGCGAAATTGACGATCCGGGTCACGCCGAAGATGATCGACAGGCCCGACGCCACCAGAAACAGCGAGGCGGCGCTGGCAAGACCGGTCAGGAACTGGACGAAGTAGAAGGCCATCTAGGGGTCCGCGTCAGCGCTTTCTTTTTGCGCGTTAGGTCATCAATCGAGAGGCATCACGTCAGCCGTCACCGGGCGGGCACTCTCACAACACGTCATTGCGAGGAGCCAAGCGACGAAGCAATCCAGCTTTCTTATCTCGGGTAGCCTGGATTGCTTCGCTGCGCTCGCAATGACGGTTCAACCATTCGGAATAAGCCGCCTCACTCTTTCGGGCGCAATTTGGCGACTTCCTCGTCGCTCGGAAGATAGCTGGCGCCCTTGCGATAGACCGAATCCACCATCACGCCTTTGCCGTCCTTGAGCGCGGTCTTGCCGACGAACGCACCCAGCGTCGACTGGTGGTCGATCTTGCGGAACACGATCTCGCCGAACGGAGACGGCACCGCCAATCCTTCCGCCGCCGCGATCAGCTTTTCCGGATCGGTGGAGTTGGCCTTGGCGAGAATGGCGGCAGCCGATTTGATCGTCTCGTAGCCGACGATCGAGCCGAGCCTTGGATAATCATTGTACTTGGCCTGATAGGCTTTCAGGAAAGCATCATGCTCCGGCGTCTTGATGCTGTACCAGGGATAACCCGTGACGATCCAGCCTTCCGGCGTTTCGTCCTTGAGCGGATCGAGATATTCCGGCTCGCCGGTCAGGAAGCTGACGACGGTGCGATCCTTGAACAGGCCGCGGGTGTTGCCTTCGCGCACGAACTTCACCAGGTCGGCGCCGAAGGTGACGTTGAGGATCGCTTCCGGATTGGCGGCGGCAAGAGCCTGCACGACCGGGCCGGCGTCGATCTTGCCCTGCGGCGGCCATTGCTCGTCGACCCACTGGATATCGGGGCGTTTCTCCGACATCAGTTTCTTGAACACCGCCACCGCAGACTGGCCGTATTCATAGTTCGGCGCGATCGTGGCCCAGCGCTTGGCCGGCAGTTTTGCGGCCTCCTCCACCAGCATCGCCGCCTGCATGTAGTTGGATGGACGCAGGCGGAAGGTGTAGCGATTGCCCTTGGCCCAGGTGACGGCATCGGTCAGAGGCTCGGCGGCGAGGAAGAATACTTTCTTCTGGTTGGCGAAATCGCTGACGGCCAGACCGATGTTGGACAGAAACGTCCCGGTCAGCATGACAACGTTTTCGCTCGACACCAGTTCGTTGGCGGCGGTCTGCGCGTCGGCAGGCTTGCCGCCATCATCCTTGGAGACCACGACGAGCTTCTTGCCGTTGATCCCGCCGGCGGCATTGACCTCCTCGACCGCGAGCTGCCAGCCCTTGCGATAGGGCTCGGTAAAGGCGGGCAGCAGCGAATAGCTGTTGATTTCGCCGATCTTGATTTCGCTCTGCGCCATCGCGGCGCTGGCGATGCCGGCGAGCATGACCCCCAGACTTGTCGCCAACAGATTTGCCGCCAACAGACGTTTGCTTCGTTGCATCCTGTATCTCCAATGTTGAAAACTGGAACTATCGCAGACCGTCTTCACCCTTTATCTCGGTAATCTTCAGACCGCCGACGCGCGGCAAGGGACGGCCGCTGTCGGTGATCGCGACCGCGACCATGATTTCGTTGGCGCGCGGCGCGTCATTGATCTGCACTTCCATGCCGTCGAAATGGCTGCGCACGAACGCCGCGTCCTTGTGGCCGAGCGGAATATCCAACGTGGTGCCCGGCCCGCTGCGCTTCTTCGATGACGGAATCAGCGCCGCGCCCTTGCCCAGTATCCTGCGCACCGGCGCGCCCATCTTGGGATGCAAGATCGCGGCCGCATGTTCGAGTTCGCCGTTTTCGCCCACCGCCGCCGCCTTGCCGTAACTTTGCGCCTTCGAGCCGTCGATTCCGAGCGCCGCCACTGCCCTTTTCGCGAGCAATTCGCCGAGTTCCTCGCCGATCGCAATCAGCGGGGTGAGGTCCTCGACATATTTCCCGGCAAACGGATTCTCGATCACCGCGATCGCGGCCGCCCGCCGGGTCGGCGGCGAGACGGTCTGCCCCATCTCCAGCAAGGTCTCTTCGACCACCGTGACGATTTTGCGAATGATGGCGCTCATCGCGTTCCGCCTTCTTGAATTGCAGGGATCGTTACATCGACGTCAGGCATATATCGCACTTTCCGTTTGCTGGCGCGATACCGCAGGCGGCCCATTGACGCCGAATTTCTTCAGCGCGACGATTTGCGTTTCGCCTTGCAGACGCAACGCCGCGCCGTCGATCAATCCCGCCGCGAGCAACGCGCGTGCTTTATCCGCGCCGGCTTCCAGCGCCGAAATGACCTCGAATGGCTCCAGCGCTTCGACGTCGCGCGTGACCAGCCGGGCGCCAAGATCGCTGTCGGGTTGCAACTCGTCAGCCCGGCAGCGGATAATGGCGGGATGTCCGGGCAAATCGACCGCATTGGCAATGATGGTGGCGGCGGCATCGGCCTGCGCCGCCGTCGGCGCCAGCACGGTCACGGCATCGGCGATGCCCAATGAAAAACTGCGGCCGTGCCGTCCGCTGGTCGCAATGCCGCGCGAGGGATCGGCGGCCGCAATGACCGATGTTGCCATCAGGCCGGGCCGATCCGGCCGCTCCACCATACCGACGGTAAAATGCGCGCCGTCGGCCAGATAGAGCGCGATGTCGCCGCCATTGTTGACATAGGCGCGCTCAAGCCGCGCCTCACCCACCATGGCGCCGAGAATTTCTTCGGCGACGGCGCCGGCCACCGCCGCCATCGGCGTGATGAAATGATCTGATGCCAACGGCGCCACCGCCGCATGCATGCGGCGCGCGACGCGGCCTTGCAACAGGCACAGTTTCGGATCGGCAGCCTGGCGCAGCATCGGCAACTCGTCGCAGAGTTCATCGAGCAGACCGGTGAAGCGGCGCGCCGCGGCGTCATAGGCCGCGCGCAGATTGCTCTCGCTGCCGCGCGCTTCCACGATCAGGTCGATCGGGCCATCCTGCAGATGCAGCCTTCTGCCGTCCGCCAGCCATCCGATCTGCGGCAGCCGCGTCATGGGCGCGATCCCGGCTGCGGTGGATTCATCTGGCGGATTTCGGTGTTGTCCTTCAGCGATTCCAGCGGACGCACGTGGTCCATATGGCCGCCCAGCGCCGCATAATCCGACAGCCGCAGCGTGAATTCGATCGGCGCCACCAGCGCCGGCGTCGGGACATAGCCGAACGCGCCGGCCGGCAACCGCGTGACATCGACCATGAAGGTGATGCCGCCGCCCGGCCAGACATAGACCGGCGCGCCGCCGCTGGTGACGCGGGTCAACGCGTCCTTGACCGATCGCGTCAGGCGCACCGGATTGTCGGTCACGCCGGCCCGCAGCGACCCGCCCGCCCCGCCCATGAACAGCACGGTGCAGAGCGCCGGTTCGCAATTCTCCTGGATTCGCTCGACCGACAGTTTGAGATCTGATGGCATCGGCTTCTCGACCGGCGTTAGCGCCGCGTCGAGTTCATAATAGGCCGCGTGTTCGCCGGTGGTGGAGACCATCAGCATGGTCAGGCCGGGACGGGCCGTCTTCGGATCGAACGGACCCAGTACCGTCAGCGGATCGGAAATCTTGGTGCCGCCCCAGCCGGTGCCGGGCTCGGCGACCTGGAAATAACGGCCCGGCGTCGAGCGCCGTCCCTTCATCTTGATCCCGGTATCGGGAATATCGAGCAATTTGCCGGCCTGATGTTCGCTGAGAACGCCGGTGATGTGATCGTCCACGACCACGACTTCATCGACCTTGCCCTGCCATTGCTTGGCGAACATGCCGATCGTGGCCGAACCGCAGCCGACCCGCATCCGCTCCTCGGCGACGCCGTTGACGATCGGCGGATAGCCGGCCTGCACCACCACGCTGGCGCCGCCATCGATCGTGAGCTCGACCGGCTTGCAGTTGCTCAGATCCATCAGCGCGTCGCAGGTGACGCGGCCTTCCTTCTTCGAGCCGCCGGTCAGATGATGGACGCCGCCGAGCGACAGCATCTGCGAGCCGTATTCGCTGGTGGTGACGTGACCGACCGCCTCGCCCTGCGCCCGCACCGTCGCGGTTTCGGGGCCGAGAAACCGGTCGGTGTCGATCTTCACCTTGACGCCGCAATAGCTGAAGATGCCTTCGGTCACCACGGTGACCATGTCGACGCCGTCGATCTGCGACGACACGATGAACGGCGCCGGTTTGTAGTCGGGATAGGTGGTGCCGGCGCCAATGGCGGTGACGAAAACGCTGGGCTCATGGACGATCTTGCCGTCCCAGTCGCCGCCGGCCTGGAACGGCACGATCTGTCCGCCATGGGACACCGTTCGCTCCAGAACAATATGAGGATCGACGCGCACCAGCTCGCCATCGTGATTGGCATAGCGGTCGCAGGCGCCCGCCGCGCCCGGCTTGATGTAGCACATCACAGGGCACGCATCGCAGCGGATCTTGTCGGTGGCGGCGGTCGCTTCAGTCAGCATGAACAAGCTCACGGGCCGGCGTCAAACAGTCGAACGGCCAAACGGGTAGTGATGCCCAATAACAAGGTCGGTTGGTAGCACGGCCAGCCGGCATCGAGAACGCGGTGTTCGGCGCCGGGCATTTCGTTCGTACACGAATGATCTTGCGCGCAGCGCCAAAACCTGTCAAGCGCCGTTCGCAGCGAAAACGACCACTGCCGAATAAACCCGCATCGCTGTTTATAAACCGGGCAGCCGGTTTGGCTTAGGGCAGGTTTGGCTTGGGGAACGGCACGCTTGCACGTTTGTATGCAAACGGTATCTTCGGAAAGCGCTTGAGCGATGTTTGCAGTGCAATCATCTCGCCGGAACCCATGAGCATGACGCAGACCACGATCCGCCTGACCGTCAACGGCCGGATCCATGACGTCGATGCCGCTCCCGACACCGCGCTGCTGTATGTATTGCGCAACGATCTCGAATTGAACGGGCCGAAATACGGCTGCGGGCTCGGCGAATGCGGCGCCTGCG
>NZ_JBEKCZ010000113.1:0-20458 GCF_050014615.1 Bradyrhizobium sp. | reverse complement strand
AAACCCGGCGTCAATCACGTCGCCTTCACGGTGTCCGATATCCATGAGGTGATCGGCGGCGGCATCGCGATGAGCAAGAAGGGCTGGAAGACCGAGATCGGTCCCGGCCGCCATCCGATCTCATCAGCCTATTTCTGGTACTTCGAAAATCCGCTGGCGGCGCCGCTCGAGTATTATGCCGATGACGATTTCTGCACCGAGGAGTGGAAGCCCGCGACCTTCGAGCGCAAACCCGAGCTGTTCGCCGAATGGGCCATCGTCGGCGGGATCGACGGCACGACACGCCGGCAGGCAACTGCCCTGGACAAGAGCGGCCGGGGCCACGCCTGACGGCGAAGAGGACTTTCGCATGCAGCCCGATATAAGGCGTATCGTCGCGGTCGATGCGCACCGGCGCAAGACCGGCCGCTGCCCGACGGTGATCCATTCGCTCGGAACCGGCGAAAGCTTTCGCATCGAGCCGACCAGGGACGGATTCATCGACCTGCAATCGGGCCGCCGCATCCGCTGCGAGCCGGAGGGCATCGCGCTGCCCGACAGCGACATGACGATCGGCACTGAATTCAGCGGCGATATCGCTTTCTCCGGCTTCGATCCGTTTTCGCAGGAAATCTTCTTCGGCCGCGCCGGCGGCGGAGCAACCGTGACCGTCTATGACGACCGGATGGTCGACTATTTTCAATATGCCGTCGCTGAGGAGCCTGACATTCAGGCAGCCTGCAGCGGCACGCCCCAGGCGTCGTAGCCGTAGACCCAATCGGCATTGCCGCCGTCACGCAGCCAGTTATTACCGCGCGATCCGATCTGGATCCTGCTGGTGCGCTCCAGCCGTGCCGCGTCGTAACGCGCGAGCGCCGCGGGAATTGCCGCAGCGTCGGTCGCGCCACTGAGATGACGCGCCAGCACCACGCCGTCTTCGATCGCCATGCCGGCGCCCTGGGCCATAAACGGCATCATCGGATGGCAGGCATCGCCGAGCAGCGTGAGACGCGCACTTGACCAGTACGGCAGCGGATCGCGTTCATAGAGCGCGGTCTTGAGCACCTCGTCGCAGGCATCAAGCAGCGCCCGCGCATCGGGATGGAACCCAGCATAGAAACCGCGCAGTTCCTCGACGCTTCCCTGCGTGGTCCACGATTCCAGATGCCAGCTCTCCTGCGCGGTTGTCGCGAAGATGAAGATGTCGCGGCCCCGATTGAGCGGAAACGTAACGATCTGGCTCTCCGGGTTGGGTCCCCACCATTTGGTGAAAGCCTGCAGATTGGGCACCCCGGCCAGGCGTTCGGCCGGCACCACGGCGCGGAACGCGACCACGCCGGTGAAGCGCGGGCTCTCGGCACCGAACATCGCCGTGCGTACCGCCGAGTGGATGCCATCGGCGCCGACAAGCACGTCGACGCGCGCTAAGCTGCCATCGACAAATCCGAGATCGACGTGATCGCCACTTTGTACGATGGTTTGCGCGCGCTTGCCGAACTGCACCCGGTCGCCCGGGAACACGCCGGCCAGCGCCGCCAGCAGATCGGCGCGGTGGATGGTCAGTTGCGGCGCGCCGTAGCGGCGCTCGGCCTCGTCCCCCATCTCCAGCCGCGAGGTCTCCTCACCGCTGTTCCAGGTGCGGCTGATGCGATGCGTCGGCCGCGCCGCATGTTCGCGCACCGCCGCGCCGACGCCGAGGCCGTCGAGCGCGCGCACCGCGTTCGGCGTCAGGTTGATGTCGGCACCGACG
This sequence comes from Bradyrhizobium sp., assembly GCF_050014615.1. Taxonomy (GTDB): domain Bacteria; phylum Pseudomonadota; class Alphaproteobacteria; order Rhizobiales; family Xanthobacteraceae; genus Bradyrhizobium. The sequence goes on along the minus strand of NZ_JBEKCZ010000113.1, from coordinate 18,729 downwards.
CGCAGGAACTGCCTGCTCTGTTCGAACACCGTCACGTCGCACCCGGCGCGATGCAACGCGATCGCCGCCGCCAATCCGCCAATTCCTCCCCCGACAATGCCTATCCGCATGTTTTCTCCTTCGTCGGGGATTGCGCCCAGGGCAGCACCGCCGTCCGCCTGTGAGCCTCTTGACAAGCGGGTAGCAAACTTTCATTAATTGATCAATTGTGAACGTCTAGTTCAAATATGAACATCTGAGCCAGACGCCCGGCCGATGCCCCTGACAACGCAGTGCGGGGCTGTTCAAGGGGTTCTCGTCGAATGTCCATGCCGACATCCGCCAGCGTGCTCGAACTGAACGCCGTCACCCGCCGTTTCCCCGCACCGGGGGCGCCGGGCAACCTGTTCACGGCAGTCGAGCGGCTGAGCTTTTCGGTCCGTGACGGCGAGTTCGTTGCAATTGTCGGACCATCGGGCTGCGGCAAGAGCACCATTCTCAACCTTGTCGCCGGCCTCGATCGCCCCAGCGACGGCATCGTATCGCTCAGTGGCGAGTCGGTGCTCGGACCAAGTCCGCATGTCGGCTTCATGCTGCAGAAGGATTTGCTGCTGCCCTGGCGCAGCATCGTTCACAATGTCGAGTTCGGCCTCGAGGCACGGAGCATGAGTGCCGCGGAGCGGCGCGAACGCGCGATGCGCGAACTGCGGCGCTGCCGCCTTTCCGAACTGGCGGACCGCTATCCGTACCAGCTCTCCGGCGGCCAGCGGCAGCGCGCCGCGCTGGCCCGCACATTGGCGATCGACCCCAGCATCCTCTTGCTCGACGAGCCGTTCTCCGCGCTCGACGCCCAGACCAAACTCGTGCTGCAAAAAAACTTCGCCGGAACGATTGCCGATTCCGGCCTCACCTCTCTTCTTATCACGCACGATCTGTCCGAGGCCGTCGCGATGTCCGACCGGATTCTGGTGATGAGCGAACGGCCGGGCCGCATCGTCGAGGAGATCGACGTCGGACTGCCGCATCGCGGCGATCCGATCGCGCGCCAGTCGATGCAACGTGCCCGCGATCTGATGGCGCATCTTTTCAACGCCCTGCACCTCGACAGTCTTGCCGATGGTTAGACGTTCCGCCGCCGCAACAGGAGACAACGACATGCTCATCACGCGACGTGCCTTTGCAGGCGGCCTGCTGGCGGCGCCTGCCCTCATCGGCCGGGCGTTTGCCGCCGAACCGGTGACATATCTTTTCCCGGCGCCAGCCGTGCTGCCCGCCTTCGTGCCGCATCAACTGGCGCAGAAGCGCGGTTATTTCGCCGCCGAAGGATTGGCCGTGACGTTCCAGACCGGACGCGGCGGCGCCGATACCGCCAAGCAGGTCGCGGTCGGCAATGCCGATCTCGGCGGCGGCGTTGGCGAGACCACGATGATCGTTCGTCCCAACGGCCTGCAGGTGCGCGGTGTGGCGCTGCTCGGTGGCCGTCCCATCTTTCAGGTCGCGGCGCGCAAGGCCGCCAATATCAAGACGCTCGCCGATCTACGCGGCAAGAAGGTCGGCGTCATCGCCTATCAGGACACCGGCTATTACGCGCTGCTCGGCGTGCTCGCCGCCAGCGGCCTCAAGAAGCCAGATCTTGAAATCCAGGCGGTCGGTCCGGCCGGCATGACCCAGCTCGTGATTTCCGGTGCGCTCGACGCCATCATGGCCACGCCCGACTGGTCCGATGCCATCGAAAGCGCCGGCGTACCGCTCGACTATTTCTCCATCGATGAAGTCTTCCCGGCGATGGCGCAGGCGATCTTTGCCTCGGACGAAACCATCAAGAAGAAGCCGCAGGCCGTGCGCGGGGTCGTGCATGCCGTGCTTCATGCGGTGCGCGACTGCATCGACGACCCCGCCGCGGCCGCGCGTGACTATGTCGTCGCGGTTCCGCAACACGCGGGCAAGGAAGCCGAGATCGAGCGCATCGTGAAGCGCTACGCGACCGAAACCTACCGCACCAATCCAGCGTCTGACCTCGGCCGCTTCGATCCGGAACGGCTGCGCAAGGTTCAGAAGTTCTACATCGACAACGAAATCATCCAGACCGCGGTACCGATCGAGGAACTCTACAGCAATGATTTCGTCGGCTGAGGCTGTGCCCGCGGCGCCGGGTCGCGGCCGCGCGGCGTCGCCATGATAGCCAGTGAAAATTCTTGCAGGCTGGATTTGTGAGGAAGATTCAAATGCACGATGGACCGAGGATTATGCTGACGATTGTGCTCAAGCACGATCAGTCCAAGAATATCGATCAGATTCAGGGTACGCTCGCTGAGCGCGCCTGGTGGAAGCGGTTCCCACCGGAAGGCTGCGAGATTGTGAGCTGGACGGTCGCGATGGGACTGGGCCAGATCGTCACGCTCAGCCTGCCCCCCGACCTCTTGAACCGTGTGAATATCGAGATCGAGCGCAGCGCCTGGGGCGTATTCTCGACCGAGTTTTATCCAACCTATGACTTTGTGCCCGTGCGCACGCGTTTGACGCAGGAATGGATGGCCACGCAAGCGGAGAAGTTGCCATGAATCGTGCCTACAGCTTTCCATATCTGCAGCCGCAGCAAACCCTGTCCGCGCCGATCACGGAGTGGGAATCGGACCTTGCCGACGCGATCGAGGCCGCATTCAGTCAGGGTCATCACGAGCTTGAGAGCCTCGTCGCTGCGCTTAACCGTTCGCGGATACGGCCGCCGATGGGCGGCACATGGACGCCTGACAATTTTCAGGCCGTCATCCGTGAGTTGGGAGCCATGCAATGAACGCGACCACCATGCGGTCTCCGGCACAGCCTCATCTGACGCCGAAGCCACCCGTCACCGACGGTGAGATCCGCGATTCCCTGAGGACCGGCCTGCGTAATCGCTGGTGGCCGGTGCTCCCGTCGCGGTTCGTCCAGACTCGCGGCAAACCCATTGGGGTGACTCGCCTGGGAGAAAAGCTTGTTCTATGGCGCGACAACCGGGGCGCCGTGCATGTGCAAGCCGACCGCTGCCCGCATCGCGCCGTGCCGCTGTCGCGCGGCTTGAACGAAGGCGACCGCTTGCGCTGCAACTACCATGGCGTCGAAGTCGGCCCCGACGGCACGGTGCTCAGTGTCCCCGGCCAACCCGACTGCCGGCTGGAAGGTCGCAAAGCCGTCAAGACCTATCCGTCACGCGAGATCGCAGGCGCGGTGTTCGTCTGGTTCGGCGACGCCACGCACGAGGATGCTCCGGAATTCGTGCCGCCACCCCAGCTCGCTGGCGGCGAATACGAGGCAATCCTCTGCTACACGGAATGGGAGATGTTCTGGCGCTATCTCTACGACAACAATATGGACCCGATGCACGGGACCTTCCTGCACGCGAACTCTCACACGATGTATCAGGGCGATACCGCTGCACATTTCATCACGCGCGACACACCGACAGGCTTCTTTTTTGAGAAGGAAGGCCAGCGCGACGTCAACTTCGACTGGAGCGAACTCGTCGACGACAATGCAATCTACGTGCGGCTGGAGATTCCGTATCCGCCCTCAGCCGGGCCCGGCGGCAACTTCGCCATCATCTCTTTCGGCACTCCGATAGACGAGAACTGGACCGGCTGTTTCTTTTGGCGTGTGCGCAAGGTCAGCGGCTGGCAACGCGACGTCTGGCGTTTCCTTTACCGCTCGCGCCTGGAGCTGCGGCATTGGCATGTACTGGAACAGGACCGGGAGATGCTGCAAGGATGCCGCCAGGGGCTCGAACAGTTCGAGAATCTCTATCAGCACGATGCTGGTTTGATTCGGTTGCGCAGACATCTGGCGAAGGAGACGCGCGAGCAGCTGACGGTGCTGAGAGAGGCTGGCAAGGTATGAGCGGCACCCTGGCACGGCGCGTCACGACACCCGAGGTGCCGGAGCCGCCGGCGGGCCTGTTCTCGAATTGCCTGGTGGTGGGCGATACGGTCTACATCTCAGGCCAGCACGCCGGCTTGCCGGGCGGTGGCACGGCAGGTGACGGTACCGTACTCGATCAGGCGCGCCACAGCCTGCGCAAGGTTATCGCGCTGGTCGAGGCCGCCGGCGGCAGCGCCGCGGATATCGTCAAGCTAACCGTCTATCTGACCGATATGGAACGCAGGGCCGAGGTCAGTACGGCGCGACGCGAATTCTTCGGCGATCCCTTCCCGTGCTCGACTCTGGTCGGCATCACGGCGTTGGTGGCGCCCGAACTGAAGGTCGAGATCGATGCGGTCGCCGTGCTGAGCGCAGGCCAAGATCGAGGAGCTCTACAGCAATGACTTTGTCGGCTGAAGCTGTGCCCGCGGCGCTCGGATGGCGTGACCGCGCGGCGTCTTTCGCGCTACCGGCCGCGAGCCTGACCTTCGCGGTTCTGGTGCTGGTCGCGTGGCAATATCTGCCGCCGGCACTGGGGGTACCGAAATACATTATTCCGCGTCTCAGCGATCTCGTCAGCGAGATGGTCCGGATGTGGAAAACCGAAAGTCTGCTCACGCATTTTATCTCGACCGCGACCCTGTCGGTCATCGGCTTTGTGCTCGGCAGCCTGTTCGGCGCGATCTGCGGCTACGCGCTCGGCCTGTCGCCGCTGTGGGAGAAGGTGCTTTCTCCCTATATTCTCGCACTTCAGATCGCGCCGAAGGTGGCCTTCGCGCCGTTGTTCATCATGTGGTTCGGCTATAACGCCTGGCCGAAGCTGATCGTCACCGTGCTGGTCGTGTTCTTCCCGATTCTGGTCAATGTGCTGCAATCGATGCGCACCGTCGACCGCGACCTCGTCAATCTGGCGCGCGCCTATTCGATGGGCAGGGCACGGATTTTCTGGAAAATCTTTTTTCCCGCCTCGATGCCGAACCTGATGGCGGGCCTGCGCATCGGCGCCACGCTGGCGGTGATCGGAATAACCGTCGGCGAACTCGTCGGCGGAGAAACCGGCCTGGGTTATCTGATCACGTTTGGCGAGGGTCAGGCCAATACGGCGATGGTGTTCGATGCCATCGCGCTGCTGACGCTGATCGGCATCGCGATGTACTGGGCCGTCGCGGCCATCGAAAAACGCGTGCTGCATTATGTCCCGCGCGTGGTGCATTGATGATGAGCCCCGCGATTCCTCACCCCACCACGGCCGACGCCGGCCTGCCTTCACTCAAGGGCCGCACCATCGTCGTGACCGGCGCGGCGCGCGGCGTCGGGCGCGTGATCGCCGAAGCCTGCGCGGCTGCCGGAGCGCGGCTCGTTCTGGCCGACGTGCTGGAGGCCGCCGGACACGAAACGACGGCCGCGATCGCACAGAGCGGCGCGTCGGTGCGCTTCGTCGCCGTCGATCTCGCGAGCCCCGACAGCATCGCGCGGCTCGCCGCCGATATCGAAGCGCATGAGGGCTGCGCGGACGGCCTCGTCAACAATGCCGCGATTGCGACCGGCATTGGCGGGCCGTTGTTCGACGAGATCGAGATCGATGTCTGGGACCGGGTGATGCAGGTCAATGTCCGCGGCACCTGGCTGGTCACGCGGGCGCTGGCGCCGCTGCTGGTCAAGTCGGGCACCGGGCGCATCGTCAATATCGCGTCGGATACGGCGCTGTGGGGCGCGCCGCGCCTGCTCGCCTATGTCGCGAGCAAAGGCGCGGTGATGGCGATGACGCGGTCGCTGTCGCGCGAACTCGGACCACGGGGCGTCGGCATTACCGCGGTGGCGCCCGGCATCATGCGCAACGAGGCCACCGAATATGTGCCGAAGGAGCGCCATGAGCTCTACGAACGAGGCCGCGCGGTTCCGGGGGCACAGATCCCGGAAGACATCGCGGCAACGATTCTGTTCTTGTTGACCCCGGGCGCCCTCGCTCTGACGGGCCAGACGCTGGCGGTCGATGCCGGATTTGTCTTCACATGAGCGCATCACCCACCACCACGTCCGTTCTGGTGCGCGCCGCCGGCGTCGATGTCCTGCGCCGCGCGGGTTTGCACGGCGGCACGCCCGTCGTCCTGCTGCATGGCGTCGGCAGCAATGCATCGAGCTTTGCGCCCCTGATGCAGGCGCTCGATCCGTCGCTCGATGTCTATGCCTGGGATGCGCCCGGGTACGGCGCCTCAAAACCGCTTGCGATGGCATCGCCGCATCCGTCCGACTATGCCGACGCGCTCGCCGATGTGCTCGATGCCTTGGAACTCGGCCGCGTGATCCTTGTCGGCCATTCGCTGGGCTCGTTATTTGCCGGAAGCTTTGCGGCGACGCGTCCGGCCCGTGTCGCCGCCCTGGCCCTGCTGTCGCCGGCGCTGGGTTATCGCGTCGCCACCGGCGGGGCGCTGCCGCCAAATGTCCAGAGCCGGATCGACGATCTCGAACAATTGGGGCCGCAGGCCTTCGCGGCAAGCCGCGCCGCGCGGCTGGTTCATAGTCCCGAGACCAAGCCGGAAGTTCTGGCGCGGGTCCGGTCCGCGATGGCTGCGCTGAATCCAGCTGGTTATGCCCAGGCCGTTCGCGCGCTCGGCCATGGCGATCTGTTGGCGGATGCGACGCGGATCTCGGCGCCGACCTCTGTCGCGATCGGCGCCGAGGACGCCGTGACGCCGCCCGCCGGCGCCCGCGCGCTCCATGCAACGCTGATCCACCCCCGCGGATACCAGGAATTCGCCGCGACCGGGCATGCGCTGCCGCAGGAGGCCCCGATTGCCGTCGCGCGTTTGCTGGAGGAATTGGTGAAGGAGGCGCGACATGACTGAATCGGCTGCGGATGCCTGCTATATTTCGCCGCCGGTGCAACGCGCCGCGCGGCTGTTGCGCCGCATCGCCGATGGCGACGGCGTCGCCAACATGTCGCGCACGGCCAGCGCGATCGGGATCAACCGCACCACCCTGCTGCGGCTGCTGCATACGCTTGAAGCCGAAGGCTTCATCGAGCGCGACGATGATGATTCCGGCTGGCGCATCGGGCTTGGATTGGTCGCGCTCGCGGCGCGCGCGTTTTTCTCCGGCGACCTGGTACAGACGGCAACGCCCGTGCTGGCGCGCCTGAGCGAAACGCTGGGTCTGTCGACGCATCTTGGCGTATTGCACAGGCGCGAGATCGTCTTTGTCGTACGGCGCACGCCAAACCACGCTTTCGCCAGCAATATCCATGTCGGCAGCCGCCAGCCCGCGCATGCCGGCAATATGGGCCGTATCATTCTGGCGCATTTTCCGCCCGAGCGGGTCGCGGCTCTCTACAAGAGCGTCGTACTTGAAAGCGCGACCGCGCACACGCCGACGACCTTCGCGGCCTTGCGTGCCCGGCTCGACAAGGATCTGGCTGTGGGACTGGCGTGGAGCGATGGCCATTACGAGCCGGGCATATCCTCGGTCGCCGCGGCGATCTTCGATGCGTCCGGCGCGCCGGTGGCGGCATTGAACGTCAGCGGACAGACCGTGCAATTCGGCGGCACAGCACGCCGCGCCGAAATCGCCGCGGCGACCAAAGAGGCCGCGCGCGAAATCTCGCAGCGGCTCGGCTGGACCGATCCGCTAGCACAATCGCTTGAAGCAAACGTCGAGAAAAAGCCGGCGAAGACGCCGCGCGGACGCAAGAGCGGCGCGGCGGCGTGAAAGGACGGACAGGTGGATCTCGGTCTTGAAAATCGCATCGCGGTGGTGACCGGCGGAAGTTCAGGCATCGGCCTTGCGGCGGCACGGCTGCTGCTGAACGAGGGCGCGCGCGTCGCGATCTGCGGACGTGATCCGAACCGGCTCGAGGCGGCGAAACGCGAGCTGACGGCATTGCCGGGTGCCGACGTTCTGGCGCAGCGCTGCGACGTGCTCGACCGCGCCGATGTCGAACGCTTTGCGCATGCGGTTGCCGCCTGGAGCGGCGGCAAGGTCGACCTTCTCGTCAACAATGCCGGCCAGGGCCGGGTATCGACCTTTGCCACCACCAGCGACAAGGACTGGCGGCAGGAACTGGAACTGAAAATCTTCAGCCAGACGCTGCCGATCCAGGCCTTCAAGTCCCTGCTCGAACGCAGCGACGCGGCGGCGATCGTTGGCGTGAATTCGCTGCTCGCGCTGCAGCCGGAGCCGCATATGGTGGCGACGGCCGCGGCGCGCGCGTCGGTGCAGAGCCTGCTGAAATCGCTGAGCGTCGAATTCGCCCCTCATATCCGCGTCAATTCGATTCTTCTCGGGCTCGTCGAATCCGGCCAATGGCAGCGCCGCTTCGAGGCGCGCGCCGACAAGGCCGAGACGCGCGGTGCCTGGTTCGCTAATCTGGCGCGATCGAAACACATTCCGCTCGGCCGTCTCGGCCAACCGGAGGAAGCCGCGCGCGCGATCCTGTTTCTCGGCTCGCCGGCTGCAAGCTACATCACCGGCGCGAGCCTCGAAATTTCGGGCGGCGTGTCGCGGCATATTTGAAGGTGAATACCCAGATGAAACATGCATCGCCCACCGACACCCGCGCCGCGATCGAGCCGGTCGGAGACATCATCGCGCGCGGACTGGCGGACCTTGGCGTCACCACGGTTTTCGGCGTGATCTCGATCCACAATATGCCGATCCTCGACGCCATCGCCCGCCAGGGCCGCATCCGCTTCGTGCCGGCGCGTGGCGAAGCCGGCGCCATGAACATGGCCGACGCCTATGCCCGGGTTTCGCGCTCGCTCGGCGTCGTCATAACGTCAACGGGTACCGCGGCGGGCAATGCCGCGGGTTCGCAGGTCGAGGCGCTGACGGCAGGTTCGCCCGTGCTGCATATCACGACCCAGGTCGACCGCGTCTTCATGGATCGCGATCGCGCCGCGATTCACGATGTCCCGCGTCAGGGCGATATGCTCAAAGCCATCAGCAAGGCCTATATCCGCGTCTGGGAGCCGAGGCAGGCGCTTGACGCATTGGTGGGCGCGGCCAATACCGCACTCGCCGCGCCGAGCGGCCCGGTCACGCTTGAAATTCCGGTCGACGTGCAGCGCGAACCGGTCGCCCCGCGCCAGGCTGCGGCACGCTGTCATGTGGCGCCGGTGCCACCGGATCCGGCGCTGCTTGATCTGCTCGCCGAACAGGTGCTTGCGGCACGACGTCCGATGCTGTGGCTCGGCGGCGGCGCGCGGGCCGCAGGCGCCGCCGCGACTGAACTGGTCGAGCGCGGCTTCGGCGCGGTCACCAGCACCAACGGCCGGGCTGCCGTGCCCGAAGACCATCCCCGCAGCCTCGGCGCCTTCAACATGACGCCGCAGGCGCAGGAGATCTACGACGGCGCCGATCTGATGCTCATCGTCGGCTCGCGCCTGCGTGGCAACGAAACCCGCAACAATCTGATGAAGCTGCCGCGCCCGCTGATCCAGATCGACGCCGAACCGACGCAGGCCGGACGCAATTATCCGGTCGATCTTTTTGTCGCAGGCGATGCGCGGCTGGCGCTCGAAGGACTGCTGGCACGACTGCCCGGGAAACTTGCGACCGACGCTGGTTTCTATGAAGGCTTGGCGCAAGCACGGGCCCAATCGGAAGCCAACCTGCGCAAGCTGCTCGGCCCCTACGCCGTGCTGGCCGATATTCTCAGTGCCCGCGTGCACGCCGGACGCCATCCCTGGGTGCGCGATGTCACGATCTCCAACAGCACGTTCGGCAATCGCTATGTGAAGATCGCCGCACCGCATCTCGGCGTCCACGCGCTCGGTGGCGGGATCGGCCAGGGCATCGCGATGGGCATCGGCGCCGCCTTGGCCTGCAGCGACGCCAAGACGGTAACCCTGGTCGGCGACGGCGGGTCGCAATTGATGATCGGGGAACTCGCGACCGCGGTCGAGATCGAAGCCGAGGCGGTGTTCCTGCTGATGAACGATCGCGGCTACGGCGTTATCCGCAACATCCAGGATGCGCAATATGAAGGCCGCCATGTCTATTCCAACATTCTGACACCCGACTTTTCACTTGTCTGCAAGTCGGTGGGATTGCCGCATACGCTCGTCACCCGGATCGAAGACTTTGATTCCGCCTTCGCGGAAGCCCTGGCGTCGCGCGGGCCGCGCATGATCGAGATCGACATGACCGCGATCGGACCGTTTGCCGAAAGTTTCGCCGGCCCGCCGGCCGGGGCGGCGGGAGGCGTGAAGTGACCCTTCGACGGCTCGGAATGATCGGCGCCGGCGGCATGGCGGAGACGGTGTTGAGCGCCGTCACCGAGGGCCTGACGGCTCCGCTCGATTATTTCGGCGTCCTCGTCAGATCGGGTTCAGAGCCACGCGCATCGGCACTGCTCGAGCGCATCGGTCCCAAGCTCGCGCGAACGAGGTCCGTGCATACCGACATCGCGCGGCTGCTCGCCGACAAGCCCGATGCCATGGTCGAATGCGCCGGACATGCTGCGGTTCGTCAATACGGCGAAATGATTCTCGGCGGCGGCTGCGATTTCGTCGTGATTTCGATCGGGGCGCTGGCTGACGATGCCCTGCGCGCGGCATTGTTATCCGCAGCGCAGCGCCATGGCGTCCGGCTGGTTCTGCCTGCCGGCGCCGTCGGCGGTCTCGATGCGCTCGGCGCGGCACGTCTCTCGGGCCTGCAGACGGTAACTTACACCGGGCGGAAACCGCCCGCCGCATGGCGCGGCACGCCGGCGGAGCGCCTGCTCGATCTCGGCGCGCTGTCCGCGCCCGCGATATTTTTCGAGGGCACGGCCCGGCAGGCGGCAACGGATTATCCGCAGAACGCCAATGTGGCGGCGGCGGTGGCGATCGCCGGCCTCGGCTTCGACGCGACCAGGGTTCGCCTGATCGCCGATCCCAAGGCCGCTCGTAACGTCCACGAAATTTCGGTGCGTGCCGGCTGCGGCGATTTCGACCTGCAGCTCGAAGGACGCCCCTCGCCGCTCAATCCGAAGACCTCGCTGATGGCCGGCTTCAGCGTGGCGCGGGAAATCCTCAACCGCAGCGGCGCGCTGGTCGTCTAGGGAGAGAGCTTTGCAGACTTTCGAATTACCTGAAGACTTGCGGAGCCGGTGATGGATCAGCGAACGTCGGGCACGATGACCGAAACCCAATCCCAAAATACGCCGAGCGACCTGCTCGACGTCCGCCTTCGCCGCATCAGCTGGGAGACCGACGGCGTGCTGGCGCTCGAATTCGCCGCTGTTGACGGCGGCGATCTGCCGCCGTTCGAGCCCGGCGCCCATGTCGACCTGCATCTGGGCGACGGCATGCTGCGGCAATATTCGCTCTGCGGCGATCCGGCCAAGCGCAAGTGCTATCGCATCGGCGTGCGCGAGATCGATGGTGGCCGTGTGTCGCGGCACATTCACCGAAACCTGCGCCCGGGCGCCCTGATTCAAATGTCGCAACCGCGCAACAATTTCGAATTCGTCGCCAGCCGCAATTACCTGTTCATCGCCGGCGGCATAGGCATTACCCCGCTGCTGCCGATGATGCGGGCGGCATCAGGCGCGGGTGCGGCGTGGAGCCTGCTGTTCTGCGCGCGCAGTATCGAGCAGGCGCCGTTTCTCGACGAGGCCAGGGCCCATGGCGGCGACGTTTCCGTTCACGCCTCACAGGCGGGCGCGCGGCTCGACGTCACGCAATGCCTCGCCGAGGTGAGGCCCGGCACCATTATCTACTGTTGCGGGCCCGAAAGCCTGATGACGGCGGTGGAGGCCGCCAGCGCGCATTGGCCGGAGGGAACGGTTCGGTTCGAATGGTTCGCGCCGCGCGCACGCCCCGAGGGCGAGATTTCCGGCGGCTTCCGGGTGGTTTGCGCGCGCTCGGGCCACAGCCTCGAGGTGATGCCCGAACAAAGCATCCTGCAGGTCCTGACCGACGCCGGGATCGAAATTGCGCGCTCCTGCGAGCAGGGAATTTGCGGCACATGCGAGGTGCGCGTGCTGGAAGGCGAAGTCGATCACCGCGACAGCATCCTGTCGGCGTCGGAGCGGGCCAGCAACGAGATCATGATGACGTGTGTTTCGCGGGCGAAAGGTGCTTCGCTCGTCCTCGATGTTTGACAGGCCATAGCACGTTTGGAACAATGGAGACGATCATGGCGACCTACACATTCCCATATCTCAGTCCGCACCAGTCGCGCCAACGCGAGCCGACCGAATGGGAACTCAGCCTCGCCGATGCGATCGAGGGCGCTTTTGCCAAAGGCGCGCATGAACTAGACGCGCTGGTCGCGGCGCTCAACGCATCACGCGTGCGCCCGCAGGACGGCGGCAAATGGACCAGCGAGAATTTCACCGCGCTGATGCGCGACCTCGGAGGTTGAGATCATGACCACGACCAGTCTTCAGCGTCCGGCAGCAACTGCTGCGGTTGCGGCCGCCCCTACCGATCAGGACGTCCAGGCGAGATTGCGCACCGGCCTGCGCAACCGATGGTGGCCGGTGCTGCCTTCGCGCTTCATCGAGACCGGCGGCAAACCGGTCGGGCTGAAACGGCTCGGCGAACCGCTGATGCTATGGCGCGATAGCGCTGATGTCATCCATGCACAAACGGACCGCTGCCCGCACCGCGCGGTGCCGCTGTCACGCGGCGTCAACGAGGGCGACCGGATCCGCTGCAACTATCACGGCGTAGAGGTCGGCCCGGACGGCACCGTGCTCGCGGTGCCCGGCCAGCCCGGTTGTCCGCTCGAGGGCAAGAAGGCCGTCAAGACCTACCCGTCGCTGGAATGCGCCGGCGTGGTGTTCGTCTGGTTCGGCGACGCGCTGCACGAGGAACCGGCGCCTTTCCAGCCGCCGGTGCAGCTCTCCGATCCGGAATATTCCAGCTTCATCTGCTATGCGGACTGGAGCATGTTCTGGCGCTACTCCTACGACAATCTGATGGATCCGATGCACGGAACATTCCTGCACTCGAACTCGCATACGATGTTCGCCGGCGATACCCAGGCGCACTTCGTCACCCGCGACACGCCGAAGGGATTCGTCTTCGAGAAGGAAGGTCAGCGCAACGTGAATTTCGACTGGAGCGAACTGGTCGACGATACGACGCTCTATGTCTGGCTCGAAATCCCATACCCCGCCTCGGCCGGGCCCGGCGGAAACTTCGGCATCATTGCCTATGCGACGCCGATCGACGAACAGACCACCGCCAACTTCTTCTGGCGCGTGCGCAAGGTCAGCGGCTGGCAACGCGACACCTGGCGCTTTCTCTACAAGACGCGCATCGAGCCGCGTCACTGGGCCGTGCTTGAGCAGGACCGGGAAATGCTGGCCGGATGCCTGCCCGGTCTCGAAAAATTCGAGATGCTCTATCAACACGATGCCGGCGTCATTCGCCTGCGGCGCTATCTGGCGCAACAGGCCCGCCAGCAACTGGTTGAACTCAGGGCCGCCGGCAAAACGTAAGGCGCGACCGATCGCGACAACATCGCGACACGGCGATCATTCATCGCCAGGTCGCCGAGCAGCCCGCTCCCAATTCGGTCGCGGATCATGGCACGTGACATGCATGAGCTCGCCATGTCCGCAGGAGAACAAGATGTCTTGGAGACGGTGGGTCGGCGTGCTCGTGCTCATGATCATCGTGAGCATCGCCTATATGGATCGGATCAACGTCTCGCTGATGATTACCAACGCCGACTTCCTGCACGTGTTCGGTCTCGAAAACGATCGGGTCGCGCAGGGACGCCTGGTCACCGTATTTCTGTTCGGGTACGGAATTTCGGCGTGGTTTCTGACGCCGTTGTTCGAGTCGCGGTGGGACGTTCGCGCCGGCTTGCTTGTCAGCATCATGCTCTGGGTGATCTTCACCGGCGCATCGGCCCTGACGACAAGCGTTCTGCTGCTGCTCGGCTGGCGGGCTCTGCTCGGCATCGCCGAAGGCCCCTTGTTTTCGCTCAAGACCATGTATGTGAGCGAGAACTTCGCGCCTGATCAGGTCGGAAAGCCCAACGCCGTAAGCTCGTTCGGCGTCAGCCTCGGCCTTGCCGCCGGCTACCCGATCATCGCCTTTCTGATGGCGCAGTTCGGGTGGCGTGACTCGCTGTGGGCGCTCGCCGCCCTTAACCTTGCCATCGGCCTGCCGCTGGTGCTGCTCTTCATTCGACCCTCCGGGACCGCGCGCGCATCCGTTGTACATGGCGGCATGACGGGGCTGGTGCGCTCCGCGCTCGGGACGCCCCATCTTGCGCCGATCCTTCTGATCGAGATCGCGACCCTGTCCTATCTGTGGGGCACCAGCACCTGGCTGCCGGCCTATCTGCGCGAGGCGCATCATTTCTCGCTCAGCCAGATGAGCATCTTCGCGGGACTGCCTTTCGTGGTCGGCCTGCTGATGCAGTTTGTCGGCGGCGCGATTATCGACCGCATCCCGACACGCATGGTGCCGGCATTGTTCATTTTCGGCGGCATCGCAACGGCGCTGTCCGTCACAACAGCCATTGTGGTCGCCGAGCCCTATGTTTCGGCATCGGCGCTTGTCCTCGCGGGCGCGTTCTGGGGCATCCAGGCGCCCGCGATACCGACGATGGTGCAACATGTGGCCAGGCCCGGCACGGTTGGCAGCACCTACGGTTTGGTCAATGGCATCGGCAATATCGTTTCAGCCCTGATGCCGGTGCTGATGGGCGCCGCCATGACGATCCATTCGAGCGAGAACCTGGCCAGCGGTTTCTGGCTGATCGTCGGCTCGCAACTGCTGACTGTCGTCAGCGGCACGTGGCTCCTGAGACGGCTCACCCGCAACGCGATACCTGCCGGCGGCCTTCAATACCGATCCGGTTAGTGACCAGGCGTCTGCCCTGACCTGGCCGCGGACGTTGCGGCCAAGCCACCAGGTCGCGAACGCGCGCTCGATGAGAGACTCCGCGCGAGCCGGGAAGACGGGTTCATCTACCGCTTGAAAATCAGCTTGCCGAGATCGAGCCGCTGCTGCCAATGATGGCGATCGAGTTCGGGATCGAGATGTTCCTCCACCGGCCAGCCGATGCAGAGATAGGCCACCAGCGTCCAGGCCGGCGGCACGTCGAGCACCCGATGAACCATTTCGGGCTCGAGAATCGAGACCCAGCCAAGGCCCAGCCCCTCGGCGCGCGCCGCCAGCCACAGGGTCTGGACCGCGGCCACCACGGAATAACGCAGGGTCTCGGGCATGGTGCGGCGGCCGAGCCCGCTGCCCTCCTCCGCCGCCTCGTCGGCGAACACCGCGAGATGGACCGGTGCGTTTTCGAGACCCTCGAGCTTCAGCCGCGCATAATGCGCGCGCTGTTCGCCGTAATAATTTTCCAGCGCCTTGGCATTGGCGCGCGCGAAACTGGATTTTACTTCTTCCCGGCGTTCAGGAGACTCGACCAGCACGAACCGCCAGGGCTGGCAATGTCCGACCGAGGGCGCGTGGCTGGCGAGTTCAAGCAGCTGATGCACTCCTCGTCGAACTGCCGCGGCGATGGACCTGATGTCTGCGTCATGCCGCCGCCCCGTCGATGACATGGAAGAACGTGCCCGTGGTCGAGCCCTGCCGCGCCCCCTGTTCGGGCACGCTGGCACCGGAAGCATCGCGGCAATCGACCAGGGAATCTCCATGAACCGAAACCGTGCTCGCGTAATGGAATTCATGGCCGAATACTTCCCTGCCCTGCGCGCCGAGCGAACAATCGCGCGCGAGACGGGCGCGCCGATAGCCCAGATGTAGTCTGCGCTTGGCCCGGTCATCTCGTGTCTATGCCCGTCGGCATCCTGGAGCCCGCGTCCCAGCACCATATAGCCCCCGCACTCGCCGTGGATGGGAACGGAACGTTGGGCCAGTGTGCGGAGGCCTTTGCGAAAACGATGCGCTGACGCCAAGGTTCCGGCGTAAAGCTCGGGATAGCCACCGGGCAACCAGACCGCGTCCGCGGCGTCATCGGGTGCCTCATCGGCCAGGGGCGAGAACGGAATGATCTCGGCACCGGCGCGGCGCCATTGCCGCAGCAGATGCGGATACATGAATGAAAACGCCCGGTCCTGCGCCAGCGCGATGCGCTGTCCCGGCGGCGGCAGATGGAATATCGACTCATTCGACTGCGCGTCATTGATCGCGGGCAAAACCTTCGCGGGCCGCGCCGCTCGCCTGACAGCATCGACATCGACCGTGGCGTCGATGACATCCGCCAGCCGATCCAGATGCTGGTCGATATCAGCGATCTCCCGCGCCTGCACCAGACCGAGATGTCGTTCGGGCAAGGCGATCCCTTCGTCGCGCAGCACCGCGCCGAACACCGGCAGCTTGATGCGTTCGAAGGCCGACGCAATCAGTGCGAGATGCCGCGCGCTGGCGACGCGATTGAGGATGACGCCCGCAATCTCGACGTCGTCGCGATAGCTGGCGCAGCCGAGCGCTATGGCGGCGGCCGTCTCGGTCTGGCCGGTGACATCGAGCACCAGCACCACCGGCCATCCCAACAGCGACGCCAGATCGGCTGTGGTGCCGGAGCCGGATTGTCCGCGTGCCGCAGCACCATCGAACAATCCCATCACGCCCTCGGCGATGGAAATATCCGCCTCCGTCGCAGCCGTGGCCAGCGTCGTGATCAGATCCGCACCCATCGCCCAGCTGTCGAGATTATAGCTCGGGCATCCGGCCGCCACTTCATGGAACGCCGGATCGATATAATCCGGCCCGCATTTGAACGGCTGCACGCGGTGGCCGCGACGGCGCAGCGCGCGCAACAGCCCGAGCGTGACCGTGGTTTTGCCGGCGCCGGAGCGCGGCGCGGCAATGATGAGTCCTGGGGCACCTGGAGGATGGATCATGGCCAACCCACCATGTTGGCCAGAAGCTGCCGGCGCATCGCGGCGATCGCGCCGACGATCACGATCGCGGGCGCGCTGACGCCATGTTTGGCGGCGTCGGCGGCCGCCGACCCGAGCGAGGTCTCGATCACGCGCTCTTCCGATGTGGTGGAGGCGCTGATGACGACAGCAGGAGTATCACGGGCCATCCCGCCGCGCTCGAACGCGCGCATGATATCGGGCAGGTTCGCCATCGGCATGTAGACGATGATCGGCTGTCCGACGCTGGCGAGCTTCTCCCACTCGGCGATAGATGTGCCGTCGGCCGATCGGCTGCCCGCCATCAGGATCACGGCATGATTGGTATCGCGCATGGTCGCGGGAATGCCGGCCAATGCGGCGGCCGCCAGCCCCGAGGTGATGCCGGGGATGATCCGGAAGCGCACACCAGCGCGCGTCAGCGCCAGCACTTCCTCGCCGCCGCGCCCGAACACAAAGGGATCACCGCCCTTGAGGCGCAGCACGCGCCGCTGCATCCGGGCGCGCTCGATCAGGAGATCGTTGATATCGCCCTGCAAGGCCGACGGCTTGCCGCCGCGCTTGCCCGCAAAAATCAATTTGGCCTGCTGGCCCGCGAGTTCAAGGATGCGCGGATCGACCAGCGCGTCATGAACGATATCGTCCGCTGACCGCAGCGCGTGAAGCGCATGCAGCGTCAGCAGTCCGGGATCGCCGGGGCCGGCCCCCGCCAGCCAGACCTCGCCCGGCGGAAACTCCGGAAAATCAGGAAGCTTGTCGGTGCGAGGCTTCGTTTCCATCACGAGCCTCTCCCCCGGTAGCGGCGCTGATAGGCACTGTCGTACAGCGCGCTGTCGCGAAAATCCCGCGCCGCCAGCACCTCACCGACTAGAATAAGCGCGGTGCGATCGATATCGGTTTTTGCGACTTCGCCAACGATGGTGCCGAGCGTGGCGCGGATGATTTTTTCATCAGGCCAGCTGGCGCGGAACACCACCGCGACCGGACACGCCTCGCCATAGGCGGGAATGAGTTCCGCGACGGTCTTGTCGAGCGCATGAATGGAAAGATGAATCGCCAGCGTCGCGCGGGTCGCGGCGAACGCCGACAGGCTTTCGGTCGCGGGCATCGACGAGGCGCGGCCGGAAGTGCGCGTCAGCACCACCGATTGCGCGACTTCGGGCAGCGTCAGCTCCTTCGCCAGCGCGGCCGCGGCCGCCGCGAAGGCCGGAACACCCGGCGTCACCGTGAAGGGAATGCCCTGCGCCTCGAGCCGCCGAAGCTGTTCGCCGAGCGCGCTCCAGATCGACAGATCGCCGGAATGAAGCCGCGCGACATCCTGGCCCTGGTCGGCCGCGCGCTTGAATTCGGCGACGATCTCGTCGAGCGACATCGGCGCGGTATCGACGATGCGTGCACCGGATGGGCAATAGTCGAGCAGCGCCTTGGGCACCAGCGAGCCGGCATAGAGGCACACCGGACAAGCGGCGATCAGATCGCGTCCGCGCAGCGTGATCAGATCCGGCGCGCCGGGTCCCGCCCCTATGAAATGAACCGTCACGATCCCTCTCCGAATCCCTCGCCGACGGCGATGGCGCAGGTTACTTTATTAGCCGCGACCCGCGCGCCGAGCAGCCGGGCGTTGGGCCCGGCCGCGACCAAAGCGGATGCCTCCGCGATCGACGGCACGCCCTTGATCGCCTGAACGCGCAACGAGTGCGTCAAAACCTGGTCGGCGACCCGCCCCAGCTCCGCAACCGGACAGCGCAGGACCGGAATCGACAGCGACCGCGCCGCGCCCGCGATGCCGTGCTCGTCGGCCTTCGAGGTCTCGGTCGCGATCGCCGTGAGGTTTTCGCGCGCGATGCCGAAATTCGAAAGCGCTGCGAAAATCAGACTGACAATGTCCTCGCTGGACGTTCCGCGTCCGCATCCGATGCCCGCAACGATCATGGCTTCCTCACTCGCCATTGCGTGACCGGCATTGCCGGCCGCCAGCCAGACATGGCGCCCACTCTATCGGCTCTGGCGACCTGCAGTCGAAC
>NZ_JBEKCZ010000112.1:0-17375 GCF_050014615.1 Bradyrhizobium sp. | reverse complement strand
CTAATTCCGCACCACCGCCATCAAATGATCCAGCCGCTCCCGCATTGCCTTCTGCAGATCGTAATCCGGCCGGCCGAAGGAGGCATTGCGGGCGGCGAGGAAATCATCCTGTTCACGCTGCATGGCGCGGCCGGCGCGCGGGCTGTCGCTGGCAGCCTGGCGAACCACTTTGGTATTCACCGCGTTGATCTCGCGGTCGAGATTGGCCAGTTCGGGGCTGGCGCAGATCGCCTTGTCGACCGCGCGCGTGGCGGTGGCGCAATTGAAGCTCGGCCGGTTGTTCACCGCGATCATCGCGCCCAGCCGCTCCACCTCCAGCGCCAGCGATTTGTAATTGGCCTTCGCGGCGGCCTGATCCGGGTTCAGCTTGATGGCGGCGGCGAAATCGGCCAGCGCGCGCGGCCGCACACCGTTGCGGCGCCAGAGTTCACCGCGGGCATTGAAGATATCGGCCAGCGTCGGATCGAGCCGCAACACCGTATCGTAGTCGGCGATGGCGCGGTCGATCATGTCCTTGCGGTCGTAGACCTCGGCGCGGGCGATCAGCGCCTTGATGCGATCGGCCTTCACGGTCTTCTCATTGTCGATCAGCGGGCTACAAATGGCGACGATCTGCTCGTCGTCGTTGGCGGTCACCGCGGCCACGCAGGGCGCGGGGTCGATGCGCTGGTCGGCGGGTTCGCTGGTCGCCGCGAAGACGCGACCCGGCGAGAGCAGCGCCACCGCGCCGGCGATCGCCGCCGCCGCCATCAGGGTCGTGAAATGACGTTGCATCGATTGTCCCTCAATGTCGTCCCGGCCTAGTGCGCAATTGCGCACGGGCGCCGGGACCCATACGCCGTGTCGCTTGTTTTAAGAGACGCTGTTCAACGACCTTCGCACAACCTCTGATGCCTGTGGTTATCGGTCCCGGCGTTCGCCGGGACGACGGGTAAACTCAACTCACCTTCAGCGTGATCCCGCCATCGACCACCAGTTCGATCCCGGTGACATATTTCGATTCGTCGGAAGCCAGAAACAGCGCCGCATTGGCGACGTCCCAGGCATCGCCCATATGCCCCATCGGTACCTGCGCGTCGCGCGCGCGCCACATCGCCGCGACGTCGCCGCTGGCGTAACTCGCCGCCAGCCCGGCGGAGTGTTCGACCATCGGGGTTTTCATCAGGCCCGGCAGGATCGCGTTGACCCGGATTTTCTTCGCGGCGAATTCGACCGCCGTGGTGCGGGTCATCTGGTTCATCGCCGCCTTGGTTGTCGCATAGGTGACGTAGGAGATGCCGAGATGACGGATCGAGGCGATCGACGAAATATTGATGATCGAGCCGCCGCCCTGCCGCGCCATCACCGGGATGACATGCTTCATGGCGAGGAAAGCGCTTTTGAGATTGACCGCGAACACCCGGTCCCAATCCGCTTCCGACACCTCGACGACGCTTCCCGTCTCGGCAATGCCGACATTGTTGTCGAGCACGTCGATGCGGCCATAGGCCTCGAGACAGGCCGACACCATCGCCGCGACGTCATCGGCGCGGGATGCATCCGCTGTAAACGCGGCCGCCGTGCCGCCCTCGGCGGTAATGATCTTGACGGTTTCTTCCGCGGCCGCCGCGTTACGATCGACGCAAAACACCTGCGCGCCCTCGCGCGCAAAGGTAACGGCGGTCGCCTTGCCGTTGCCCCAACCCGGCCCGATCGAGCCGGCCCCCACCACCAACGCCGTCTTGCCCTTGAGCCGTTGCATCGACCTCTCCCGTTTGTCGCGACCATTGGCCGGACATCGGCCCGCGGTCAACCCGTCCGATCCGCCCGGAACAAGGTTGCGACCAATAGACCGAATCCGTTGATGGCGCGAGCGCGCGCCCGCGGCGGGAACCGGTTGCCGATCCGGTCGTTGGAAAATGCAGCAACGCGATAGCGAGGTCTCCTTGCGGCAGGTCGGAAAGGGCGTAGGGCGGGCGCTGGACGCGCTCAATTTCTTTCTCGCCGACGTGCGGGACGGCCTCGGACCCTATCTCGCCATTTATCTGTTGACCGAGCAGAAATGGGACCAGGCCCGTATCGGCATGGTGATGTCGGTGGCTGCCGTTGCGGGCATTATCGCCCAGACTCCGGCCGGCGCGCTGATCGACCGCAGCACGGCCAAGCGCGCCCTGATGGTCGCGGCCGCGATAATCGTGACGTCGGCATGTCTCGCATTGCCGTTGCTCCATCGCTTCGAACTGGTCGCGGCGACGCAGGCGCTGGCGGCCGCCGCCGGCGCCATCTTTGCGCCCGCGGTCGCGGCGGTGACCCTGGGCATCGTCGGACCGCGCGCCTTCGCCAGGCGTATCGGCCGCAACGAGGCCTTCAATCATGCCGGCAATGCCTCGGCCGCGGCAATTGCGGGGGCCACCGCGTATTTCTGCGGCCCCATCGTGGTGTTCTGGCTGCTGGCCGCGATGGCCGTTGCAAGCATGATCGCAACCCTGTCCATTCCCGCCGACGCCATCGACGATCACATCGCCCGAGGGCTCGACGATACAACCGCGCGCGGTGCCGGCCATGGCGACCAGCCGTCCGGATTTCAGGTGCTGCTGACGTGCCGGCCGCTGTTGATTTTCGCCGGCGCGACGGTCCTGTTTCACTTCTCAAACGCGGCGATGCTGCCGCTGGTCGGCCAGAAGCTCGCGCTGGTGAACAAGAACCTCGGCACCTCGCTGATGTCGGTGTGCATCATTGCCGCGCAACTGGTCATGGTGCCGGTCGCCATGCTGGTGGGACGCAAGGCCGACCGATGGGGGCGCAAGCCGATTTTCGCCGTTGCACTGGCGGTGCTGGCGCTGCGCGGCGCGCTCTATCCGCTGTCCGACAATCCGTACTGGCTGGTATCGGTGCAATTGCTCGACGGCATCGGCGCCGGCATTTTTGGCGCGCTGTTTCCGCTTGTGGTCGCCGACCTCACCCGGGGCACCGGGCATTTCAATGTCAGCCAGGGCGCCATCGCCACCGCGACGGGTCTCGGCGGCGCCCTGAGCGCGGCCACCGCCGGCTTCATCGTGGTCGAGGCCGGCTACAACGCGGCGTTCCTGTTTCTGGCGGCGGTGGCGGCAGTGGCACTGGTCTTGTTCGCAGCCCTGATGCCCGAGACCGGGCCGCATCACGCTGCGCTTCGCACTAGCAACGCTGAAGCTCCGCGCGTAGTCTGACGCGGTGACCCGGCCCATCAGAGGCCGGTCTTATCCGGGAGAATGCTATAATGCCTGCCAATCGTACCGTCGGAGTAACCTTTGGATTATCCTTGTTTGGATTATCTTTGGGCGCGGCCATCCTCTGCAGTTCCAGCTTCAGTCCCGCTCATGCCGCGCCGTTCATGATCGTCGGCATCGACGAGAAGGTGACATGGGACGATGATGGCAAGACGATCCTGTCCCTGCCCGGCAAGGACCAGGTCCTGATCGTCGATCTCGCCGATCCCGAAAGTCCCAAGATCGTCGCCACCCTGCCGCTGGCCAATTCGGTGGTCGGACCACCGGTCAATCTCGACATCGACCCCACGGGCACGGTCGCGCTGGTGGCGGATTCGGTCGATGTCGTCAAAGACGGCGACACGCTCAAGCAGGTACCGGATAACAAGATCTTCGTGATCGACCTCAAGGCCAATCCGCCGAAACTGGCGGCGACGATCACCGGCGGCAAGCAGCCGTCGGGACTGAGCTTCAGCCCGTCCGGCAAGATGGCGCTGGTCGCCAACCGCGGCGATAACTCGGTCAGCGTGCTCGCGGTCAACGGCACCGATGTCAAGATCACCGATACCATCAGCTTCCCCGACAGCGTCGCGCATGTGGTGTTCACGCCGGACGGCAAGCACGCGCTGGCCGTGAGATTTCCCGCGCACAAGGTATCGGTGCTCGACATCGACGGCGACAAGGTGACCTACAGCAAGATCGATCTGCCGACCGGCCAGTGGCCCTACAATGCGGTGGTGACGCCGAACAGCAAGATCGCGCTGACTTCCGACAATGGCGGCGCCGGATCTTCCGACGGCAGCGTCGACACCACCAGCGTGATCGATCTCGAAGCCAATCCGCCGCGGATCATCGATCGGGTGGTGGTCGGCGACGGCCCCGAGGGGCTGGCGATGTCACCGAAGGGCGATGTTGCGGTCGCCGCGATCCTGCGCGGCTCCAACAACAAGAAGGCGTTTTACTACCAGAAGAACGGCAGCCTCTCGATCCTCAAGATCGACGGCAAGAAGGTGACCAAGACCGGGGATATCGAGGTCGGCGGGTTGCCGGAGGCGGTCGTGTTCACGCCCGACGGCAAATACCTGTTGGCCGGAAACTACCTGGACCAGGATTTCTCGATCCTGAAGGTCAACGGCACCGAGGTCACCGATACCGGCAAGCGCTTCAAGGTGCCCGGACATCCGGCTTCGGCGCGCATGGGGCATTAGGCGGGATGAAATTAGGTTGATCTGCCGAGGCAACGGTAGGTGCGCTCCTCTCCCCTTGTGGGAGAGGTAAGTGAAGCCCGACGATGGAAGCGAGGCCGGCATCATGCAAGCCGTCGCCAAGCTCGCTTCATGGCTTTTTGCTTTTGGCTACTTTCGCGCGCGGTGCCGCCGGCGCGTTCTTCTTTAATTTGGTCTGATTGTAATCGATGGCGGCGCGGACGAGATTTTTCAAGGCGCGCGCATTGATCCTGTCGCCCTCGAAAAAATCGATCGCTCGCCTCGCGTTACCTTCGAGGCCCGCATTGAAGAGCTTGTCGGGATCCGGGAGTTTCGCCCCGTAGGCAAAGGTCAGCTTCACCTTGTCCTTGTGGGCGTTGGCGACCGCGATCATGCCGTCGCGGGACCACACCGGGCTTCCCATCCACTTCCATTCCTCGATGATCTGCGGGTCGGCTTCGAGGATGCTGTTGCGGATGCCGGCGAAGGTTTTGCCACGCCAGTCGGTGATTCCTGCGATCAGCTGGTCAATGCGTTGCGATGGAGTCATGGAATCTTTCTCACATCAGGCGCAGCGGTCGGTGGCCACTTCGATCTATTTGTCTGCGGGAACGATCGTGCGTTCGCCGAACCACATGCGGCGGAACAGGCCGTCTTTCAGTACAAACTGATGATAGAACGCGGCCGCGATATGGCCCGCGATCAGAATGGCCAGCAGCGTTGCCAGAACCGCATGGGCCCGGAACGACGGGAATACGGCGAACGTGCTCGGCAGCGTCTCGCCATTGTGCTGGAACACGCCGCTGATGAGCCACCCGGTGAACCATCCGCTGGCGATCATCAAAAACACGATCACATAAAAGCCGGCATGCGCAATCGAGGACAGCCGGTCCAGCAGCGGCGAACCGGTTGTCGCCGTGGCTGGACGGGCGCTGCGCAAACGGATGATGACACGCAGAATCATCAATACCAGCACGAACATGCCGCCGGCCATGTGCCACACCAGGATATCGAGTTTCTTCGGATCGGTGTTTGGCATATCCGCGAGCACAAAGAAGCCGAGGCACAGTAGCCCAATGATCATCAGCGCGAGCAGCCAGTGCAGCGCGACGAGCACGGGCTGGTAGCGCGAGGCAACGGCGCGGCTCACGACAGGCCTCCGACCACGCGCTCGATGCCTGCGAAGAATTTCCGCCAGCCGAACTTGGCACCCTGATAGGCCTGCTGCTGATCCGGCCGGAAGCCCGACTGCTCCATGCGCAAATGGGTTCCCGTGCTGGTCGGGGTGAGAGTCCAGGTCACGACACTCTCAAGACCCATCGCCGCCCACGTGTAAGCCAGCGTCTTGTTCGGCTCGACGGCCGTTACCTGACAATCAACAGCACCCCAGTCTCCGCGAAGATTGAACCGATGATCCATGACAGGCTGGAAGTCGTTGTTCATGAGCCACTCCGCGATCAAATGCGGCTGCGTGAGCGCGCGCCAGATCTTTTCCGGCGCATAAGCTATCTCCCGTTCGACGATGACAGAGAGCGTTTCGGTCGCAGGTTCGCTCATTGGTCCATCCTTTTCAGCAGATCTTCGAGGTGGTCGAACCGGCTTTGCCAGAAGCCGGCCATCTGGCTGGTCCAGTCGATCAGCGGGGCCAGGGCGCCGAGCTGCGCGCTATAATGGGTTTGGCGGCCCTCATGGCGATCGCGCACCAGCCCGGCCTGCCTCAGGACCCCGAGATGTTTCGAGACCGCCGGTTGCGAGACCCCGGACTGGGCCGTCAGAGCCCCGACCGTCTGCTCGCCTTCGCGGCACAGCCGCTCGAACAGCGCCCGCCGGGTCGGGTCGGCGAGCGTTCTAAACAGCATATCGCGAGCATTCGGCATTTTGGATCGATAACCCGTTGGCTATTGATTGACGTATAACCACTGGGATATGTATCAGTCAAGCAGCAACGTTCACCAGTCGCGCTCCTGAACATTGATGCCTGGATTTAGCATACCCTGAGGTTATGGATCACCAGACCGGAGGCGCTCGAACTGCTGCATCGCTTCGCGGCGCGCGAGCAGACGCTTGGCGGTGGCGTAGCTCGGCAGCTCAATCAGCGAACCATTGACCTCGACGCGGGCTTCGCCGGCGGCGCGGGCCGCTTCGAACGCCGCGACAATGTCCCGCGCCTGGCGAATTTCGCCGTCACCCGGCGCCAGCACGGCATTGATGATGGCGGCATGCGCCGGCTCGACCAGGCTTTTGGCGACATATCCCAATCGCCGCGCCCAGCGCGCGTCGCGTTCGACGCCTTCGCCATCGCTCCAGGTATAGGGACAATCGACCGCGACAACACCGGCGGCAACGCATTCAACGATGAAGCGCTGCCGGCAATACGCCAGCTCCACGCCGTCGCGTCCGCGTTCGGCGCCGAGATCGGCGGCCAGATCTTCCGATGCGAGCAGACAGGCCCGCGTTCGCGGGCTGGCTTTCGCAATCGCATCCGTCTGCACCAGCCCGCGCGCGAATTCGATGTTCGGCAGCAGCGCCGTCGATCCCTGTTGTATGCCGTAGTCCCGTTCGAACAGCGTCACCGCCTCGTCAAGCTGCAAGACGTGATGCGGCTCGGCGACTTTCGGCAGCGCCACGATATCGGGACGACCGCGCATCACAGCGGCAAGATCCTCCATGCCGTCCTGTTCGAGCGGATTGATGCGCACCGCAACCACGACCCCGGCGGCCCGCCACGACCGGTAGAGCTCCGGCGCCAGCGCGCGCGCCACCGGTCGCAATGCCGGCGGCGTAAAGTCCTCGAGTTCCTGGATCAGGACATCGGCGCCGCTGGCCGCGGCGCGTTGCAGCGCCTCTTCATTGGCGCCTTCGACAAACAGCCAGGACCGGCAGAATTGGGCCGGGCGGATCAGGCGCATGAGGGTCCATCCCCCTGGGGGTTTCAGCCGAGATTCACTGAAACGTCATGTCCAGGCATTTCGAAATGTCGGAGCCGAGACCCGAACTGATGATGATGCAGCCGCGAACTTTCTGTGTGGTGTTGTCGCTGGCCCACACCGAATAGCCGCCGGGACCGAAAAACGAATTGGTGTTCGGCGGCTCGGTCTCGGTCGCGTCGAACGAATAGCTGGAGTCGGTCTCGAAGATGCGCGGCTTTTTGGTGCAGCCACCGTCGGTCTGGACGTTGATCACTTCCTTGTTGTCCCGCGTCAGCGCCAGACTGACCGAGCACCTGAAATATTCCGAGGTCTTGACGTTGAAGAGATAGGCGTAGGATTTGCAGGTCGCGGTATTGAGTTTTCCGGCGCTGAGGCCGCGGCTGCAGGAAATTCTCTGGTTATTGCTGAGCTTGAAATCGTCAGCCTTCGCAACAGGCGCCAGCGTCACAAACATGAGTGCCGCGCCAAAACAAATTTTCATTCCATAGTGCATTCGAATCATCCCCCTTGACGTTCCTGGCGAAGCGCGGTTCTAGCCTGAACTGGCCAGCAAGATAGTCGTGAAGTCGAGAGCGGGAAATCACAAAGTCTCACAACAACGATTCGGGAGGTCGAAGGCCTGATATTGACGACACAACGACGTTCGTGATTTGTTCAAAACGGATGGGCCACTAATTTTTCGGGCCGGTTGCCGGGAGCATGCAGGATGACGCGATTTTCGACCAAGACCCTATTGATGGCAGCCGCGCTGACGGCACTGACGAATTCGGCATTCGCGCAAGCAGCGGCTCCGACGCCCTGGGTGCTGTCGCCGGAAATGGGCTATGGCTACGACAAGGAGGGCAAGACGTTTTCCTACAAGATGGGGACCAACAACGCAGCGCTGCTGCTGAAAGGCGCCAAGAAGGTACCCAAAGGCACGCTGTTTTTCATCGGCCAGAACGGGCAGCTCTATATGCGGACCGGACCGTTCCTCGAAGGCGACGGCAAGTTCATGTTCGGGACCAATTGAGACGGTAATCTCTCTCCCAGGTTCCGATGTCATCATCCGCGAACGCGGATGATCCAGTACGCCGCGCCGCCCGAGGTCATAATTCCGGCGGCGCGGGCTACTGGATGCCCCGCCTTCGCGGGGCATGACGGCAGAGGGCTCGGTCCCGGCTCAAGGCCGGGACGACGATCAGCTAAAACGCCGCGGCGAGTTCCTTGGCGCCCGGCAGATTGCTGTTGGCGTCCATCCGGCTATCGGTGACATCGAGCAGTTTCGCCACCGTGTTGTGGCGGATCGCGACCGGATTGCGCTCGTAACCGTTGCGCTGGAAGAAATTCGAGGTCGGGACCTGCTCGCGCATCGCCTGCGGCATCGTCACCATGTCGAGCCCGGTGCCGTCGCCGGTGAGATTCATCATCTCCAGCTCCGCCGCGCTCAGCGGGCGGCTATAGCCCTTGGCGCGGGCGAAGATGACCGAGGTCAGCAGCTTGTGGGTCTGCAGCAGCGGACCGACATCGATGTCCAGCACCATGGCATGGATGGCCCAACCCTGCGGCGTGTCGCCTATCTTCTCGTGCTGCGCCCACTCGTCCGGCACCGAGCGCGCCAGCGCCACCATGCGTTTCAGCACCGCGATCTTGCGATCCATCGCCTGGCGCGGTGCGCCCGACAATTGCGCGGCCTTTTCCGTCAGCGCACGCACGAATTCGGTGCCCTGCTCGGCGATCAGCTCGACGGTGTTGGTGGTGAGCAGCTGATTATAGCCGATCGCGGTGGAAATGGCGCGCGTGCCGCCATGCTCGATCCCCGATTGCACATCGTAATTGCCGGTGCCGCCGGTTTCGAACGAATAGACTCGCACCGCCTGCTCGCGCGTCAGCCCTGCCGCCGCGGCGACGCGGGCATAGGCACGCTTGAACTCGACCTCGCTACTGGGTCGCTGTGGCGTGAACTGGAAATGCTCCGAAGCGGCCTGCAACAGATCGGCGACGACCGGAATGGCCTTGTGCTGGCGCGGCGGATGCTCGGGTTCGGGCTCAGGCGCCGGATTCACCGGCCGCTTCGGCCCGCTATAGACCGGCGGCTGGGTCAGGACATAATCATCGAGCGTAATGGCCTGATGATCGCGCCGCTTGGCGTTGCGGCCACGCCGCTTCTCGGAAATCGAACTCCAATAGGCGCCGGCTTCCTCGTCGAACGCGGCGCGCGCCTCCTGATATTCCGCGAGCCTGCGGCGATATTCCGCGATCGCCATGGGCGAAGCCGCCTGCGCCATCGCCTCAGCGGTCGCGGCCGGAAGCGTGCCCGCATCCATCGCGATCGCCTGCGGCACCATCAGCAGCAGGGCAAGCGCGAAATATCCGGGGCGAGAGCGAATCGCATAAGGCAGCATGGGATTCTTGTAGAAGCGTGAGCCGCGCAAGTCAGCCCCAAATCCCTGTGTTCGCGGCGACTCCCGGGTCACTCCGCCGTGGCGGTCCCTTCACTCCTGCTCAACGCCGCTGGCCTTGACCAATTCCGCCCACTTCTTTTCATCCTTGTCGATGAAATCGGCATAGTCTTCCGGCGTTCCCGGCGTGATCTCGGTGCCGTCAAGCCCGAGCTGCTTCTTCACCTCATCGGAGGCCAGCGCTGCCCGCAGCACCGTGTTGAGCTTGTCGATCACCGGACGCGGCGTGCCGGCCGGCGCCACCAGCCCGTAATAGAGCGAGGCGTCGAATCCGGGCACGCCGGCCTCGGACATCGTCGGCACCTGCGGCAACAAGCTGCTGCGGGTCGCGCTCGTCACCGCCAGCGCGCGCAATAGCCCGGCCGAGACATTGGCATGGGCAGCCGGAATCGGCGCGAACGCCATCGGGATGTGTCCGCCCAGAAGGTCGGTGAGCGCCGGCCCGGTGCCCTTATAGGGAATATGCACCAGCGTGATGCCGGCGGCGCGGGCGAAATATTCGCCGGTGATGTGGCTGACCGTACCGGCGCCGGCGGAACCGAAATTGACCTTGCCGGGATGGGCCTTGGCATAGGCGATCAGCTCGGCGACGGTGGTGACGGGAAACGCCGGGTGCACCACCAGCGAATTCGGCGCGTTGCCGATCATGCCGATCGGCGCGAAATCCTTGCGCGGATCGTAGCCGACATTTTTGTAGAGCGATGGTCCGATCGCAAGCGTGCCGGTGTAACCGAGCAGAATTGTATAGCCATCGGGATCGCTCTTGGCCACGATCCTGGTGCCGAAGGTGCCGCCGGCCCCGGCCCGGTTGTCGACGACGATGCTTTGGCCCAGCAACTGGCTCATCCTGTCGGCGATCACGCGCCCGACGATCGAGGTGCTGCCGCCGGGCGGGAACGGAATAACCAGCGTGATGGTCCTGTTCGGAAAGGGCTGCGCCTGCGCTCGACCTGGTCCACCGCAAAGGCCGAACACGAGCAAAGCGGTGCAGAGCCAAGCGTTCCGCATCGGAAAACCTCCCAGGCGTCATCATTCTTGTTTTTGTTGGCCGCATCCTGTTTGGCCGCATCGTCGTCGAAAGCTTCGACGTCCGCAACCCGGCTCGCGGGAATGCGTGCCCCATAACAGACTTCGCGACGAGGCATCCATGCCGTCATTCCGGGATGGTCCGCAGGACCAGACCCGGAATCTCGAGATTCCGGGTTCGCGCTCCGCGCGCCCCGGAATGACGGTCGGCCTATTTCCAGGCAAAAACCGGCTGTTCCAGCTCGGCCACGCGGGTATCGCGGCCCGCCAGCACTTCGCGAAACTGGTAGATCATCGCGGCCGTCGGCGCATGAATGAATTGGCCGGCATAGTGAAAGCGGATCACGCGCCGCGTGCTTTCGGCAATGGCGACGAAGTCGAACACATCGGCCGCCTCGATATCGCCGAGCGGGATCCGATGCACCGAGGCGACCTCGGCCGGGTTGGGCGATAGATCGGCACTTGCGCTGGCCCACACCACGACCGGCGTAATGAGATATCCCGACCGGGTCGGATAATCGTCGAGCAGGCCGAGGACGTCATCGGGCCCAAGCTCAAGGCCAAGTTCCTCGTGAAGCTCGCGCAGCGCCGCCGTGACCGGCGTCTCGCCTTCGTCGCAGCGGCCGCCCGGCAACGCCCATTGACCGCGATGGGCGCGCAGGCCCGCGGCCCGCAGGGTCAACAGCAGCGCGGTGCCGCCTCGCGCCGCATCGGCTTCGACGAGGGCGATGGCGACGGCGGCCCGCTTCAGCGCGGGCGCCGGTTCGCTTGCGAGCAGGCGTGCAAATCCCGCGCAGAGCCCTGCAATATTGCGCCGTGTGGTATCGCCGAATGGCCGGATCATCCCGCTTGACTACAACACGTCAGCGATTGATGAAATGACCGGAACGCTGAATTCATCATCTGAATGGAACGACCCGACATGACTGAGTTGGCATGACCGATCCGGCCGCGGAGAAACTCAAGGCCTCCGGCTGGACCATGGTTGAGACCACGGGGTTCCTCAGTCTGGTCGGACCGCTGTGGCAGCGCGTCGTCAACGGCGAACATGAATATGCGATTGAGGCGCAGGACAAGCACCATAATCGCCGCGGCCTGGTGCAAGGCGGGCTGTTGATGACGTTCGCGGACCGCTCATGCGGCATGACCGCGCGATATGTCTCGGGCCGGCCGACGCTGGCGACGGTCCAGATGGACACGCATTTTGTCGACAGCGGAAAAATCGGCGAAATTCTGATATCGAAGCCGCGCGTGGTCCGCTTGACCCGCAGCCTGATTTTCATGACCACGGAGGTGACCGCCGGCGAACGCTGTATCGCGACAGCCAGCGGCGTGTTCAAGATATTGAAGAACGACACATAGCGTTCGCCGTCATTCCGAAAAGGACCCAACCGATGCAATATCGTCAACTCGGCCGCAGCGGCCTGAAGATCTCGCCGATCTGCCTGGGCACCATGATGTTCGGCGGGCCGGCCGACGAGGCGACGTCCGGGCGGATCGTCGCCAAAGCGCGCGAGGCCGGCGTCAACTTCATCGATACCGCGGATGCCTATTCCAGCGGCAGTTCGGAACAGGTGGTCGGCCGCGCCATTTCCAACAGCCGGCAAAACTGGGTGCTCGCCACCAAGCTCGCCAACCCCATGGGCGACGATCCCAACCGCGGCGGACTATCGCGCCGCTGGGTGCTGCAGGCCGCGGACGAAAGCTTAAAGCGGCTCGGCACCGACTATATCGACGTTTATTATCTGCATAAGGAGGACCATTCGACGCCGCTCGACGAGACCGTGCGCGCGATGGGCGACCTGATCCAGAAGGGCAAGGTACGCTATTTCGGCGTCTCGAATTACCGCGCCTGGCGGGTCGCGGAAATCTGCAACATCTGCGACCGGCTCGGCATCGACCGTCCGATCGTCAGCCAGCCCTATTACAACGCGATGAACCGGATGCCCGAAGTGGAGCATTTTCCGGCCTGCGGCTATTACGGCCTCGGCGTTGTCGCCTATAGCCCGCTGGCGCGCGGCGTCCTGACCGGCAAATATCGCCCGGACGCGCCGCCCGACAAGGAGACCCGCGCCGGACGCAACGACACCCGCATGATGCAGACCGAGTGGCGGCCGGAATCGCTGCAACTGGCGCAGGAGATCCGGCAGCACGCCGAGGCCAAGGGCATCACCGCCGGGCAGTTCGCGGTGTCGTGGGTGCTGAACTCTTCGTTCGTCAATGCCGTCGTCGCGGGACCCCGCACCGAAGACCAATGGGACGATTACGTGCGTGCGCTCGACTATCGCTTCACCGCCGAGGACGAAGCCCTGATCGACCGCCTCGTCGTCCCGGGCCATCCCTCGACGCCGGGCTACAACGATCCGCAATATCCGATCGAAGGGCGACGGGCGCGGACCGGGGGTTAGAGCCTGATCCATTCTGATTGAAGGAGAACCGACGCTCGAAGGCGCCTTAAAAAAGAAAAACGTGGCTATTTCGGCCTAAAAGGCGCACTGCGGGGAGCCGCAGCGTTCCGCAGGCCTGCGAACGGCTGCCCCAAAGGAACCTCCATGCAAAATCTTTCGCCGCGCCACGTCAAAACCGAGGAATCGCAGCGTCTCGGCGTCGTGTCCGGCTGGTACAGCATCAAGGCGAGCGGCACTTTCGTCACCGGCCCTCATACCACGCAGGAAGATTGTCTGTCGAAAATCGCCGAGCTCAATCCGCCGGCGGCGAAGAAGAAGAAATTCTAGGGCGTTTTCGAGCGAAAGCTGCCCCGCACAGATAGCGGGGGAGTTGCCGGTTCGCGTCGGGAAAACGCGTCAAAACAAAAGCTGGGAGCCCCGGTTCTGATTCCGTCAGAACCGATCGGGCTCCAGGAGCGGGAGCAACAGCCGCTTCAATCCAAGGAGACTCCG
This sequence comes from Bradyrhizobium sp., assembly GCF_050014615.1. Classification (GTDB taxonomy): domain Bacteria; phylum Pseudomonadota; class Alphaproteobacteria; order Rhizobiales; family Xanthobacteraceae; genus Bradyrhizobium. The sequence continues at coordinate 3,649 of NZ_JBEKCZ010000112.1, read as the reverse complement.
ATATGGCACTAACCCCAGGTAACTTCGGAGAGTACGACTTCAACCGCATGGTCGTGCGCTTCACGATGAAGAATGACGCGGCCGATGTGGTCTGCGCGATCTCCACCGACGCGATGGATCAGCTTGAGGGCTCGTCGCGGACGCCGCCGGCCCAGCGCGAGCAGCAGTTCCTGAGACTGCGCGACCGCATCGAGGCGCGCGCGGCCAAGAAATTCAGCGATGTCGAGCTCGAGGGCAATCCCCCCGGCGTGATCCTGCGCGCGATCGATTTTCGCCCGCCGCGCTAGTTATCGGTCGCGCTGCGCAGCCGTCGCATCGACATTTCCAACCACCTGAACGGGCAGATCTTGCCGGGGCCGGGACCGGCCATGCCGGATGCTGATTGATTTATAACGAAAATTTCCTGGCCTGAGGTTTGCAATTGACCGGCAGGGGTTTGCTTTTGTGCCGCTTGCGTTGAGGCCATGGAGGTAAATCATGTCACGACATCATATTATGCCGCCGGTCGTCTACACGCCGCCGGCGCCGAAGAAGATCGAAACCCGAAAGCGCCGCATCCAGGTCGGCTCCTTTGATGACATGGATGAGCTGGGGGAAACCCATGAAGCGACGGGATTTGGCCCATCGACGCCAGCCAATATCAAGCTCCCGCTGCAAAACTTCACCCCCGTCGAGGGAGCCGAACAGAAGCCGCAGCATCCCAGGGGGCGGCTCAGCGAAAGCACCCTGAAGGTGATGCTGGCGGCGCAGGAATTGGAGTAGCGGTCAGGAGTGCCCGTGACCGTTAGCTAGCGGCGTCACCCCTCAGGCGCCCACGCCCGCGAGCCTGCGCAGCATCGCATCGAACGCCAGCTTGATCCGCTCGACGGCCGGCGTCTTGTAGGGAAAGTCCTGATTTTGCGCATGCACCAGCATCGAGGCGTTGACCTCGAACACCACGATATTTCCTGAACGATCCAGTCCGCAGTCGATGCCGAAATATTCGAGGCCGATGCGCTCTTGGATGGCGTGCAACGCCGCGTAATTCGCCGGCGTGAACACCGAAGTGGGGTGGTTCAAAAACGCCTCTTCTTCCTGCTGCATCCACGGCTGATTGGCCATGTCGGTGTTGACGTGATGCACCTTCCAGTCGCTGGATATCGCGAGATGGTAGGGCAGAACCTGGCCGTCCACGAAAATGAAGCGGTACTTCCGGAAATAATGATCGTCGGAGCGATAGTCGATATACTCGATCAGATAGTGGTCGTGATCCGGGCGCTGCTTCAGAAAGGCCGAGAGCGCGGCGATATCTTCGATCTTTTCGAAGTCATCGCCGCCATGGGTCCCGACCGGCCGCGCCAGCACGGCGGACGAAAACGGCAACGCGGCCTGCAGCGCCGCCACCGAAACGTCAGTGCCAGCCTTGTGACGCAGCGCTTGCGGGATGCCGCAACCCGGTATCCCCCGCAGCAGAACTGCTACGGCGTCGCGGGTGGTGCGCTGGATCTTGCGCGGATGGTTGACGATCGGCCGGTCGAGCCGGTCGGCCAGATCGGCGGCCAATGGCAGCACGGCTTCGGCCTGATCCGCATCCGAGATCAGATTGACCACCACCTGCACGTTCTGCCTGAACAGTTCGCCGTCATATTCGCGGGAAGCGAACAGAGCCAGCGTATCGGTGTCGTGGACGGTATCCTTGAACAGATATTCGGTCGGCGTGTTGCCGCCGAACGGCGCATACAGCGCCAGAACCCGGAAATCCGCCGGGAATTTCGCCGCCGGGCGTTTGATCAGCGGCTGAATTTCGGCGGCTTGCGCATAGGCGGCTTTGGCGCCCTCGACATCGCCCATCCTCTGCCGGATGCCGCCGATCCAGTTGATGCTTTCGGCATCGCGCGGATTGAGCGCGATGGCCCTTAGAAAATTCGCGATCGCTGTGTCCAGATCGTTCAGCTCAAAATAGACCTTGCCAAGCTGATGGTGGATCTGGCTGTCCTGCGGGCGCTCGCTGATCAGTTCCAGCAGCAACGCCCTGGCCACGATGTATTGCTGGGTGGCCATCAGGGCATGAACCAGATTGGTGCGCGCCGGCCAGTGGCCCGCATTCAGCTTCAGCGCCTGAAGATAGAGCGTGATCGCATCCTGGGGTTTTCCGATCTTGAGGTGCACATTGCCGAAATTGCACCAGCAGTCGGTCAAGTGAGGCGCCAGCCTCAACGCCGCCTTGTAGTTGGCACTTGCCGATTCGAGATCGCCGCGGATCATGCAGGCATTGCCGAGCTTGGCATGCAGCTCCGAAATGGTCTCGACGGATACCGAGCCCGGCGGTTCCTTCATTACCGCGGCAAGACCCAGCTGAAACGCGGCGATGGCTTCCTCGGTTCTGCCGGCGCTGTAATGCTCGAGCCCGATGCGCAACTGGCGTGCGGCGAGCGGGCCCGCGCCGTCGGCGTCCGGGAGATGGGGGGCGAACGCGGCAGCTGGCATGATTTCCGCTCTTTTTTAAGGGAAAGGCGGCTTCGACCTTGTCCATTCTTGGTAAACAAAACCTTAACCGGCGCGGCCGTTGCGGGTTTGCTCCGGGGGGAGATTTGTTTCCGGTTCTTTCTATTTCCGGCTACTTCCGGCGCCCGGCCATCTCGAACACCGCGCCTGGATGATTGTCGTCAAAACGCAGGTCGAAGTCGTGAAGATTGGCGATCGCCGCGGCAATGCTCAGGCCAAGACCGCTGCCGGGCACGCGATGGCCGCTCGCGGTCCGGTAAAACCGCTGGAAGATCTTGTCGCGTTCCGCCGGCTCGACCCCGATGCCGTTGTCGCGCACGCGGACCACGGGATTGCCGTCTTCCTGGGCCACCGACACGCGTACGGTGCCACCCTCGGGGGTGAACTTGATCGCATTGCCGATCAGGTTCGACACCGCCTCACGCATCAAATCGCCGTCGCCGAGAATCTGCACCGGCGACTGGATCTCCAGCGCCATCTTGACTGACTTCGACGTCGCCAGCGGCTCGTAGAATTCGAACAGGTCGGCGCAGATCGCCGACAGATCGATGGTGTGGAACTTGCTCGATTTCGGACCGTATTCGACATCGGCGAGGCGCAACAGCGCCGCGATCGTCAGCATTGCCTTGTCGATATGGGCGAGCGCCTGCCGCGCCGCGCCGTGCAACTCCTCGCTATCGGAACTTTCCAGGCCGCGTTCGAGCTGCGCATGCACGACGGCGAGAGGACTGCGCAGGTCATGCGCGATATTGTCGCTGACGCCCTTGATCTGCACCAGGAGGCGCATGATTTCGTCCAGCATCAGGTTGACGTCGCGCGAGATCTTGTCGATCGCATCGTGCTGCGAGCGAACCGGCAGACGCAGATGCATGTCGCCCTTCATGATTCGGGCGATCGTGTCATGAATGGTGGTGAGACGCCGTGACGCGCGTCGCGCAAAGAACGCGCCGATCGCCAGCGCCAGTAACAGCATCGGCGCGAGGCCGGTGGCCAGCGCGCTCTGCACGATCCGGCGAAAGGCAAGGGTTTCGAGCAGGCTGCGGCCGAGCAACATGATGCTGCCGTCGGGCCGGGTCTGCGCCACGAAGATCGCGGGCTCCATGCGATTGTCGCCGCCGGGCACCGGAGAGGCCGCGACGAAGTGAGACTTCCCATCCAGCGGAAC
>NZ_JBEKCZ010000111.1:0-34609 GCF_050014615.1 Bradyrhizobium sp. | reverse complement strand
TGTGAATTCTCTTCCAGATGCATCGTCCACGGATTTTTGCAATTCATGATCGGTCCAGGAGGACTCCGCGCGCGGGCCCTCATGATGGTAATCGTTCCGATCATCATTCTGCTCACCTACGTCTTTGTGCTTCTCGGTTGCCAGAAACACAAAGACGTACTTGACCGCAGCGATCGCCGTCTTGGCTGAACTTGCCCGCTATTTCCTCACCGGTATCCATATCTCAAGCCCGCCGCCGCCGGTGAGCGGATCGAAATCGAGGATATCGGGCGCGCCGGCGGCGAGCGCGCGCGCCGCCTCGCTGAGGCGCCGGACACGCACATAGTCATGAGCGACAGCCCCGTGGCGGCGACGAACGCATGGACCATGTGAAAGCGCGAGATGCCGGCGACGCCCGCGATCTCGTCGAGGCTCAATTCGTCAGCGAGATGGCTTTCGATGTACCTGAGCGCCTTCTGGGCAGGATTCACGGACCGCGAGCCTTGCTTCGAAGCGCGCCCATCATGATCGTTTCGCGCCCGCCGCATTTGACAGTCCTTGCTCCCTTTCGCGGCATCTCGGAACCCGGTTGTTTCTTTCGCACTGCGGAAAATAACAATCGAGCCGTCGCTGGCAACGTCAACCCAATCGTGCATACTGCCGGGGCATTCAATCCGACGGCTCACTTAAGCTGCGCCACAATCAAGACTGCCTGAGCCTCGGCCAGCACGTCAGGGAGGACGATGATGCGCACCCATGTCTCAGCCAAAAGTGTCTTGACCAGTCGTGTCTCTGGTCATGCCAGATCCGCCATGCTTGCGGGACTTCTCGCCGTTGCGGTCGCCAGTTCCGCCCACGCACAGAAGCGATACGATCCCGGCGCCACCGACACCGAGATCAAGATCGGCAATATCATGCCCTATTCGGGGCCGGCGTCGGCCTATGCCACCATCGGCAAGACCGAGGCCGCCTATTTCAACAAGATCAATGCCGAAGGCGGCATCAATGGCCGCAAGATCAATTTCATTTCCTATGACGACGGCTACAGCCCGCCGAAGGCGGTCGAGCAGGCCCGCAAGCTGGTCGAGTCCGACGAGGTGCTCTTGATCTTCAATCCGCTGGGAACGCCCAGCAACAGCGCGATCCAGAAATACATGAATGCGAAGAAGGTGCCGCAGATCTTCGTCTCAAGCGGCGCCGCCAAGTGGAACGATCCGAAGAATTTCCCATGGACCATCGGCTGGCAGCCCAGCTACCAGGTCGAGGGCCGCATCTATGGCGCCTACATCCTGAAAAACTATCCCGGCAAGACCATCGGCGTTCTCTACCAGAACGACGATTTCGGAAAGGACTATGTGATCGGCCTGCATGAGGGATTGGGCGCCCAGGCCGACAAACTGATCGTCCTTGAAGCCTCCTACGAGACCACCTCGCCGACGGTGGATTCGCAGGTGGTGCAGATCAAGGGCGCCAACCCCGATATCTTCATCAATGTCGCGACGCCGAAATTCGCCGCGCAGGCGATCCGGAAAATCGGGGAACTGGCCTGGCATCCCGTGCATTTTCTGACCAACGTGTCGGTGTCGGTCGGCGGCGTGATGAAGCCGGCCGGCTACGAGAACGACCAGGGCATCCTCAGCGCGGCCTATCTCAAGGACCCCAAGGATCCGCAGTGGAAAAACGATCCCGCCATGAATGAATGGCGCGCCTTCATGACCAAATGGTATCCCGAAGGCGACCAGGAAGACGCCTCGACCACTTTCGGCTACGGCGTGGCGAAGGGACTGGAACAGGTGCTGCGACAGTGCGGCGACGACCTCACCCGCGAGAACGTCATGAAGCAGGCCGCCAACCTGAATTTCGAGATCGGCGTCTATCTGCCGGGCACCAAAATCAAAACCAGCCCGACGGATTTTGCCCCGCTCGAGCAGCTGCAAATGATGCGCTTCAAGGACGAGAACTGGGAGCTGTTCGGACCGATCATGTCAGGTGAGAAGAACAGCTGAGCGAGGCTGCGATCTAAAGTAAATCGTCATGCCCGGCCTTGTGCCGGGCATCCACGTCTTCCTTGTCGTATCTGCTAAAGACGTGGATGGCCGGGACAAGCCCGGCCATGACGGAGCAGCGGAGCTTCCCCCTCACTTCCCACCATCTTTCGCCGCCGGCGCCGCATCCTTGGCCGGCGCGGCGTCGGCTTTCTTCTTCGCATCCTCGGCGGCTTTCTTCTGCGCCGACTGCAAATCGTCGACGATCTTCTGCAGGCCGGCGACGGTGCTCTTCAAACCTTCGATCTGCCGGTTCGCGGCATCGATCTTCCAGGCGTGGTCGGCGCCGAGTTTGGTGAGGGTCTTCTGCAGGAAATCGACATTGCTCTGCAGGCAGGAGGTGCGACGCTCCATGGTCTTTTCGACGGTGCAGATTTCGATGCCGGGAACGTCCTGCGCCTGCGTGACGGCGGATACCAGCAAGCAAGGCAGCAAAGCCAACGACGCGACGCAAGCGATCCGGCCGATCATCAGAATCCTCGTTGAAATACGATTGGTCGCAGTCAAATTGTTGCGAGATATTGACGATACCATACTGAAACCTCATTCGCGCGTTGAGGTTTCGCCGGCGCATCCGACCAAAGCAAATCCGGGGCGCCGATGTGAAGACAACGGCGCGCCGGGCGCGTCCTGATGGAGAAAGCTGGAATGGCAACGCGCGAACGACGGCTCGCTGAATTCAACGGCGAAGGCGAACCGCCGCCGGATCAGCCGGTGCAGGTGCTATGCGAGGATCATAGCGGCACCTATCAGCTGCCATTCCCGTGCCGCTTCATCGATGGCGCCTGGCGCAATCACGTCTCAGGCGGCCCCGTCGAAGCGACCGTGGTCGGCTGGCGCATGCAACGCCCCTGATTCAAGCGCGCAAATCAGGCTTGCAGCATCAGCGCTGTGCCAAAATGCAACGCAAGACAGCGACATCTTGCCGGCTTCTTAAGGTCCGGAACGCGGGCGGAACGAATCGCGCCCGAATCAGCCGTCGCGGCCTGTACTCCGCTGTTCACGGCTAGATATCGGCGAGCTTGTCGAGGGCCGCACCATATCCAGATCATGGGGCTCGGCGGTGGCGCCGGCCCTGGCTTCAGACGTTAACGACCATCACCGCGACATGGACTATTTCCGGGACGTCGATTTCCAGGACGACACCGGGAGCCGGTGCTTACTCGTACAAATACCCGACCGGCTTTCCTTCGGTACGCAACGGACGAACATCCTTCCGTGTAATGATCTGACCAGCCAAGCCGTCAATTTCGTCACGCTGCGTCGGCGTCCAACTGCGAAGATTCTCCATGCCTTTCAGCAGGCCCAGCCGGAGGATTTGAGTATTCTCCCCTACCCCGACGAGATTTATCGCGTTCTTGCCCGCTGTAACCGTATCGCCGGTCGCAAGTTCGAAATTCTCGCCGTTACTCTTCTTGAATTCGGCTGTGCCGCGAATGACGCGATAGATAACGACCTCGCCTTTCTCGAGAAAGGCAGTATCCGCCGTGGCCGATGCACTCTTCGGCAACAGCGACTGGCCACGCGGGTCGGTCGCTATGATATGTCCAGTCGTCAGACGACCGCTCGGAATTTCGATCCCGATATCGCGCACATAAACAGGCCCGGCGGATTTGACCGGCGCACCAGCCGCCAGCGGCTTGTAGAGCGCTTCCAGCTCCAACGGATCCTGAAGCCAAAAGCGGGCATCGGATGGGCGATCATGCAAAGGGTGGCTCCAGGCCACACGTGGCGTTTCCGCTTCGTCGATCTGATCCGGACCCACCACCGTCGGGTTGGGGAAGGTCGTGGGATCGGTAATGAAGCCTTCAAGAAACTTACCGGAATAGCCCATGGAAATAGGATCTGGCACCACCGTCTGCGGTGTTTTTAGATTCTCCTCAGTGGACAATCCTGACCAGGTGTAAAAGAGCTGACGATGAACGATCGCGCTCTGCAGCATCACCGCACCAGGGCCGACGGCGTAGTATTGGCCATCGTAATCGAAGGTAAACATGCCCGACGTGACCAGCACGAGCTGGTAACCACCCGGTGGAAGGTGAAGATGGAAATCGGTGGGGCCGGTGTCGGGACGGTAAATCGGCAGATTTGTCGAAACCTCGTGGAGCAGGAAGGTTTCGTTGTTGGCATGAAAGCCCTCGTTGGCACGGTTGTAGAGTGCCTGCGGGCGATAAGTCGGCTCGTACGAAGCATCCCGGTTGCGATCGATGGCGACGAAATTCTTGTTGTTCAGGTGAAGCGGATCGCCGTTCGGATGAGTAAGGCCAAGCCATTTGGGATCGACCGCGGCATGCATATTCATGACACTCTCCAATCTGAGCGTTTCGGCCGCGACGACGCGGCGTCCAATATTTTGGCAGCCGAAATTGCCGCGTTCACAACTTTATGGTGCTATGCGAAAATCGCGCCAGCCGCGCTGCACCGCGGCGATTTCGAAAATCGCGGCGATCAAAACGCCGAAGCTCTTGGACGCCAGTTGGAATTTTAGTCGCGCGATTTTCCGCGCGTAACCGCCGCCGCGCCGCCAGGGGTCGCGCAACGGCTCAGGTTGGCACGAAGTTAAGCAAGGCCTGCCCGATGCTTAAGCCCTACAAACAGGCAGCCGAATGCCTGTGCTGCCTAATATTCGACCTCAAGCTCTTCGATATCGGCGGGCTCAGCCTTGGCGGCTTCGATCCATTCCTGCATCTCCGGAAGCGCCATGATCATGTCGGCATATTGCTTCAGCCGCGGCTCCAGCTTCACATCATAGGTCATGAAGCGGGTCACCACCGGCGCGAACATGGCGTCCGCCATGCTGCGCTGGCCGAACAGGAACGGGCCGCCCGATTCGGCCAGGCATTCGCGCCAGATCGTGCAGACCCGGTCGATATCGGCCTGGGCGCGCGACCAGATCTTGAAGCCGGGGAAATGCCCCTTCAGATTGACCGGCAGCGACGCGCGCAGCGTGGTAAAGCCGGAATGGATTTCACCGCAAATCGACCAGCAATGGGCCCGGTGGATCCGGTCCGCCGGCAGCAGGCCGGCATTCGGCATAATCTCGTTGAGATAATCGGCGATCGCCAGCGTATCCCAGACGGTGGCGCCCTCGTGCCGCAGGCAGGGTACCAGGATCGATGAGGACAGCAGCAGGATTTCGGCCCGCGCCGACGCATCATCGGGTGCGGTGATGATTTCGTCGAACTCCAGCCCGGAAAACTTGGTCAGCAGCCAGCCGCGCAGCGACCAGGATGAATAGTTCTTGCTGCTGATGGTAAGTGTCGCTTTCGCCATATGGCTTATCCCTCACACCTGAACGCCCGACAGCACCCCGCGGACCCCGCCTTTTAGCGAAGCGCTCCGCCAAGTGCCCATTGTTTATGCTTCACGCATTTCATTCAGCAAGCGACGTGCCAGTTTGCGAGGCTATTTGACTCTTCTTTGGCTTCGATATTGCATAGCAACATCAGCAGGGGCGGATCCGGATGATGTCGATGATGTACCAAGCCTACCAGAACCACATGGACCTGACGGCCCCATGGCGGACCGGCGCCGCATCGGCGCTGCGCTATCTTAATCTCGTTCCGCAAGGCGTGTCAGACAAATTGTTCGGACGGCTCGCCGCCGCGCTGGAGCTGATCTCGCGTACCTCCCTCACCTATACGCGTCCGCCTTACGCCATCGACAAGGTGATGGTGGGCAACCAGGAGCTGGCGGTGACCGAGGAAGTCGTCTACGCGACACCGTTCGGCTCATTGCTGCATTTCAAGAAGGAGAATTCGCCGGCACAGCCGCGCCTGCTGCTGGTGGCGCCGATGTCCGGCCACTTCGCCACGCTCTTGCGCGGCACCGTCAAAACCCTGCTGCAGGATCACGACGTCTACATCACCGACTGGCATAACCCCCGCGACATTCCGCTCGACCAGGGCAAATTCGGCCTTGACGAATATACCGAGCACCTCATCACCTTTCTCGACCAGTTAGGTCCGCGCTCGCACATGGTGGCGATCTGCCAGCCGTCGGTGTCGGCACTGGCGGCCGCCGCGATCATGTCGGAGGACAATCACCCCGCGCGTCCCGCCACGCTGACGCTGATGGCCGGCCCGATCGATACCCGAATCCAGCCAACTAAAGTTAACGAATTCGCCAAGAGCAAGCCGCTGAAATGGTTCGAGGAGAACCTGATCAATTACGTGCCGTTTCAGTGCAAGGGCGCGTTCCGGCAGGTCTATCCCGGATTCATCCAGCTCACCGCCTTCGTGTCGATGAACCTTGAGCGCCACATCAAATCCCATGTCGACCTCGCCGATCATCTGGCCAAGGGCGAGACCGAGAAGGCCGAAACCATCAAGACCTTCTACGACGAATATTTCGCTGTCATGGATCTGCCGGCGGACTTCTACATCGAAACCATCCGCGACGTGTTTCAGGAGCATCTGTTGCCGCTGGGCAAGCTGACCTATCGCGGCCGCCCGGTGAATCCGGCCTCGATCAAGCGGATGGGCCTGATGACGGTCGAAGGCGAGAAGGACGACATCTGCTCGATCGGCCAGACCCTGGCGGCGCAGGATCTCTGCACCGGCGTGCGCGCCTATCGCAAGGTGCATCACATGCAGGCCGGCGTCGGTCATTACGGCGTGTTCAGCGGCCGGCGCTGGAATAACGAGATCTATCCGCTGCTGCGGGACTTCGTGCACGTCAATTCGTGACGAAACTCCGTCCTCTCAGCGCCATTGCCTGCGACAAACGCGAAGCGTTTGCGCAAGGGAGCGAAAGCGACGAAGCAATCCAATCTTGCTTTGTCGCCCTATGGATTGCTTCGCTTCGTTCGCAATGACGGTTTGGCACCATTCGATCCAGGCCTACCCCCTTGGCCAGATACGATTTCTCCCGTAACAGTGCGCCGGCCGATCAAGAGCCGTCCCGGGAGGAACAATCATGAAAATAACCGCAAATGTCCGCAGCCTTGCGCTGGGCCTCGCCGCCACGCTGTGGCTGGCCGGCTCCGCCAGCGCCGCCGAGGTCCGGGTGATGATCTCGGGCGGGTTGAGTGCCGCCTATAATGCGCTGGTGCCGGAATTCGAGCGCCTGACCGGCAACAAGGTGCTGACCGCCTACGGGCCCTCGATGGGGACCACCACCAACGCGATCCCGGTCCGGCTGGAGCGTGGCGAGCCCGCCGATGTCCTGATCCTGGTCGGCTATGCGCTCGGCGACCTCATCAAGCAGGGCAAGGTGGTGGCCGACAGCCGCGTCGATCTCGTCAAATCGCCGATCGGCGTCTGCGTGAAATCGGGCGCGCCGAAGCCGGACATCAGCTCCGCCGCTTCACTCAAGCGCGCGCTGCTGGCGGCGAAATCGGTCGCCTATTCCGACAGCGCCAGCGGCGTCTACGTCTCGACCGAGATGTTCGCCAAGCTCGGCATCGCCGAGGAAATGAAGGACAAGGCCAGGAAAATTCCGGCCACGCCGGTCGCCGAAATCGTGGCGCGCGGCGACGCCGAGATCGGTCTCCAGCAGATCAGCGAAATGCTGCCGGTGCCCGGCGTCGACATCGTCGGGCCGTTGCCGGCCGACTTGCAGAAGATCACCATCTTCTCGGCCGGGATCGCCAGCGTGTCGAAAGAACCCGACGCCGGCAAGGCGCTGATCAAATTCCTCGCCTCGCCCGCAGCCAGCACGGTGATCATCAAGAGCGGCCTCGAGCCGATACCGGCGGGGGCGACGAACTAGGAACTACTTCGCCCGCAGCGGCGTGTCCTTTAGTCCGTTGTTGTCGAACGCCTTGCGCAGCAGGCCGTTGGTCTTGGCCTCGGTCATGAATTTGCTCGCAAACGCCAGCGCCAGCGGATGATCCGGCGGCACCGCGATCGCGGTCACGGTCTGTTTGAAGGTTTCATCCAGCACGCGGGTTCCCGGAATCTTTTTCGCAATCGCATTGAGCTGGTCGCGTGACAGCGCGAAGGCTTCGATCTCGCCACCCTTGAGCAGGTTTAGGATTTCGTCAAAGGTCTGATAGCCGGTGACCTTGGCGTTCTTCAGATGCGCCACCGCGCCACGCATGGTGGTGGTGTTATTGACCGCCGCGACCTTGATGCCGGGCTGATCGAGCGTTTGGAAATTGGTGACCGTCGAGCCCGCTTTAACGATGTAGGTGGCCTCGGTGACCTCATAGATCGGCCCGAACGACATTTTCGTCTCCCGCTCCGCGTCCTTTGGCAGGAAGGTGACGTCCCAGGCGCCTGACGAAACCGAATCGGTGATCAGCCCGGAATTCGGATAAGCGACATATTCGACGCCAACACCGAGCTGGTCGGCCATCGCCTTGCCGAGGTCGACCGGCACGCCGGCATAACCGCCGGTTTCGGTCTTGGTCGACCAGTACGCGCCGCCGGCCGCACTGATCCCGAGCGCCACCCGCAATTTGCCGGTCGGCACCAGTTGATCCTTCAGTGCATCGGCGCTGGCAGGACCGGACAACATGATCGAGACACCCAGAATAAGGCCGGCAACGCGCGGCAAGGACAGTTCAGGTAAAGACATATCAAACATGGCTACTGCTCCCATGGCCCGTTATCAGCATCGAGCCTTCTCGGGCCATTGTGATCGATTGGCGCAGGCGCCGAAACCACAATTCGCGAGCCAGGATGAAAACTTTGTGAGGGCGGGCACTTACATCCCTGACGCTAACGCAGCAGCGGCCCCTATCGTACCGTCAGGACCGGCGCAAATTCCTCACGATTGGCACGCCACGCCCGCTGATATTCCATGATCCGCGCGGTTTCATCGGCGACGTGCTCACCGAGCATGCCGGCGATCAGATGCAGCGTGGTGTCGATGCAGAGCGATACCCCGCCGCCGGTCACGACCGTTCCGGTGTCCACCAGCATCGTCTCGCGCACGTCGATCCGCGGATAGGTCGCGCGCATCACCTCGATCGGCGCGGTTTCCGGCGGCACCACCTCGCGTTTGGTGGTCGCAGGGCCGTCATCCAGGATCCCGCTCGCCGCCAGGATCATGCCCCCGGTACAGACCGACGCGATGCGGTGAGAGGCATGAACGCGCCTGATGTAATCGAGCGTCGACGGCGCCTGCGCCTGCACGGTCCAGCCGGGGCCGCCGGTGACAATGACGAGATCGCAGGGTGGTGCGTCGTCGATACCGAAATCGGCCGTGACCTTGAGCCCGTTGGCGAGCGCGACCGGACCCGCCCGCGGCGCAATGGTGCAGATCGCGATCTCCGGCGCAATCCGGCGCGCCATCGACAGCACCCCGAAGGTCGCCAGATCGATCGGTTCGACGCCGTCATAGATGAAAATGCCAAACCGCACGGCAGCTAGTCTTTCAATGGCGCGCCCCTGGTCTCGTGCGCCGCGAGCGCGGCCGCCAGGGTGATGAGCGCGAGCACGATCATCATGATCGACACGCCAGTGGTGCCGCCGAGATATCCGACCATCGCGGTCGCAATGATCGGCGCGAAGCCGCCGCCGATCGCGGCGGAAACCTGAAATCCGAACGAGGCGCCGCTGTAGCGGACGCGGGAGCCGAACAGTTCGGGGAAGTAGCAGGATTCAGGTCCGAACATCATGCCGTGGCCGAAATTCATCGCGATCATGATGGCGGCGAAAATCAGCGCGGTGCTCTTGCTCTCCAGCATCCAGAACAGCGGGAACGCGAACACGATCGTGAACAGGGCGCCGAGAATGTAAAGCGGCCGCCGGCCGATCTTGTCGGAGAGCCAGCCGAACACCGGCAGGCTGACCAGTTCCAGCAGCGCGGCATACATCACCGCATCGAGCATCATCGGTTTCGGCATGCCAAGCCTGGAGGTGGCGTAGCCCACGACGAACACCGTGAGCATGTAGACCCAGGACACCTCGGAGAGCTTCAGCCCGACCGCGATCAGAAAGGTTTTGGTATTCTTGCCGATGGCTTCGCCGACCGGATTTTTCGACAGGCCGTCGCGCATCTTGAGGCCCTCGAACACCGGCGTCTCCGGCACCCGGGATCGCACGAATGTTCCAACCGCGAGCAGAACCACGCTGAGCAGGAACGGAATGCGCCAGCCATAGGCGGCGAAATCGGCGTCGGGCAATTTGGTCACCAGCGCGAACACCAGGGTCGCCAGCACCAATCCGATCGGAAATCCGATCTGCACGAAGCTCGTGTAAAAGCCGCGCCGGTCGGCCGGCGCGTGCTCCAGCACCATCAGCGACGCCCCGCCCCATTCGCCGCCAAGGCCGATACCCTGGATCACGCGCAGCAGGATCAGGAGGATCGGCGCCAACACCCCGATCGAGGCATAGGTCGGCAACAGCCCGATGCAGAAGGTGCTGAGCCCCATGATGAACAGCGTCAGCACCAGCATGGATTTGCGACCCAGCCTATCACCGAAATGACCAAACAGCGCGCCGCCGAGCGGCCGCGCCAGAAAGCCGACGGCATAGCTACCGAGCGCGGCCAACGTGCCCGCGAGCGGATCGAAAGTCGGAAAGAACGCCTTGTTGAAGATCAGCCCTGCCGCGGTGGCATAGATCAGGAAATCATACCATTCGATGATGGTTCCAAAGCAGCTTGCGAACACGATGGAATTGATCTTCGCGCGCTCGATGCCGACGACCGGCGCCGTGGCCGTGATGGTCATTGAGCCTCCTGCTGCTGCGCAATCCCCGAAAGCGGAGAAATATCAAGCTACTTGCAAGTCCCTTTAATGCAAACAGCATGCCGCCCCGGGACCGCCGCGTCTATCCCCGGATCAGGAACCGCGGTGCTTTTTGCCGCATAGCAGTCCTGGAAGTTGGCAGTTCTGGAAACCGTCGGGCGATACCCTCGGTACCGCGAAAACCGCGTCGGCTCAGATATCCGCCCGAAACCCCACCTCGATGATGGCGTCGTCCGGTATCTTGAAGAAATCGGGCGCGCGGCTCGCGATCCGGTTGAGGAACGAGAAAATCGAAAAAGACACCGGATCCATCGACGACCCCACCTCGCGGCGAACGATGGTCTCATGCCCGATGTAGTAATTCTTGTGATCGAGATCGGCATCGAAACCGAGCCGGTTGCAGTTGATCAGGCTGAGCGGAATATCCGGCGTCTGCATGAATCCCAGCCTGACCTGAATCCGGTAGAAGCCGTGGCCAAGACGATGCACCGAATGACGTTCGTGAAACGGCACCCGCGGCCGGCGGTCGGACACGAACGTCAACAGCACCACGGTCGCATGCAGGACCCGGTTGTGCTCGATATGACGCAGCAGCATCGGCGAGGCGCCGTGCTCGACCTTGGTCAGCCACACCCCCATGCCCGGCGCCCGGCCGATGCAGGCGGTGTCGGCGTATTCGAGAAACGCCTTGAGCGGCATCGACATCGCCTGGAGACGATGTCGTACTTCCGAAGCGCCCTTGCGCCAGGACAGCATCAGCGCCGCGATCAGCGTGCCGATGATGAGCGGAAACCAGCCGCCTTCGACGATCTTGATCGAGTTCGACACCAAGAAGGTAGCGTCGATCGCGCCGAAGATCGCGATGACGGGGATCGCGACGCCCGGCGACCATCGCCACCGTGACACCGCCACGTGATAGAGCAGGATCGTGGTGATCAGCATGGTGCCGGACACCGCGATGCCATAGGCCGCCGCCAGATTGTCGGATGACCGAAA
This sequence comes from Bradyrhizobium sp., assembly GCF_050014615.1. GTDB lineage: Bacteria > Pseudomonadota > Alphaproteobacteria > Rhizobiales > Xanthobacteraceae > Bradyrhizobium. The sequence continues at coordinate 22,948 of NZ_JBEKCZ010000111.1, read as the reverse complement.
CAGCACGACGGTCAGCAAGGTGCCGGTCATCAACAGCCAGTTGGCGGCGGGGACATAGATCTGGCCTGCCTCGTCGAACGAGGTCGGGACGATCTGGGCGCGGGGGCTCAGCCCCATCTGCATGGCCTGCCGCGTCAGCGAGAACACGCCGGAGATCAGCGCCTGTGAGGCGATCACGGTCGCCAGCGCCGCCAGCACCACCATCGGGATCAGCGCCCAGCCCGGCGCCAATTTGTAGAACGGATTATCGGCCGCGGCGGGATCGGCCAGGATCAGCGCGCCCTGCCCGAAATAATTCAGCAGCAGGGCCGGCAGTACCAACCCGAACCAGGCCCGGCGGATCGCGGTGGCGCCGACATGGCCCATATCGGCGTACAGCGCCTCGCCGCCGGTGAGCGCCAGGAACACCGCGCCGATCACGACAAATGAAATCCTGGGATCGGCGATCAGAAAGCGCGCGGCCTCGAGCGGATTGATCGCGCCCAGAATCGACGGCGCCATCCAGATGTTGGCGGCGCCGAGCGCGCCGATGACAACAAACCAGACCACCATGACCGGGCCGAACAGCTTGCCGATGCCGCCGGTGCCGTGGCGCTGGATCACGAACAGTCCGATCAGAACCGCGATCGTGGCCGGCACGATGAAATGTTCAAACGACGGCGCAACCAGCTTCAACCCTTCCATCGCCGAGAGCACCGAGATCGCCGGTGTGATCACGCCGTCGCCGTAGAGCAACGAGGCGCCGACCACGCCGAGCAGCACGAGTGCCGGAAGCCTGGCCCCATCGGCCACCTGTTCGGCGCCGACCAGAGAGAGCAATGCCAGGATGCCGCCTTCGCCGTCATTGTCGGCGCGCAGCACGAAGACCACATATTTGAGCGACACCATCATCGTCAGCGCCCAAAGAATGAGCGAGACGATCCCGAGAACGTCGGCTGGCGTCGGAACGGGATGGCCGATGCCGGTCAGCGCTACCTGGAACGCGTAGAGCGGGCTGGTCCCGATGTCGCCAAAGACGACGCCGAGCGCCGTCAGCGCTAAAAACCAGGGGCTGCCCGCATGATGAAGGTATTTGGCCTGGTCGAGGGCCGCCTCCGATGGACTGGGGCCGGAATCGGAAACTGAACGGTCGACCAGGCCGCCGACCGGGGCACTCGATGGCACATCCATATGAACCTCACGACAAGACCACGCTGTCTGAGCTCGTGAGTTCAGCATTCAAGATTTAGGCCATAAGGGCGCCGTCCAAACAATGAACGGAGCTATCTCCGACCGCCGCCGCCATAGCCGCCGCCACCGCCGCGTCCGCCGAAACCGCCAAAACCGCCGCCATAGCCGATACCGCCTCCGACCACGACACCGGGCGAAACATAACCGGGCGCCGGGCCGACGTCTTCTTCATCATAAACTTGGGGCCTCTTTCGTTTCGGCGGCGTCTTATCGACCCGCCGGGTCGGCGGCGCTGGCTCTACTTTTTTGAGGAGCGGCGGCGTCGGCGTAATCGGGGTGGAGCATGGGCAGGTCGGCCCCAGCGCGACATTGGTTGGTGGCACGAGTGCCGCGTTGGCATTGAGCGAACGGTTGCGGACGCGCTCCTGCATCTTGCGCGCGGTGGCCGCCAGATCGCTGCTCGCATAGCTCGCCAGGAACGTCTCGAACGACGCCGCCGTATTGGTCGCGACGGCGGCTTCCCAGGCCAGCATCTCGCGCCGGCGTTCCAGCAGCGAGCGCACCCGCGCCGTATAGGACGATTGCGCAAACAGCGCGGTGTAGGCCTCGTAGGCCGCGACCGAGTCATCCGCGATCACCAGATCGTAGGCAACCTTCGGCTCCTTGCCCACGAGATCCCTGCGCCAGTCGTCGGCGCTCCGCGGCGCCGGCGTCGCCGGCTTCGGCGTGGCCGCGCTCTGGCTGGAATCCCCGTCGCCGGGAAAGAACTTGAAGTCGGCCGTCAGCGATGAACTTTCCCAGGGAACCTGCCGGCCGTCGGTGGCCTGGTTCACCGCGACACGGACCCGCTTGAAGGCTTCCTCGATCGGCAGATTTGGCTCCTTGGCGACCGCGAGCACCGCGGTCGTATAGGGGCTGTCGTCGCCGCTGCCATCTTCCGCTTCCGCGCCCGGCGAGGTCGAAAAGGAAATGAACGAACCGGATGCACCGGCCTTGGTATCGACGATCGCGAGCCCGTGGCCCGTGGTCTGGTGGAGCGCCGGGAACGGGTTGTTGCGGCAGGCATCCAGCATGACGATGCGCATCCGTGTCGGCAGCGCCCCCAATGTGTTCATGAGATCGTTGAGCCGGACCGCCTGCAGCGGAATATCGGCCTCGCGCTTGGGATCGACATCGACCGGCACCAGATAATTCTCGCCGTCGACCTGCAGCCCGTGGCCGGCATAGAATACCAGCGCCACCGTATCGGGTCCGCTCAAAGCCACCTTGGCGGCAAAGTCGCTGATGGTCTGGCGCATGTCGTTCTGCGCCAGATCGGGAGCCGCGGTGACGTCGAAGCCGGCATGGCCGAGCAAGTCAGCCATTCGCTTGCCGTCATTGGCGGCATTGGGCAGCGCCGGCACCGCGCGATAGGCCGACTGGCCGATGACGAGCGCCACGCGGCTTTCGGCCAACGCGACATGAACCGCGCCGATCTGGAGCAACAGCAAAAGCGCGGACTTGAATAAAAGATCGCGAAAAACAGGACGGCGCATCGTAACACCTCCATCGCAATGAATTTCATTGCATGATGGCAGCTTTCCTACATCCGCGACAATGCGACATATGTGAGCTACCTCACAGCAGAGCGGGAAGCCCTGACAAAAAGAAAGACAGCAGACCTGTCCAGGCTATGTCCGAGGCCAGGAACAGGCGCGAGATTCGTGCTCACCGCATTTCATTCGCGCCCGCCGCCGGCACCTTGATCTCGGTAGGCAGGATGATCGCCGCCGCGATCACCAGCAGACACAACCCCGCGAAGGCGTGCAGCATGGTGACGAAGCCGCCCTGCTGGTACAGCCATGCCACCAGCCCCACCGATGCGCCGGCGGCGGTGAAGCCGACGAAATAGCGCACCGCATAGGCGCGCGAACGCCATTCCTCGCTGGTGTATTTGCCGACCATGGCGTCGTTGACGGTGACCTGGCCGAACGCGCCCATCACGATGCCGATCGAAACCAGGATCAGCGGCAGGTTCGACAAGGTCGCCGCCATGTACAAAAACGGCGCCAGCACGAACGACAACGGCAGCGAGACCGCCTTCAGCGAATGGCGGTCGATCAGTTTGCCGATGGTGTATTGCGTCATCGCGCCGAACACATAGACAAAGGCCGCGATCACGCCGAGCAGCGCCGGACTTGCGGTCAGATCGGCCAGCCGTTCCGCGAACAGTTTCGGCAGCGCGACCGTGACCGCATTGAAGGTGGTGGATATCGCGATCACCACAATCAACAGCGCCGCGATCACCCGCCACATATCCTGCTTGGCCACCCGCGCCTGGGCCGCGGCCTGTCTGAAGCCCGAGCGATCCTCGTGAACGATTGTGCGTATGAAGGCTATGCCGATCAGGATCGTGACGATGCCCGGAATGACAAAAGCCCAGCGCCAGCCGAGATACTGGCCGACCACGCCGGTGACCAGCGCCGACGACGCCACGCCGAGATTGCCCCACACACCATTGAGACCCATCTCGCGCCCGAGGCTGTCGGCGTAGGACACGATCATGGCGGTGCCGACGGGATGATAGATCGAGGCGAACAGGCCGATCGACAGCAGTGCCGCGCCGAGCTGCAGCGGCGTCTGCACCAGGCCGACCGCGATCATGGAGACGCCGATACCGACAAAGAAGATCACCATCATATGGCGGCGGCTCCAGCGGTCGCCGAGCCAGCCGGTCAACAGCGAACCCGCGCCGAAGGCGACGAAGCCCGGGGTGGCGTAAGGCAACAGCTCGGAATAGGCCATGCCGAGTGCCGGCCCCATCACGATCACAGCGGCGGCGAAGATCAGCATCGAATAATGGTCGATAAAATGCGCGGCGTTGACGAAGCCGATTACCCGGACGGGGCTGTTCATGAAGATTTCCTTGGGACGTTTTCTGCAATGTTCTGAAATAGGTTATAGAGTCATGTCCTGACGGGATGTGGCCAATGAGTATCGCCGAAACGCCAATCGCTGCCATCAGGGGAAGCCGCCCTTTACCGGGCGACGGCGTCCATCTGGTCGCGCGCCATTACAAGAAGGGCGTGCGGCTCGACCCCCACATGCACCGCGAGGCGCAGCTGGTGTATGCGGCCCGCGGCACCATGCAGGTCACAACGCCGAAGGGACGCTGGCTGGTGCCGCCGGACCGCGCGGTGTGGGTACCGGCGCGATCGGAACATGCCATCGACGTGCTGGCGGATATCGAGATGCGCACGCTGTATTTCGATCTGGCGTGGCTTGAGCGCGAGGAGCGCAGCCGGAGCCTGGACGCAGAATTCGTGGTGCGGGTGTCGCGCCTGCTGCACGAGGCCATTCTGGCGCTGTTCGACGGCCACAACGATCCTGATCGTACCGATTTGCTGGTCAGGCTGGCCCTGCTTGAGCTGCATCACGCCGAGGATTCCGCGACCTTCATTCCGCTGCCGCATGAACCGCGCTGCCGGCGCGCGGCCAACATCGTGCTCGGCGATCCCACCGGTTCGCACGAGATCGAAACGCTGGCGCGCGAGGTCGGGACTTCGGCGCGGACGCTGTCGCGGCTGTTCTCGATGGAAACCCAGCTGAGTTTCAAAAGCTGGTGCCAGCGCGCGCGAATCGCGGCGGCGATCGAAAAACTGTCGACGCAGACCAATGTCTCGGTCAAACAACTCGCCGCCGACCTCGGCTATGCGAGTGTCCCGGCGTTTTCACACGCATTCCGGCAGGTCACCGGCAAGACCCCGACCGAATTTGCGGACAAGGAATGAGGGACGATGCGCGGCCGATGGCTGGCTGCCGTTCCAGCCAAGAATCGTCATTACCCGCGAAAGCGGGTAATCCAAGTACACACCGGCGATTACTGGATGCCCCGCTGGAGCCTGTCATCGGGCGGCGCGCGCGCCGACCCGTTGGCGGGGCATGACGGTTTTTCGTGCAGGGCTATTGTTTTACGCTCTTCCGTCATGCGCTTGATTGTGATCCCCTTTGCCTTAAATCCCATGTAACAATTCCGCCTGGTTTGGATATAACCCTCCCGACATGACCAGCAACGCCTTCTTCTCCGATCTTCTCGCCTCGATTTCCGAGCGTGGCCGCATTTTGCTTCGCCGCGCCGGATCGTCCGACGCCAAACAGGACGCCTCCGACCTGATCCAGCTGTGCGAGGCCCTGTTGTCGGGCCGCGGCGAGGCTTCCGGCACCGCGATGGCGCGCGAAGTGCTCGATCGCTACCATGACCTCGACGAGACCGGCCGTTTGTCGTTCTTCGGGGACCTTGCCCGCAATTACGGCCCGGACCGCGAACGGCTGGCGCACGCGATCGAGAGCTGGCGGGCACAACCCAATGACGCCGACGCCAGCGACCTGCATTTTGCCTCCGATCTGATGAACGGCGACAAGGACCTCGCGGCGCTCGACCGCGACGTCGTGCATTTGCTGGCCTCATGGTTCAACAGGGGGTTTCTCGTGCTGCGCAGGATCGACTGGTCGACGCCGGCGAATATTCTGGAAAAGATCATCCGCTACGAGGCGGTGCATGAGATCCGCGACTGGGACGATCTGCGCCGCCGCATCGATCCCATCGACCGGCGTTGCTATGCCTTCTTTCATCCCGCGCTGGTCGACGAGCCCCTGATCTTCGTCGAAGTGGCGCTGACGGAATCGATTCCAGGCGCCATCGCGCCGCTGCTTGCCGAAGACCGCCAGCCGGTTCCGATCGAGCGCGCCCGCACCGCCGTGTTCTATTCGATCTCCAACACGCAACGCGGCCTGGGGGGAATTTCCTTCGGCAATTTCCTGATCAAGCAGGTGGTCGAGGAGTTGCGGCGCGAATTGCCGAAGCTGGAGAATTTCGTCACGCTGTCGCCGGTGCCGGGCTTCATGCACTGGGTGAAGCAGGCGAGCGACGTTCCCGTATCCGGTGAGGACCGGACGCTGCTCGAACAACTTGAAAACCCCGACTGGTTCGAGAATAGCGAACTGGCGGCGCAATTGCGTACGGTTCTTGAGCCTTTGGCGGCCTATTACTTTCTGAAAGCGCGCACGCCGAAGGGCCGGCTGATCGATTCGGTGGCGCGATTCCATCTCGGTAATGGCGCGCGGCTGGAGCGGATCGACTGGCTCGGCGACCTCTCCCCGAAGGGCTTGCGCGAATCCGCCGGCTTCATGGTCAACTATCTCTATCGCCTCGAGGATATCGAGAAGAACCACGAGGCCTACGCCAACCAGGGCACGGTCGCGGCTTCCAGTGCCGTGAAAAAGCTGTTGAAGACCGAAGGCCGGCGATTGCTGGACATGCGGCTGTCGTCATTTTCGGCGGACTGATCGTCCCTGGAAATACGACCGGTTCAGACTTTGACCCCAATCAGACTTCTGCCCAAGTGCGGATCAGATTGTGATAGATGCCGGTCAGTTTGACCGTCTCGGGATCATCGCGTCCGAGCCGCTCCACCAGGGCCTGTATGGCGGTGTCGAGATCGAAGATCAGGCTGCGGGCATGGGCATCCCGGATCATGCTCTGCAGCCAGAAAAACGAGGCGACACGCAGGCCTCGCGTCACCGGCGTGACCATGTGCAGGCTGGATGCGGGATAGACCACGAGGTCGCCGGCCGGCAGCTTGATCTCATGGGAGCCGTAGGCGTCCTCAACCACCAGTTCACCGCCGTCATACTCGTCCGGTTCGGAGAGAAACAGCGTGACCGACAGATCGGTCCGGATCCGCAACCCGGTCAAATGATCGCCGCGCACGGCGTTATCGACATGGATGCCGAAATGGTGCCCGTCCGAGGCCGCATAGCGGTTGAACAGCGGCGGAAAGATCTGCAGCGGGATTGCCGCCGAAATGAACCGCGGATTGGCCGTCAGCGCCGAGACGATGCGGCGGCCGAGCTGGCGCGAGATTTCGTTGTCCGGCGGCAATTGTTCGTTGCGCTTCACCAGCGCCGATTGCGCGCCGGCGGTCGAGCGGCCGTCCTCCCACGCGCAATCGTCCATAATGCGGCGGAAATCCACCACCTCATTCTTGGCCAGTACATTGGGGACGCAGATCAGCATGACATCGACACTCAGAACCGCGCCGAGAGCATCACCGACGCCGTGCGGCCAGGCGCTTCCAGAGTGAACGGCGCCGCACTTTGATAAAACGCGGTGTAATAGAGCTTGTTGAAGATGTTGTTGACGAACAGCTTCGCAGTCCAGTTCTTGTCGATCTTCGCCTCCGCGAACGTATCGAAACGCCAGAAGCTCGGCAGCGAGGTGCCCTGGTTGGCGGCGAGCAGGGTGCCACCGTACATCTTGGAACGATAGACGGCCTGTCCGCCAACCTCCCACCTGTCGTCGATCTGATATTTGCTGAGCAGGCTGAACGACTGATTGGCGATGTTGGCCAGCGGCAGGCCGACATTGGTCGAGTAAAGAGCGGGATCGGCTGGCGGCACCAGCGACTTCGTCACCTCCGACTTCATCAGCACCAGGCCGCCGAACACGCTCCATTTGTCCGTGATCTTGCCGGTGACTTCGAGATCGATGCCGCGGATCTGATAGGCTGCGCCGGCGCTGATGCAAGGCTGCGTACCCCCTATCGCAGTATTATAGGGGCAAGCTGCCGTCTGGTTTGCTGTTGAGGTGACGTTCACCGACTCTCGCGCATTGGTGACGTCGGTCTGGAATAGCGCGCCACTCACGAGCAAATGGCGTTGAAACAACTCCCACTTATTGCCGACCTCGATCGCGGTGTTCTTTATCGGCCCAAATATCTGGTTCGAACCCCCATTGATGACCGGCGCAAGTCCGCCGTAAGCTGCGCTGGTACCGTCGAATTCGGAGCCCACCGGATCAGACGACGTGGCGTAGGCAACATAAACGCTGGTAATCGGCAGCGGCTTCAGCGTGAGGCCCAGATTGAAGTTCGGCATATCAAACTGCGCAGCTTGCGAACCAAAGAGACCCGCGACCGAGCCCGACGTGCCGTAACCACTGGCTTTGATGCCGTAGTCGTCCAAGCGGATGCCGCCATTGAGGATGACCAGATCGCGGTAATTGGCGGAATCGAGCAGGTAGCCGCTCGTCGTGTCGATCGCGATTTGCGTCGGCTTCCCCGTGAGCGTGGGCGTCGTCGAGAACGGCGCGAAGGTGTATTGCGGATTGGTGATGCTCACATTGGTTGGCGACCCGCTGCTGTTGAACGCACCAAGCCCAGCAGTTCCTTCGGAGCTCAGGCCGGTATATGTATCGATGCTGGAAGTTTCGCGCGAGACTTCGACGCCGGCGACCGCGGTGTGGTGCCAGTTGCCGGTATCGAATTTGTACGTGAACTCGCTCTGGTTGGCGACGACGTCGGTTGGCTGATACCGGCTCAGCGTGTTGGCGGTCAGCGTGTTCGCCGCAACAACGGATGACTCCGGAATCGTGCCGATGTAATTGAGCAGCGACTCCGACCCCCGAATCTTGTCGCTAAAGGTCAGGTCGGGAGTGATCTTTACTTCGGTGTTGATCGTGGCGATATCCTGATGGACCTCGAAGAAATCGCGGTTGACGAAGCCGTAAAAATTGTCGCGATTGACACCATACTCCGGGGCCGGGCCGCCGGCGGTGGTCGTATATTGACCGGCGGCGTTGGTGGGTCCCGTCCGGAGGTACGGCACGCCAAAGTCCGGCAATCCGTGGATGTCGGTGTGAACGTAGTCCGCGGTGACCTTCAACGCATCGACGGGTTTCCACGTCATGGCAACGAAGCCGCCGCCGCGATCGTCGGTGGCATAGCTGCGGCCGGCGACATCGGAGTCCTGAAACACGCCGCCGGCGCGGATCGCCAGCATTGGATTGATCACCTGATTGACATCGAGCGTAACGCGCGCGCCGGGATCGGTCGATAACGTCGTATCCATATTATAGAAGCTCTTTTCGGTGGTCGCCTGCTTGGTGACGATATTGATCGCGCCACCGGTAGTGCCGCGTCCGGCGAACGACGAGCCCGGCCCGCGCAGGATCTCGATCTGCTCGGTAAAGAAATTCTCGCGGACGCTGACGCCGGAATCGCGCACCCCGTCGATGAAGACGTCATTGCGGGTGTCGAAGCCGCGAACGAAAAACCGGTCGCCGAAGGCGTTGCCACCCTCGCCGGTCCCGAGCGTCACGCCGGCGGCGTTCAGGACCGCCTGCTTCAGCGAAGTGGCATTCTCATCTGCCAGCACGTCCTTGCTGATCACGGTGACGGTCTTCGGCGTGTTCAGCAATGGTTCGGGAAATTTGCCAGACGCCTGGATGTGGTCGACCTTGTAGGGCGCCGCTGCATCCGCGTAGGGATTGCGGTCCGCGCTCAGGCCGCCGGCATTGGGAAACGGCACTGCCGCGGGCTGCGAACGGCGCGCCGCGCGCCGCAGCGCGTTGCGCGCCCTGACCTGTTGCGGTGACGGCGCCGACGCGGCGGGACGCGGGCGCGCCACCGGCGCATCGACCGTTACCGGCGGAAGGTTTGATTGCTGCGCTTCGGCGCCTGAGAACGAGGCCACCGCGACCAGCCCGGCGACCGCGGAGACTTTTCGGCCGGAGTAATTTTCAAACTTGGCATTTTCAAATTTGGCGTTGACCGAGTTCATCGCCACGTTCGAACGCAGCGACCTCGGTGCTTTGACTTGATTCATTTCACTCGCCCCTGACCGAACTGAATTTTCGCATGCAGTTGATCTGCATCGAGCCCACAGCGGTTGGTATCGAGCGAAAAATTTCGGGTCAATGCGACGAGGGCGCCAGGATGTTTGAATCCATCCAGATCAAATCGATTCTAATCTCAGGATTGAAATCGTTCTAAATCGAATTTGAAGTCGTTCTAAACAGCGAACCAGAAGTGCCCGTGAACCGGGGCTTTCTGGTAATCCACCAATCAATCGACGCTGGGCGGCTTCATCAGGGAAAACAACTCGTCGATGGCTTTTTGCGCGCTCTGCCGCACCCGATCGGTATTGTCCATTCCCGCGATATTGATTCCGCTCACCACCGCTTTGATCTCGTCGCGAAAATCGGTGAGAAACCGCAACGGGTCGGGCGAATTGTTGGCGACGCGCGCAATCAGGCCCGTGATCAACAGCTGGCAGGCGATCATGCGTCCGTTCAATTCATCCATCATTCGCCCCGATTGAACCCTCATCGCGAGGTCATACTGCGTTGATCGCGACACCCGCATGCCGTCGACACCCGCGCTGGTCTTAGTACATGCCAGCGAGCTTCGGGCTACAGCGGAGTTCGGCTCTTCGATTAATTCTAAAACGACAAAGGCCCCTTTCGGGGCCCTCGTCGAACAAGCAATCGTTAAAGAGTCACAATGCGATGAGCTGGAGTACGTCGTCGCTATTGCCGCTCGCGATGACGAAAATCAGGACGCGGGCTTGCTGCGGAAATACGGCTCGACCGGGCCGTGAACCTTGATCGTGAGCGGGTTGCCGTAACGATCCTTTGCGGCGCCCGCGGTGACGCGGACCCAGCCCTCGCTGACGCAATATTCCTCGACGTTGGTTTTCTCGACGCCCTTGAAGCGAATGCCGACGTCGCGCGCCAGAATCTCTTCATTGTAGTAAGGGCTTTTCGGATCGCTCGAGAGCCGATCGGGCAATTGGTCGGTCATGGCTTCGTTCTTCTCGTTCACAGCAACGCCTCGATTTCCTTTGTGAGTGCTTCCGGAGTTGTCGTCGGCGCGTGCCGCGCGGCCACCTTGCCGGAACGATCAACCAGGAATTTGGTGAAATTCCATTTGATCGACGCGCCGAGCAGTCCGGATTTTTCGCTCTTGAGATATTGATACAGCGGATGCGCATCGCCGCCATTAACGTCGATCTTGGCAAACATCGGAAAGCTGACCGCGTAATTGCTGGTGCAGAATTGCTCGATTTGCGCGGCATCGCCGGGCTCCTGGCCCCCGAACTGGTTGCAGGGAAAGCCGAGAACCGAAAAGCCGCGCGGACCAAGCGTACGCTGCAGCGCCTCGAGCCCCTTGTATTGCGGGGTAAATCCGCAGGCGCTCGCGGTGTTGACGATCAGGAGAACCTGACCTTCGTATCGCTTCAGCGGAACGGCCTCGCCGGCAAGCGACGTCGCCGTGAAATCGTAAATGCCTGCCATCGTGCTTCCTTCACACCCTTCGGAAATTCGTTCAGCCTGCGGGGTCGACCGGCGCCGACGGCGTTCCACCGGCTTCAATCGCCTCGCCCGCGAGCAAACAGAGATCCTCGCGGAAGCGACCGGAAACCACCTGAACACCGACGGGGACGCGGCCGACCAGACCTGTCGAGACCGTTAGCGCAGGCAGCCCCATGAAGGGAATAGCAATTTGCGTCAACTGGGCGCGCCATACCCGCGCGAACGAGGCGTCATCGCGCAGATCGAGGCCGTCCGGGAACGGCAATTCACCGGATACCGGCATCAGCAGAACCGAATAAGTCTCAAGGAACAGCAGCCATTCCCGCGCCAATGTCGCCCGCCGCGTCAGAACCCTGGATAGCGTCGTGGCGTCGAACGGGAAAACCTTGGCGCGGTTGCCGCGCAGGCAGGCGAGCGCGCCGGGATCGCCTTCGCGCTCGGCCGCGTCGAGCTGCGCTTCATAGCCATCGCCGATCCAGAGTTTGGTCTGGAGCTCCGCGGCCTCGCGCAGCGGCGGCGTTGTCGTGATTTCTTCGACCACCCATCCCGCATGCTGCAGCCGCTTGGCCGCATCCGCGACAGCCGCCTTCACCTCGGCGACGGGCTCGAGCCCGTCCGGCGCAAGGCACACCGCCGCCCGCTTCGGCATCGCCGGTCCTTCGAGTGGCGCCGATACCCACCAGGGATCGCGCATGTCCGGGGCGGACATCGCCGCCAGCGCGATCCTGAGATCGCCGATGGTGCGCGCCAGCGGACCGGAAACCGCCGAGATCTGCGGCCCGATCGGGCGTTCGGGCAGCGACGCATTGAAGGCCGCGACGCGGCCAACGGTCGGGCGCAGGCCGTGAACGCCACAGGCATAGGCCGGGTAACGAATCGAGCCGGCGATATCGGTACCATGCGCGATATGGCCGATGCCCGCGGCGACCGCCGCTCCCGCGCCGCCGGATGAGCCACCCGGCGTAACGCCGGGATCACGCGGATTTTTGGTGTCGCCATGGATCAGGTTGGTGGTGAACCAGCGATAGGAAAACGCCGGGCAGTTGGTCCGCCCCAGAATAACGGCACCGGCCTTGCGCAGATTGTCCACCACGGGACTGTTGCTGTGCGCGATCACATCGCGCTGCAGCTTGAGGCCGTTGGTGGTGGCAAAGCCTTGCTGATCGATATTCGCCTTGACGGTGACGGGCACCCCCGCCAGCGCACCGACATCTTCGTGGCGCGCGATCGCCGCATCGATGGCCCCGGCCTGTGCCAGCACCTCTTCGGGCCGATGGTCGACAACCGCATTGATCGACGGGTTCACGGCGTCCAACCGGGTCAGCGCGGCGAAAGCCGCCTCCTTGGCTGAAACCTTCTTCGACCTGATCAGCGTAGCGAGTTCAGCAGCCGGCAGACGCCAGAGACCATCCATGACCAACTCCCTTGGATCGCCCATGTTGTAACGCCGCCGCCGGGGCAGCGCCATACCGCAGGGCTGCAAGGTTGATCCAGGGTTCAATGGCGAGGTTCAATGGAAAGACTCTAGCGCGCCCGGGCGAGAAAATAAGCCAGATCGGCGATCTGATCCGTGGTCACCGGCTGCAGCACCTCCGCCATGGTGCCATCATAGCCGTGACGGCTGTTGTCCTTGTATTCCCGCATGGTCTTGGCGAGATAATCCTCACGCTGGTCGGCGAGGCGCGGGACATTGTCCTTGCCGGAAAAATCGGGATTGTGGCAGGTATTGCAGCGGTGCTGCTGCACCAGCGCCTGGGCACGCGCCATTCGCGCGGGATCGCCGGCGTCGGCCGGGGGCGCGGGCTTGGGCAGCGTGGCAATGAAATCGGAAAAGGTGCGAAGGTCGTCATCGGTGAATGCCTTCGCCATCTCGTTCATCGGCTCGAAGCTGCGCAGCTTTTCGCGAAACATGAACAGCTGGATCAACGCATAAGGCGCCTGCTGCCCGCCGAGCGACGGGGTATTTTCGGTTTCGGACTGTCCGTGCTCGCCGTGACAGGCAAAACAGGTAGCGGCACGCTCCTGAACGGTCTCCGCGCCCGCCGGAAAAGCCACGGACGCCAATACCAGCGCCATTATTATTTTTCTTCGCATCGACCCATCCTTGGGGAACACAATCTTGGGGGAACACAGTCCAAAGAAAATCGGGGGCAGCGGGCGCTGCCCCCGATCATTATCTCATGCTTACTGCGCGGCGACCTTCTGCTTGCCGTAGCTGATGCGATAGACGGCGCCGTTCCAGTCGTCGGAGACCAGCAACGAACCATCTTTCAGCTGCATCACATCGACCGGACGACCAACATATTTGTTGTCTTGCAGGAAGCCCGTGATGAACGGTTCTATCGACTTGACCGTGCCGTCCTTGTTCAGTTTGACGGAGACGACGTCGCCGCCGAATTTATTGGACCGGTTCCAGGAACCGTGCCGGGCCACGAAGATGGTATTCTTGTAGCTCTTCGGGAACATGTTGCCGGTATAGAACCGCATCCCGAGCGCGGCCGCATGCGGCCCCATCAAGCCAACCGGAGGCGTGAATTCGCTGCAGGAATGTCCCCAGCCGAATTCAGGGTCCGGAATATTGCCCTGGTAGCAGTACGGCGCGCCGAAATCCTCGCCGACCTTGGTAATGCGGTTGAGTTTGTCCTGCGGAACGTCTTCCGACAACCAGTCACGGCCGTTATCGGTAAAGTACATTTGCTTGTTTTCGGGATTCCAGTCGAACCCGACGGTGTTGCGAACGCCGAGCGCAACCACTTCCGCGCCGGTGCCGTCGAGATTGATCCGCCGGATCTGGCCGTGCGCATCGTCATGCAGGACGTTGTTGCCGGGCTGTCCGACCGGAACATAGAGCTTGTTGTCGGGCCCGATGGCGATGAACTTCCAGCCGTGGGCTTCATCCTTCGGCAGATTGTCGTAAATCACCGTCGGCTTCGGCGGGCTGTCGAGATTATCTTCGATCTTCTCGATCTTGGAAACCTTCGAGAGTTCGGCGATGTACAACGTACCATCCTTGAACGCGACGCCGTTGGGCCGGTAGAGGCCCGAGGCCACGATCTTGACCGATCGCTTGCCGTCCTTGTTGACGATGGCATAGACCTTGTCGACCGTGCGGCTGCCGACAAACACCGTGCCCTTGTCGCCTTCGGCCAGCGAACGCGCGTTCGCCATGCCGGCGGCATAGACCTCGATATTGAAGCCGGCCGGCACTTTAAGCATGGCCAACGGCAATTTGTCCGGCGCGGCTGCAATCGGCGGCGCCGCAACGGGCGCAAGCTTGGCCGCGGCTTCGCTGTCCGGCCGCCCGATCAGAGGCGACCCTGGCGGCAGCGCCGGCGCGGCCGCCGCAGCGGGCGGGCTGGCCGGCTGCTGCGCGGCAGCGCCAAATGTCATAGCTCCGAAAAAGGCGCCAGCCAGCAGCAGGCTGCGCGGCGCCGATGAGTAGATCCTCATAATGTTCTCCCCTTTGTGGAAGCCCTTAATCCTTAGCGCGGGCAAGCACCCTGCCCGCGCCGGTGGTCTTCGTGTGGACACTCTTCAATATTTTTCCGTCGGGACGCAATCGGAAACATTTGCGCAACTGCCGGGAATAACGGCGGTGATATCAATGCTTCGTGACGTCCGACACGTCGTGCAGCGCCTCGGTAAAGGGAAACTCCAGCACGATCTCGCCGGCATCGTCGGTCACCTCGAGGATCGCATTCACGAGGCCCGCTTCCATGGCTTCGGTCCTGAGCAGTTCCCGGATCATGGCGCGGGCGACTTCCCAGGCGCGATCGGGGTCGCGCAAGTCCTCGCCCTCGGGATCGGAGATCAGCTCATCGCCGATCCGCGTGTTGAAGAAATATCTGGGCATCGGCCGTAACCACTTCCTTAGGACAGCCTCCGGACCGGCGCCGGCGACATCTCACAAGATCTTTATCCGGAGCGCGTCGCGCCGGATCGCACCGGCATCCGCTTCCGGGTTTCTAGCCCCAGCAATGAACCCGTTGAATCCCACATTGTTTTGACGATCGCCCGCACAAAACCGTGAATTTCTATTGCGATGCAGCATAAAAACGGCGGGTTTATAACAAAAGATTTCACTGGCGAACTTTTCGATCCGCGCTACCTTAACTACTGGGCGGAGTTCGTCCGGTTTGACAAGGAGAGCCAAAATGGCCTGGAAAGCACCGAAAATCGTCGAAGTGCCGGTCGGCATGGAAATCAACATGTATGCGTGCGCCGCCCGCAAGTAAGCGGCTGCGACAGCATTACGTTTTAACGCAGGTGGACCTCCGGGCATGACGCATCCCTGATTTCGGGGCTGTGGCTGTGTCTGGGTCCACCTTCGAAGTTTGTTGTGTCGCTTGAAGCTTGTTGTGTAGCTTAAAGTCTTCAGTTCGAAGCCTTAGAAAATTTCCAGGAGACGGATCATGCTTCGCGTCGTCGTCCTGGGCGCCGCGGCGGGTGGTGGCGTTCCACAGTGGAATTGCGGCTGTCCGGTCTGTCTGGCGGCGCGAACCGAACACCCCGAACTCAGAAGTACCCAGGCTTCGATTGCGATCAGCGCCGATGGCGATCACTGGTTTTTGATCAATGCGTCTCCCGATCTGCGTCAGCAGTTGATCGCGACACCGCAGCTTCACCCCGCCGCCGGGAAGCTTCGTCACAGTCCGATCGCGGGCGTCGTTCTGACCAACGGCGAGATCGACGCGGTCGCGGGTCTGTTGTCGATGCGCGAAGGCTGGCCCTTCACGATCTACGCGCACGCCAAAGTGCTGGCGATCCTGAAGACCAACAGCGTCTTCAACGTGCTCAGCGAAACAAACGTGCGGCGTCGGCCGATCGAACAGGACGAGGCGTTCGAGCCGACACTGCCCGACGGCTCACCCTGCGGCATCGAGATTTTGCCGTTCGCCGTGGCCGGCAAAAGCGCATGGTATCTGGAAGGCGAGGCACATCCCGCGGGCGACACCGGTGCCGGCGACACGCTGGGGCTTCGCATCCGCGACCAGGCGACGGGCAGGTTCTTCTATTTTCTCGCCGCCTGCGCCGACGTGTCCGACGAACTCAAGTCCCGCCTCAAGGGCGCGCCGTTGATCTTTTTCGATGGCACAGTGTGGCGCGATGACGAATTGATTACGGCTGGCCTCGGCAACAAGACCGGGCAACGCATGGGACACATCGCCATGTCAGGCGATGCCGGCGCGATCGCCGCCCTGGCCGGTCTTGATATCGACAGGAAGGTATTTCTGCATATCAACAATTCCAATCCGGCACTGCTGCGCGATTCCGCGGAGCGCAAGATGGCGGAGCGCGCGGGCTGGCAAATTCCAGCCGATGGAACGGAGTTTACGCTGTGAATGCCAGGGTCTCCAACCAGATGACGGCTTTTTCCCTGGGCAGGGATGTCGCGCTCGACAGCGCCGCGGAACTGGAAGCCGCACTGCGCCACATCGGCGCGACCCGCTATCACAATCTGCATCCGTTTCACCGGCTGCTGCACGGCGGCAAGCTCAACAAGGGCCAGGTGCAGGCCTGGGCGCTGAACCGCTATTATTACCAGAGCACGATTCCCATCAAGGACGCTGTGGTGATCTCGCGCTTCCGCGACCGCGCCACCAGGGTCGAATGGCGGCACCGGATAGAGGATCATGACGGCAATATCGGCACCGAAGGCGGCATCGAACGCTGGCTGAAGCTGACCGAAGGCCTTGGCCTCGACAGCGCCTATGTGGAATCCGCCGAAGGCATTCTTCCCGCGACGCGCTTTGCGGTGGATGCCTATGTGCACTTCGTCCGCGACAAGACCCCGCTCGAGGCGATCGCCTCCTCGCTGACGGAACTGTTCGCGCCGAACCTGCATGAAGAACGCATCTCGGGCATGCTGGCGCATTACGATTTCGTCAACCCTGATATCATGAGCTATTTCAGCCGGCGGCTGACGCAGGCGCCGCGCGACGCCAATTTCGCGCTCGATTATGTCAGGAACCATGCGACCACGCCGGCGGAGCGCGAGGCGGTCTGCAACGCGCTGATCTTCAAGACCAATGTGCTATGGGTTCAGCTCGACGCGCTGTATCATGCCTATGTCGACGGGCATGTGCCGCCGGGCGCGTTTGTGCCCAAGGCAAGTTGAGCGCGAGAGGCGAAACGATGGCAGGCTCACGCAATATCAGCGTCAGCGAGGCGAGCCGGCCGGTTCTGCCGCGACATGCCAAGCTGAAATTCGATGAAACAAGGCAGGTCTGGGTGATCCTGGCGCCGGAGCGCGTGCTGGCGCCGGACGAGATCGCGGTGGAGGTGCTGCAACTGTGCGACGGCGTTCGCAGCGTCGCGGCTATGATCGACCAGCTCGCCGAAAAATATGCCGCCGACCGCAGTGCGATCGCCACCGACGTCATCGCCATGCTGCAGGACCTTGCCGACAAGGGATTTCTTACCGAAGCGCGCGAGAAGACCTCATGAGCCCAACGCTGACCGATGCCGGTATAGCCGCCAGCGATCCCAGGGACGGGCTCGCGGCGCTGGAAAAGCGCGGCACGACCGCGGAAACCTTTGGCATCCCGCTCGCGGTGCTGGCCGAGCTGACGCATCGCTGCCCGCTGCAATGCCCTTATTGCTCCAATCCGGTGGAGCTCGATCGCGGCGGCAGCGAACTCACCACCGAGGAATGGAAGAAGGTTCTCTCTGAATTGGCCGAGATCGGCGTGCTGCAGATTCATTTCTCCGGCGGCGAACCCACCGCGCGCAAGGATCTGGTCGAACTGGTCCAGCACGCCAGCGATGTCGGGCTGTATTCCAATCTCATTACTTCCGCCGTGCTGCTGACGCGCGAAAAACTTTCCGCGCTGGCCGATGCCGGGCTGTGCCATGTGCAGATCAGCTTTCAAGGCAACGAACCCGTCGTCGCCGATCGGGTTGCCGGCCTCAAACATGCGCATCAGAAAAAGCTCGAAGTCGCCAAATGGACGCGCGAGCTGGATATGCCGCTGACGGTCAATGCCGTCATGCATCGCCAGAACCTGTTCCAGCTGACGGATATTATCCAGATGGCGGTCGATCTCGACGCCGACCGGCTGGAGGTCGCCAACGTGCAGTATTACGGCTGGGCGCTGAAGAACCGCGCCGCGCTGATGCCCACTCTCGCGCAGATCGAGGAGACCAGCCGCATTGTCGAGGAAGCCGAGGTGCGGCTGAAGGGCATCCTCGCCATCGATTATGTGGTGCCGGATTATTACGCCCTGCGGCCGAAGAAATGCATGGGCGGCTGGGGCCGGCAGTTCTTCAACATCTCGCCCGCTGGAAAGGTGCTGCCCTGCCACGCCGCCGAATCCATCACCGGGCTCGAATTCGAATCGGTGCGGTCCAATCATTCGATCGCCTGGATCTGGCAGAATTCCGAGGCCTTCAACCGCTATCGCGGCACCGGCTGGATGCCGGAGCCATGCCAAAGCTGCGAGTTCAAGGAAATCGATTTCGGCGGTTGCCGCTGCCAGGCTTTCGCGCTGACCGGCGACGCCGGCAATACCGATCCGGCCTGCACGCTGTCGCCGCTGCATGAGAAAATCTTCAAGCTGGCGGAGAGCGAAGCCGCCGGCGACAACAACCGTTTCATCTATCGCAATTTTGCCGGGGGCACGCCCGAGACGGGCGGCGACCATGGCGCCTGACGCCGACGCGGGCAAATCCGCCGGTAAAGCCTCGGGCCACCGTTCCGACCCCTTCGCACCGCTGACATCACAACTGCTGCCGGTCGGCGACGGCCACGAGATTTACGTCGAAACCGTCGGCCGGACCGACGGCATCCCGGCGGTCTATCTGCATGGCGGGCCCGGCAGCGGCTGCCAGCCCGACCACCGCAGGCTGTTCGATCCGGAGCGATTCCACGCGGTGCTGTTCGATCAGCGCGGCGCCGGGCGCAGCCGCCCCAAAGGCCGCCGCGACGCCAACACGCTGCCGCATCTGATCGCGGACATGGAAATGATCCGCGAGCAACATAACATCGCGCGCTGGATGGTCGTCGGCGGCTCATGGGGCGCGACACTGGCGCTTGCCTATGCGCAGGCACATCCCGCGCGAGTCTCGGGGATCGTGCTGCGCGCGACCTTCCTTGGCACCCGCGCCGAGCTCGAAGGCGCCTTTCTCGACGCGCTGCCGCGCTTCTATCCCGGTCTCAATGACGATTTCCTGAGTTTATTGCCGGCGGAGGAGCGCACGGCGCCGCTCGACGCCTATTGGCGCCGCATTCTCGATGCCGATGCCGCGATCCATGGCCCGTTGATCCGCGCCTGGCATGACACCGAACAGATTCTTTCCCAGCATGCGCCGCGACGAAACCGGCTCGATCTCGCGTCATTGCAATCATCCGGCGCCCTGCCCTCGACGCCTTCGATGGAAGCGCATTATTTCCAGAATGACTGCTTCATGCAGCCTGACCAGCTTCTGGCGGAAGCCGATGGGCTCAAGGGCATTCCCGGCATCATCGTGCAGGGCCGCTATGACCTGCTCTGTCCGCCGGCCACCTCACATGCGCTGGCCGCGCGATGGCACGAGGCCGAGATTCGCTTCGTCGAAGACGCCGGCCATTCGCTGTACGATCCCGGCGTCCGCGACGCGGTGATGCGGGCGATCGCGGATCTCGCTTCCATGGTTCGTGGATAAGGATTTCCATAAATGCCGCTCGCCGGAAAAGGCATGCTGCTGACCTCGATGGACATCGATCCCTCGGACGAAGCCGAATTCAACCGATGGTACGACCGCGAACATCTGGAAGAGCGTGTCGCGATCGAGGGCTTCGTTGAGGCGAGGCGCTACATCGCGCATCAAGGCGCGCCGAAATATCTCAGCCTCTATTCGACCGCGACGTTCGAGGTGCTTGATAGCGCTATTTATCGCACCGCATTGGCCAGCCAGACCGATTGGTCCAAAGCGAATATCGCGCGTTTCAAGAACATGATCCGTGCGGTGGCGCGCATCACGGTCAGCCGCGGACAGGGCCGTGGGGCTGTGCTCGGCATCATCCGCCTTCGCCCGTCCGCCGGCGGCGAGGAAAATCTGCGTGCGGCGTTAGAAGATGTGCTCGATCCCGGCCTGTTGGACGGCATCATCTCGATGCATCTGATCGAGAGCGATCCGGTGCTTTCCAAACCGCTCACGGACAACCCGTCTAGTTCCGATCCCGGCGCCGGCGACTGGTTCGTGCTGATCGATGCCACGGATGTGAAGGCCATTCCCGCGGTCACCGCGCGCCTTGAAGAGACCGCCGCGTTCAAATCCGCGGTCATTTCAACCGGCATCTATCGTCTGATGTGGGACCTCGCGAAGAGCGACCTCCCGCCCAGACGCAAGCGTTAATGCTGCACTGCCGCATAGAGCAGCGGCCCTAAAATTAATATTATGCGTTTGCCCGGTAAAAGCTGGAGATCAAGCAAAATTGCCTTTGTGCACCCTCCTGAATGGTTCTAATAAGATAAGCCTATGAGGCCATTCAAAAACCACAAGAACGCCACCTGAGCGTTCCAGAAAAGTAAGGCCGCGCGGTACTCGAGTTTGGCGCGGACAAGGTAGGAATGAAACCGACTGATATCTCGGCGCCCGACTACTTTCACAAAGTGGTCGATTGCCAATGGGCCTGTCCCGCGCATACACCCGTTCCCGAATACATCCGCTTGATCGCTGAAGGCCGCTATAGCGACGCCTACATGATCAATTGGAGATCGAACGTGTTTCCGGGAATTCTCGGCCGCACCTGCGATCGTCCGTGCGAACCTGCATGCCGCCGCGGCCGGGTCGAGGAAACACCAGTCGCGATCTGCCGGCTGAAGCGCGTCGCCGCCGACTTCAAGGACGACGTCAAGCACCGCATGCCGCGGCCTTCACCTGATAACGGCAGGCGCGTCGCGATCGTCGGCGGCGGTCCCGCCTCGCTCACGGTAGCCCGCGACCTCGCGCCGCTCGGGTACCACTGCACCGTGTTCGATTCCGACCCCAAGGCGGGCGGCATGATGCGCACGCAGATTCCGAAATTCCGGTTGCCGGATTCGGTGATCGACGAGGAAACCGATTACATCCTCGATCTCGGCATCGAGTTCAAAGCCGGCCAGCGCATCGACAGCCTGAAGGCGCTGCTCGGCGAGGACTATGACGCGATCTTTGTCGGTTCCGGCGCGCCGCGCGGCCGCGAGCTCGAGATTCCCGGCCGCAAGGAAGCCGCCGCCAATATCCACATCGGCATCGACTGGCTCTCCAGCGTGTCGTTCGGCCATGTCGAGAAGATCGGCCGGCGCGTGATCGTGCTCGGCGGCGGCAATACCGCGATGGACTGCTGCCGCACCGCGCGCCGCCTCGGCGGCGAAGACGTCAAGGTGATCGTGCGTTCCGGCTTCGAGGAGATGAAGGCATCGCCCTGGGAGAAGGAAGACGCCCTTCACGAGGATATTCCGATCCTCAATTTCATGGTGCCGGTCGCATTCACCCATGACAATGGCAAGCTCACCGGCGTCACCTTCCAGAAGGTGAAGGCCGAGTACGACGCCAAAGGCAAGCGCACGCTGGTTCCCTCCGGCGAACGCGACGAGACCATCGCCTGCGATGACGTGCTGGTTGCGGTCGGCCAGGAGAACGCTTTTCCGTGGATCGAGCGCGACTGCGGCGTCGAATTCGACAAATGGGACATGCCCAAGGTCGATCCTAAGACCATGGGTTCGACCAATCCGAAGGTGTTTTTCGGCGGCGACGCCGCGTTCGGCCCCAAGAACATCATCTGGGCGGTGGCGCACGGCCACGATGCGGCGCTCTCGATCCACAAGCTGCTCTCCGGCGAGGACATCACCGAGCGTCCGCTGCCCGAGGTGATCATCTCGTCGCAGAAGATGGGCATCCATGAGTGGAGCTACGACAACGATGTTTCCAGCGACAAGCGCTACAAGGTGCCGCATCGCGACAAGGTCGTCGCGCTGAAGGACATCCGCGCCGAAGTCGAACTCGGCTATGACCTCAAGCTCGCGCTTGGCGAAGCCCAGCGCTGCCTGAACTGCGATATCCAGACCGTGTTCACCGCGCCGCTGTGCATCGAATGCGACGCCTGCGTCGACATCTGCCCGATGGATTGCATCACCTTTACGCAAGATGGCGAGGAAGCCGACCTGCGTGAGCGGCTGAAGGCGCCCTCGCCGCATCTCGACCAGGATCTCTATGTCGCCGACGGTCTCAAGACCGGACGGGTGATGATCAAGGACGAAGACGTCTGCCTGCATTGCGGGCTGTGCGCCGAACGCTGTCCCACCGGCGCGTGGGACATGCAGAAATATCTCATCGACATGACTCACGCGGGTACATCATGCCAGTCCAAAGCCCGATCAGCAGCGTAAACGACTTCGTCGTCCGCTTCGCCAACGTCAACGGCTCGGGTTCGGCCAGCGCCAACGAGCTGTTCGCGCGCGCGATCCTGCGCCACGGCGTTCCGGTGTCGCCGCGCAACATCTTTCCGTCCAACATCCAGGGGCTGCCGACCTGGTACGAGGTGCGGGTCACCGAAGCCGGTCATCTCGGCGCCCGCGGCGGCGTCGACATGATGGTGGCGATGAACCCGCAGACCTGGGACAAGGATCTCGCCTCGATCGAGCCCGGCGGCTATCTGTTCTACGATTCGACCAAGCCGATGCC
>NZ_JBEKCZ010000110.1:0-23000 GCF_050014615.1 Bradyrhizobium sp. | reverse complement strand
GCCGTCAGTTCAGACGGCTCCAGGTCTGGCCGCCGCAGAACATGCCGCCAAAGGCGCAGCCCTGGACGCGCAGGCTATCGGGGCCTTTCAACGCGATCGTGGAATCATAGGTGCTGCCGGTGTTCGGATCGAAAATCCGCCCGCTCCATTTGGCATCCTTGCCGGGCTTCATATTGATCAGGACCTGTTTGCCGTTCTGGTTCGACTTCGTGTCGACGGAATATCCGCACAGATTGGCGCCGCATGGCTCGATCCGGACCTTGCCTTCCTTCTCTTCGGTCAGCCAGACACCGAGCGGTGAATTGACGGATTGGACGGCCGCTGTCGCGGGAGCGGGGGACGCGGGTAGTGGAGCCGTCGCAACCACCGGCGGCGGCGCGGGCCTGGCGGCGGGGGCAGCGTCCTCTTGAACTTGCGGCGCCGTTGCGGTGGCCTGGGGCTGGATGGGAGCGGCGGTATCCGCCGGCGCAACATTCGCCGTCGCGCTCGAAGGCGCGGGTGTGGTGTTCGCGGTCGCGGGAATCTGCTCGACCGGTGCCGGGGCCGGGGCGGGGGCTGCGGCGGGTGCCTGCGGGTCGACATTCGCCTGCTCGGGCGGCTGCTTGCTGAGACGGTTGCTGTCCTGATCGTTGCGCGAGCGTTTTGTTCGGCGCCCGCTATTGTCATAGACGCCTGGTATCGAAACCGTCCCGCGGTCCGGATCGATGCGAATGGTCCGTCCGCCATAATCGAAGGTGTACTGAGCCTGGGCGGCGGTGCTTGCCAGCAGAAATGCGGCGATCGCAAAAAGCCTTCTCATCATCACCTCCTGAGCAGGTGGAACCTCAGTCTGATCCTGCGCCCCGGCCGCTTACGGCAACGTGATTCACATCACTTTCCTGGTATGAGTCGTGGGCAGGCGGCTTTGGTTCAAATCCGCCGACCAGACCAGGTGAGAATATGCCAGGTGAGATAGACTTGCCGCCACATTCGGCATATTCGGACCTCACGCTGTACGCAGAGGATTTCGACCGTGACCGTCTCAATGCATCAATCGTCCGTCGTCGTTTTCACTCAATTTCTGGGCAGTTTGTCTGGTCTGCTCGATCATGCGGCTGTTCACGCCGAAGCGCGGAAAATCGATCCTTCGATTCTGCTCAATGCGCGCCTCTATCCCAACATGTATAATCTCACGCGCCAGGTGGGCGAGGCGAACAGGCACGCGATGATCGCATGCGCGCTGCTCGCCGGCGTCGAACCGCCGGTATTGCCCGATACCGAGCCTGACATTCCCGAACTCAAGGCGCGCATTGCTTCCGTGATAGCGTTTATTGCCAGTTTGGAGCCTGCCCGGATCAACGGCACCGCCCACAAAGAGGTGGTTTTCACCTTTAAGAACGGGTCGAAGCGAAATTTTACCGGCCAATCGCTGCTGCTGACGTTCAGCGTGCCGCAGTTCTTTTTTCACGTAACGACAGCCTACGATATCCTGCGCCATTGCGGCGTCGATCTCGTCAAGAAGAATTTTCTGGGAACGCCAAATCAGTGAACGCCAGTCGGTAGCGCCAAATCCAGTAAGCGCGAAATCGGTGAGCGCGGGTGCAATCCCGCCGGATTGTCCGGGCTAAATTTCGCCGCCGTCCTTGCGGACCACATTCGCCGCCGCGGCGCGCCCGGTCATTTCGCTTTTCAGGCGCTCAAATCGCTGCCGCGCCTCGCTCTCGCGATCATCCACGAACCGGATCGCGTCTTCCGCCGACATCGGCCCGCTGGTCATCGGCCGCGAATTGTCGCCGATGGTCTCGTCCACGAAATAGTGACCATGGTCCGCGCGACGGACGGTCCACTTGAAACGGATCGCCACCATCGGACCGGGGCCCATTTTCGAATAGCCGTCAGCCTCAATCCGTTCGGGGGGGACGGACCGCTCCTCAGCCGCGGCCTTTTCGGGCGCGGGAACGGGTTCAGGTTGATCAAGGATGCTGGCGATGGCCGCCAGCGCATGATCGGTCGGGTCGCTCTGATTCACAATCTTAATCCCCACCCTTAACCCATTGCGCCGAAGACGAATCCGGCTTCTCCGGGTGCCTTATTCAGCCCCGAATGCGGCTGAGTTTTGTCAGCTCAGGCGCAAACCGGAGGTAATTTTTGCTTCCAGGGACGTGTCTGTTCGAGCTGTGCCGCCAGCCGAAATAATGTCGCCTCGTCGCCGAATCGTGCGGCGAACATCATGCCAAGCGGCAACCCCGCGGCATTCCACGCCAGCGGCACCGACATCGCCGGCTGGCCGGACATGTTGAACATCGAGGTTGCGGGCATATAGCGCCGCAGGACCGGTGCAATATGCGACAGGTCGGACGACATCGAATCGAGCTCGCCGATCCGCAGCGGCGGCGAACAAAGCGTCGGGCACAGGAACACGTCGCAAGTCTCGAAGAAGGCCGCAAGCCCGCGCGCAATCCGGAATGCGCCGAGTTGCGCGGCCACAAAATCGGTCGCGGTGGCCTTCTGCGCGTTGCGCGCCGTTGCCAGCGTCAATCTCTCGAAATCGCGGTCCGTCATGGCCCGACCAAACTGCTGCTCGGCCAGCCGCACCGCTAGGCCGGTGTTGGCGCTGACGATGGCTGCCATCACGACCGCCGGATCGGCGGCCAGCACCGGCGCGCGCGCCTCGACATGATGGCCGAGCCCTGCCAAGAGGGTCGCGACCTCCTGAACCGCCGCCGCGATTTCAGGATCGATCGCATCGCCATAGGGCGACTTGTCGGTAAAGGCGATGCGCAGCCGGCCGGGGTCGCGACCGACTTCCTCCGCGAAAGGCCGCTCCGGCGGCGGCGCAACATAAGGGCTCGACGGCTCGGGCCCGTGGACCGCGTCCAGCATGACGGCGCTGTCGCGCACGCTGATGCTCAGCACATGGCCGCAGGAAAACCCGCTCCAGGCTTCGCCACGCTCGGGACCGAGCGGATTGCGTGCACGGGTCGGTTTCAATCCGAACACGCCGGAGGCCGAGGCTGGAATACGTATCGATCCGCCGCCGTCGCTGGCGTGCGCCACCGGCACAATGCGTGTGGCAACCGCAGCCCCCGCGCCGCCGGAAGAGCCGCCAGACGAATGCGCGAGATTCCACGGATTTCGGGTCGGACCGAACAACCGGGACTCGGTGGTCGGCATCAAGCCGAATTCAGGCGTGGAGCTCTTGCCGAAGATCGTGACCCCGGAATCGAGGAAACGCTGGGCGAGGGTGCCGGTGTGGGTAGCAACAGCATCCTTGTAGACCTCGGCGCCCGAAGTGGTCCGGGTGCCCTTTAGAAACTCCAGATCCTTGAGCAGAAACGGCACGCCGGCAAAGGGGCCATCCGGAATTCCCTGGTCGATTTGTCGTTGTGCAAAGTCGTAGTGTTTCACGACCACCGCATTGATCTGCGGATCGACCCTGGCGGTTCGGGCGATCGCCTCGTCCAGCAATTCCGCGGCGCTGACCTGCTTTTTACGGACGAGTTCGCCGAGGCCCACCCCGTCAAAGTCGCCGTATTCCCTGAAGGCCATGGTGACATCCGCGGTGATGAAGCATCGAAGCAGCTACGTCATCGGCCAAAGCGCATTCACGCGCCAATCAACCGAGCACATCCTGATTGATGATGTTCTGGCGTATCGGTTCGCCGTCGAGCACGCTTAGGATATTGCGCGCGGTTTGTTCGCTCATCCGGTCGACCGCTTCCCGGGTGACGCCGGCGACATGCGGCGCAATGATGACATTGGGAAGCTCGAACAGTGAATGTCCGACCGGCGGCGGTTCCTGTTCGAACACATCGAGGCCCGCACCCGCGAGCTTGCCGGACACCAGCGCGTCATACAGCGCCGCCTCATTGACGATTCCGCCGCGCGCGGTGTTGACGAGATAGGCGGTCGGCTTCATCCGCGCCAACCGAGCCGCATCGAACATCGCGACCGTTTCCGGAGTTTTCGGGCAGTGGACAGTGACGAAATCGGCGCGCGGCAGCGCCGCATCGAGATCGGCAACCGGCTCGCAGCCGGCGGCCTTGATCTCGGCGGCGGACTTATAGGGATCGTAGACCAGAACGTTCATTTCCATGGCGAGGCAGCGTTTGGCGGTTCGGGTGCCGATGCGGCCGAAGCCGACAATCAGGACCGTCTTGCCGTAGAGATCGTAGGGCAGTTTGCCGAGCCGGGTCGCCCATTGGCCATCCTTCACCAGCGCGTGCATCTCGTTCGCGCGCTTGGCCAGCGTCAGCATCATGAACATCGCCTGTTCCGCGACCGACGGGGAATTGGCGCTCCCCGCCACCAGCAGGGGGATTTTGCGGCGGCTGAGTGCCGGCACATCGACGGCGTCGTAACCGACGCCGATCCGGGTCACCACCTTCATGTCCTTCGCGGCCTCGAGTTCCGGTTCGCCGAACCGGGTCGCGCCCAGCGCCACACCATGAACCGGTGCATGTTCCCCCAGCAGCGTCTCGAAATCCCGGGCCGAGATCAGGTTGGGAAATTCAATGGTCTCGATGTCGTCGCGCGCGTTCAGCAGCGCTCGTCCCGGCTGCGACATCGATTCAGTGATGAAAATTTTCTTCTTGTTGGTCGCCATTTCCAGTTTCCCGCCCAGTCCCTTGCCCGGTTTCTTGCCCAATGCCTCGCCCGGTTTCTACCGTGCTGCATGGCCTTTTCTTCTTAAACGGCCGTCAAAGGACGGCCTCGTGATGTCGTTTAGCAGGTGCATATTGTTGAGGTCCACTGCCAATCGCGGCGGGCGCAGCCGCCGAAACAGGCCGTTATTGCGCCGCACATGCCCACGCGATGGAACGAGATGCGCGCGCCCATTTCGTTGCAAGCCTCATCATCCACAAGGCCGCGCCGCGGTAGACTTGGTTGCCGCGAAAACGGTAATGTGCGGATTCGGGGAAACAGCGTCGGCGCGGCGTTTCAAGATCGACCAAGGAGGCCAAATAATGATCAGCCTGACATCGGCAACGCCTGGGCAAGTGGGACTGCGGATTGCGCTTGCCGCAGCCGTCGTCTTGCTTCTCGGCCCACTCCCGGCGGCGGAAGCGCAGGGGCTGGTCAAGGGCGTCCAGCAGGGAGCCGAGGCAGGCAACAAGGCCGCAGGACCGGTCGGCGGCGTGCTGGGAGGCGCCATCGGCGGGGTGGTCGGCGTGTTTACCGGCGTGCTTGGCGTCGGGAAAGAAGGGGAGGCCCCCGCCAACGGATCGAAGCAGGCCGGCTCGGCAAAAGCCAACAAGGCAGCGAAGGGCACCAAGACCGCCAAGGCTGCGGCGCCCGCGGTGCTGACGCAGGACGGCGAACCGCAACTGAGCGCCGAACAGATCGTCGCCAACAGCGACGCCGACATCGACCGGATCAAGACCGAATTGAACCTGACGCCGGAGCAGGAGAAAAACTGGACGGCGTTCAACAGCGCTATGCACTATCTCGGCCACAACGGCGCCGACCGCCTCAATCTCAGAATTGCGCGCGCCAAGCGTGACCCACCCGACGATATCGTCGAGCAGATGCGCAACGAGGCCCAGTTTCTCAATGATCGCGCCGTCGATCAACGCAGCGTTGCCGATGCGGCCGAACCGCTATTCACCAGCCTCGACGACAAGCAGAAGGCGATCTTTATCCAGGAAATGGTACGCCTGAGCCATGAGCGCGGACTCGACTAAAGCGTTTTCGAGCGAAAGCTTGTTCGGCCGCCGCGAATAGCCGGGCACGCGTGCCCTGGGGTAGGTTGAAGGCTTCGCACCCGGCTATCCTGCCGCAGCGGCGCGGCCCTTCAATTCGTCACGCAAAATTGAAGAAAAGCCGACCGCTTCGCGCCCGAGATATGGCCGGGTCATGACCTTGTCGGGATTGGCTCGCCGCAGACGGCGCCGAACCCAACACTGCCAGCCGTGGTTGCGCTGCGCGGGACGTCGAGCAAGCGCAAGACCCGGGGACGGCTTATTCTTTGGTAAAATTCAGCTCCACGCCGACGCCATCGGGATCATAGAGGAAGAATTGCGTGTCGCCGGTGCGCGGCACGATGCTTTCGCGGAATTTCACGTTCCTGGACTGCAGGCGCTCGCGCACACGGTCAACGTCGGTCGCGGCGAAGGCGATGTGGTCGAGACGGCCGGTGTCCTCGTATTTTTTCCCGGTGCCGCGCACGACGATGCCTTCGCGCGGCGTGCGGGTGCCCATCAGGTGCACGGTGGCGACACCGCCGGAATAAAGCCAGTAGCCGGGGAAACCGAGCGGCGGCCGGTCGCCGTTCTCGAGCCCGAGCACGTCGCAATAGAAGTCCTTGGTTCGCTCCAGATCCTGGGGTTCAATCGTATAGTGCTGCAGTCCGCCAAGCGGCATCGTGGTTCTCCTTTGGACGAAGATGGGGTCGGGATCGGCGCCCGTCATACATCAGGTGGTGACCGCCAGTTCCCTGTCGATTTGCTCGATCGACTTGCCGCGGGTCTCAAGCCCGAAGAAATAATACACCGCCCCGGTCATCAAAAACCAGCAGCCGAGATAAAGGAAAGCCAGGGGAATCTCGGGTAACGGCACATCAGGCTTGAGATAATTGCCCGAGCCCACGATCAAGGCGAGGCCCACCGGCCCGATGATCTTGCCGATGCCGCCGAAGCCATAGGCCGACCCCATGCCCGAGGTGCGAAGATGGGAGGGCCAGACTTCGGCCGCATAAGGCCCGACGATGGCAAACCCGCCATCGGCAAAGAAGTAGGTGACGGCCAATATCAGCCAGAACGCCGACACGCCCATGATCATGGTGTCGTAGTTGTAGCCGGCCACGATGGTCAGGACGCCCGCGCCGAAGCCCAACAGCCCGCCGGCGTTGCGCCGCCCCATCCACTCCGAGAAGAAGGCAAAGGAGATCCGGCCGACAAAGCCGAAGACCGTCAGCAGGATCATCATTTTCGCGGCTTCCTGCGGCGTGACCTTGAGCAGCAATACGAACAGCGACGGCACCCAAAGCGTAATGCCGTAGACGCCGGTCTGCGCGCCGGCATTGCCGAGCCAGGAGACCATCAGGCTGCGCGGATATTTGAAAAGATCAGCCCAGTTGGACTTGATCACCGGGCCGGCGTCGGCGGCGGTCGGCAGCGGCAGCGCCGAGGGCTCCATCTGCAGTGCCCATGCGAGCGATTCACGGGCCTCCTGGTAGCGGCCTTGACGGCAGAGCCAGCGCGGCGATTCCGGTACCCAGAGCCGGACCAGCAGGACGAGCAACGCAGGCAGCACGCCGATGGCGAACAGCACCCGCCACTCGCCGTTGCCCACGGAGGCGCCGAGCACCGCGCCGAGGCCGGTGCCAAGCGGAATAACGCAGGTCACGAGGCCACCAACCCAGCCGCGCTTGGCGGAGGGCATGAATTCCTGCACCAGCGGCAAATCCACGCAATAGAGACCGCCCACACCGACGCCGACGAAGAAGCGCAGCACCGAAAGATAGATCCAGCCATTGTCGGGCGTAAAATACAACAGGCCGGTCGCCGCGGAGAAATTCAGCACAGTGCCGATAAAGACCTTGCGACGGCCGATGCGGTCGGCGAGCCAACCCCAGACATAGGCGCCGATGATGGCGCCGATGCCGGAACTCATCAGCACGGTGGCCGACTGGCCGAAGGTGAGTTTCCAGGGCCCGATCAGGAAGGCGAGCACAAAACCGATCAGGAAATAGTCGAAGAATTCGAGCGCATCGCCGATAATGGCCGCGACGAGAATCCTGATCTGATTGCCGGTCAGACTCGTCTGTCGATCGAGTATCTCGAACATGGCGTTTTTCCCTGGCGCTTGTTTATTTCGAGCCGGCGTCGCGCCTACGCACGGGCAGTGCGGCGAAGCTATCCTGTCAATGCGGCAAGCGGAAGCCCGGGCGGACGCGAGGACAGCTGTGCAAAAGGCGATCCGCCGTTCGCGGCCAACCGAATTTCCCTTGACCGAGAAATGCTCTGCCTAATTATTTAGGGTTTGCTGCTAGCTTCAGCCCACACGTGGCGATCAAGGCCAACGCGCCGATGGAAGAGAAGCGAAAGTACCCGCGAACCGAAATAAACGAACCGGCCTACGTATCGTCGGGCGGGTCTGTCCTGAGTTGCGTGGTGCGAAACATATCGCCCGAGGGTGCCGCCATCGACGTCGACAATCCCGCCTTCGTGCCCGCGCAGTTTCGCCTGGTGATAGCGAGCGACTCGTCAGTCCATGAATGCAGGATTGCCTGGATCCAGCAAAACCGGATTGGCGTGACCTTTGTTGCAACGCCGCAAGACCAGCCCGATCCCGGCCGCCAGGGCTGACCACTTTCCCCTCCCAAAAAGTCGTCCACGGCCTCTCCCAAACGTCTGACGTCGAACCCCATGGGAGCCCGGCCACGGCCGCGGACTGCCGATCGAGGGGCAACGATGCATGGCACGACAGGAGAGACCACAATGACCAGGATTCAGATCATCGGAGCGCCGTTTTCGAGTTATGTCTGGGTCGTGCGCATGGCCCTTGAGGAAAAGCGGGTGCCCTACGACCTGATCCCGGCCCGGATGCACAGTCCCGAAGTGTTGGCCATCCACCCGTTCGGAAAGATACCCGTGATGCGTCATGGCGAGCTCACGCTGTGCGAGTCCAAAGCCATCGCGACCTACATCGACCGAACCTTCGCCGGCCCAAAGCTGATCCCCGACGACGCGCGCGGAGCCGCCGAGGTCGAACAATGGGTGTCGCTGGTCAACACCGCGATCGATCCGTGTCTGATACGGACTTATATCTTCGGCTACCTGTTTCCCAAGGGCGCAGACGGCAAGCCTGACCGCACCGCGATCAGTGCGGTACTGCCGTCGATGCAGACCCAGGTCGATGTGCTGGACCAGGCGGTTGCGCGGACCGGCTATCTGGTGGGCGACAGCTTCTCTCTCGCGGACATCTTCCTGATGCCCGTTCTCGAGGTCGCGCAGCGCGCCCCTGAAGGGAAACAAATGGTGCAGTCGGCGAAACACCTCGCCGCGTATTTCGCCCACCACGCCGAGCGGCCAAGCTACCGGGCGTCATTTCCTCCCCCGCCACCGTCTGCTCCAGGAAACAACCAGGGAAACAACCAGGGAAACAGCTAGGCGAGCCCGGTACGGCCGTTGCCGTCCGAACATCTGCGGCATCCAGGCCGGTGCGGTGCCGCAGTTAACGTTATTTTATGCTCAATAGTCTAATAACCGCCTCATATTTAAGCACGTGCTGATTTGAGGTCCGCTGGACATGACAATTTTCCGTAACACCCGGGTTGGTGGTCGGATCCACCTCAGCCTTCGCTCACAAATATTGTTGCTTGGAATGACCGGTGTCTCGGTTATCGGAGCAATTTATCTCGTCAGCCTGCAGATCGAAGCCCGAAGCCAACGCAAGGCCGACGAGTTTAGCGCGCTGGCCTTGCTGACAGCGAAGGTTTCCGAAGGCTTGTTGCAGGGCCGCGAGATCGCAACCGAATTCCTCCAGAAGCCGGATGACAAAAAGATAGCGTCGCACACCGAAACTGTGAACACCGCGGTCGGTTATCTCGGCGATATTGAACGTCTCGCCGAAACGTTGCCGGAAAAGGATCCGCTCCGGCAAGCCAGCTCCTTCCGTGCTGTTATCAATAGTTACACGACGCGTTTCTCGAATGTGGTGTCGGCGCAGAAGCTGATCGGCTTCAACGAGAATGACGGCTTGCAGGGAAAACTGCGGACCGCCGTTCACACCGTCGAAGGCCAGCTCAAAAAATACGATCAGCCGCGACTGGCGGTTCTCATGCTGATGATGCGTCGCCATGAGAAGGATTTCATGTTGCGTGGCGATGAAAAATATGGCGATGAGCTTCGCAAGCGCGCCGATGAATTCTCGATCGAACTCGCAAAAGCCGATTTGCCTGCCGACAGCAAAGCCGAGATCAGCAAACTCGTCGATGTCTACAAGGCGAGTTTCCTGGCCTTCATGGCGGGTCAAAGCACCTTGACGGAAGAGGCGGTCGACCTCGCGCAAATCTACGATCGCCTGCGACCCAGCCTGATTGCGGTGCGCAAAGCCGCAGACGAACGACTCGAATCGGTCAAGACCGACCTCGCCTCCGTACAGCGATATGTGTTCTGGTCGATTTGCGTCACCATCCTGGTGATGGTGGCTTTGGCGCTGCTGTTCGGTCGCTGGCTCTCCACGCCGCTGGTCACGATGGCGATGGCGATGGAGCGTCTTTCGCAAGGCGATCTCGACAGCAAGATCGAACCGGTCAATCGTCGCGACGAGATCGGCAAGATTTCCAGCGCGTTGTTCATCTTTCATGAGAAATTGCTTGAAAACAGGCAATTTGCAGCAGAGCAAGCCAAGGCGCAGGAACGCGCCGAGATCCAGCGTCGCGAGGCGATGCTGCAGGTTGCTGATCGCTTCGAGCAAGCTATCAGCAAAATCGTCCAGACCGTATCGACAGCCTCCGCCGAAATCGAACTGGCCGCCGGCAGCCTGACCAGGACGGCCGAAACCACTCAGGAATTATCCGCAACCGTAGCGGCGGCATCCCAGCAATCGTCTGCAAATGTGCAATCCGCCGCGGCCGCGTCCGAACAGATGGTTTCTTCCGTGACGGAAATCGGTCGACAGGTTCATGAGTCGAAGAAGGTCGCCAGCGCGGCCGTGCAGCAGGCCGAACAGACCAACGTCCGAATAGCGGAACTATCGCAATCGGCCGATCGCATAGGTGAGGTCGTGAAGTTGATCTCCGCCGTGGCCGCGCAAACAAATCTGCTGGCTCTGAATGCGACCATTGAAGCCGCCCGCGCCGGCGAAGCGGGCAGGGGATTCGCTGTTGTCGCCTCCGAGGTCAAGGCGCTCGCCGGACAGACCGCCAAGGCGACGGAAGAAATCAGCGTGCAGATCACGCAAATGCAGGCCGCGACGGAACATTCAGTATCGGCCATTCAGGCGATCGGCGGCACCATCACCCAGATCGCGGAAATTTCCTCGGCCATCGCGGCATCCATCGAAGAACAGGGCGCCGCAACCCAGGAAATTGCCCGTAACGTTCAACAGGCCGCACAAGGCGCGACGCAGGTATCGGGCAGCATCGCGGAGGTCAATCGCGGCGCGGCCGATACCGGGGCGGCCGCCGGGCAGGTCCATGGCTCCGCGCGCGAACTGCTCGGCGAAAGCAATCATCTCAAAAGTGAAGTCGAAAATTTTCTGGCGTCGATACGCGCGGCCTGACGATTCGAGGTCTGCCGCGAATCACCGGGATACTGCTATCCTCCCGAAGAGATCTTCCACCGGGAATTCGCAGTTGCAAAGCAGTGTCGGCTCACGCGCCTTTCAGAACGCAAGGCTGCAAAAGCAGTTCAAGAAGCAGGCCGAGGTGTTGCTGCCGGCGGCGGGCGCGGCCTACCGCCAGGGCAAGCACGCAGAGGTCCAGGCGCTGTGCCAGCAGATTCTCAAAGACCTGCCCGACCACTTTGATGCGCGGCATCTGCTCGGCGTTTCCGAATTGGACTGCCGGCAGTTCGAGGCGGCCGAAGCGAATCTCGCGCTTGCCGTGAGCATCGAACCGCGGTCGGCGGAAGCGCGCTCCAATCTCGGAATGGCGCTGTTCAACCTGAAGCGCTACGACGACGCGCGCAAATGCCAGGAGAAGGCGATCGCGCTCAAACCGAATTTTCCGGCGGCGCTGACAAATCTCGGCAATACGCTGATGCGATTGGCGCTCGCCGAGCAGGCCATCGATGCCCACGACCGGGCCATCCAGCTCAAGCCCGACTACGGCGACGCCTATTGCAATCGCGGCATGGCGCTGTTGCTGCTCAATCGGGACGATGAGGCCGATCAGAGTTTCGATCGTGCCCTTTCGTTTCAGCGTGGCCATTTGCAGGCAATGATCGGCAAGGGTATAGCCAGTCTGCGACTGAGACACTGCGATGCGGCTCAAACCGCGTTCAATGCGGTACTGGCCGTCAAGCCGGACTTCGCGGAGGTCTTGACCTTTCGCGCCCGGGCGCATCAGGAGATGGGACAGCTCGCCCAGGCGGAGGCCGATTTGGACGCGGCGCTCGCCGTTAATCCCATGATGGAATCCGCATGGCACGGCAAGGCGGCAATCAAGATAATCTTGGGCGATACCGCGTCGGCGATCGCTGCCTGCATGAAGTCGCTTGAGCAGGAGCCGCTCTCGCCGGTCGCGATCACGATGCTCGGTACCTGCTACGCCCAGCAGGGGGACATCACGGCCGCGGTCGCTCACTTCGATCGGGCGCTCGCCATCAAGCCCGATTACGAAGAAGCGATAAGGAAGAAAATCTTCGCGCTTGATTTCGCGCCCGATATTGCGGTCCAGCAAGCG
Organism: Bradyrhizobium sp.; assembly: GCF_050014615.1. Lineage (GTDB taxonomy): Bacteria > Pseudomonadota > Alphaproteobacteria > Rhizobiales > Xanthobacteraceae > Bradyrhizobium. The sequence continues at coordinate 10,669 of NZ_JBEKCZ010000110.1, read as the reverse complement.
GCCCGACGTGCCTGGTGGGATGCGATTGGCGTCAAGTTACCACAAAGAGAGTTACGGCGTCCGATGCCCGATCCGAACAAGCGGATTGTGGTCGGCTATGTGTCCTCCGATTTCCGACATCATTCGGCGGCACTCGGAATCAAGCCGGTGTTGCGCAATCACGATCGCCGGGAGTTTGATGTCATCTGCTATTCCTGTTCGCCGCTGCGCGACGTGGTAACCGAGGAGTGCCAGTCGCTTGTCGAGACCTGGGTAGATGCCTCGCAATGTTCGGACCATGAACTGGCGGATCGGATCCAATCCGACGGCGTCGATATCCTCGTCGACCTGTCAGGCCATACGGCGGGCAATCGGCTGACCGTCTTTGCGCGCAAGCCTGCCCCTATTCAGGTCACGGCGTGGGGAAGCGGGACCGGCACGGGTATGCCGACCATGGATTACCTTTTTACCGATCCCGTCACGGTTCCGGAATCGGTTCGACATCTGTACGCGGAAAAGATCTATGATTTGCCCTGCGTCATCACGACGGAAGCGTTGCCGGATATGCAACCGTCGGCGCTTCCAATGATCCGCAACGGGTATGTCACCTTCGGCGTATTCAACAGGATCGACAAAATATCCGACGACGCGATGATCGTGTGGTCGAAGCTTCTGCAGCAGGTGGCGGGATCCATCATCGTCATCAAGAACAGCGCGCTCGACGATCCTTTCCTGCGCGACGGCCTGATCGCACGTTTCGTGGCCCACGGGGTTGCGGCGGATCGCATCAGGTGCATCGGATCCAACTCACGCCGTGACCATCTTGCCGAGTTCGCCAATATTGACATCTCGCTCGACCCGTTTCCGCACAATGGCGGCGTCAGCACCTGGGAATCGCTGCAAGCGGGCGTTCCCGTCGTCGCCAAGCTGGGCAACGGCACAGTGTCACGCGCCGGCGGCGCCATTGTGAAAGCCGTCGGCCTCCACGACTGGGTGGCGGAGGACGATGATGCCTACATTGCGATCGCGGAGAAATTCGCATCGATGGCTTCGGATCTGGAAGCGCTGCGCGCCAGCCTGCCGGCCAGAGTGGCCGCCTCGGCGGCCGGAAACGGCGCGATCTATACACGCCGGGTGGAGCAGGGTTATCGCCAGTTCTGGCGCGACTATTGTGCCGGGATCTCGCAGTCCGCCGAGGGGACGCCGGACTGATGCCGCCCTGCCGGTCGGTGGCGCAGGTAATGCGGGGCAACGAAACGGCAGATGCCTCTCGCGGGAGCACGGGCAGGGGTCTGCCGCGAATCACCGGGATACTGCTATCTTCCCGAAGACGGATCTTCCACGGGGAATTCGCAGTTGCAAAGCAGTGTCGGCTCACGCGCCTTTCAGAATGCAAGGCTGCAAAAGCAGTTCAAGAAGCAGGCCGAGGTGTTGCTGCCGGCGGCGATTGCAGCCTATCGCCAGGGCAAGCACGCAGAGGTCCAGGCGCTGTGCCAGCAGATTCTCAAAGACCTGCCCGACCACTTTGATGCGCGGCACCTGCTCGGCGTTTCTGAATTGGACTGCCGGCAGTTCGAAGCGGCCGAAGCGAATCTCGCGCGTGCCGTGAGCATCGAGCCGCGTTCGGCGGAAGCGCGCTCCAATCTCGGAACGGCGCTGTTCAACCTGAGGCGCTACGACGACGCGCGCAAATGCCAGGAGAAGGCGATCGCGCTCAAACCGAATTTTCCGACGGCACTGACAAATCTCGGCAATACGCTGACGAGGTTGGAACTCGCCGAGCAGGCCGTCGACGCCCACGACCGGGCCATCCAGCTCAAGCCCGACTACGGCGACGCCTATTGCAATCGCGGCATGGCCCTTTTGCTGCTCGACCGCAACGATGAGGCCGATCAGAGTTTCGATCGTGCCCTTTCGTTTCAGCGCGGCCATTTGCAGGCAATGATCGGCAAGGGTGTGGTGCGTCTCCAACTGCGACACTTCGATGCGGCTCAAACCGTGTTCAATACGGTGCTCGCCATCAAGCCCGACTTCGCAGAGGTTTTGACCTACCGCGGCCGGGTCCATCAGCGGATGGGGCAGTTTGCCCTGGCGGAGGCAGACTTCGACGCGGCACTCGCTATCGATCCCGTTATGGAAGCCGCATGGCGCTGTAAGGCGGCAATCAAGATCCTCAGGGCTGATATTGCGTCGGCGATTGCGGCCTGCATGAAGGTGCTTGAGCAAGAGCCGCTCTCGACGGTCGCGATCACGTTGCTCGGCACCTGCTACGCCAAGCAGGGAGATACCGCGACCGCGGTCGCACACTTCGATCGGGCGCTGGCCATCAAATCTGACCACGAAGATGCGATTTCGAAGAAAATCTTTGTTCTTGATTTCGCGCCCGATGCGGATTTTGCAGTCCATCAAGCGGCCAGACGTGCCTGGTGGGATGCGATTGGCGTCAAGTTACCGCAAAGAGAGTTACGGCGCCCGATGCCGGATCCGAACAAACGGATTGTGGTCGGCTATGTGTCCTCCGATTTTCGAGATCATTCGGCAGCGCTGGTATTCAAGCCGGTGTTGCGCAATCACGATCGCCGGGAGTTTCATGTCATCTGCTATTCCTGTTCGCCGCTTCGAGACGCGAGGACCGAGGAGTGCCAGTCGCTTGTCGAGACATGGGTAGATGCCTCGCAATTTTCGGACGATGAACTGGCCGATCGGATCCAATCCGACGGCGTCGATATCCTCGTCGACCTGTCAGGCCATACGGATGGCAATCGGCTGACCGTCTTTGCGCGCAAGCCGGCCCCCATTCAGGTCACGGCGTGGGGAAGCGTGACCGGTACGGGTCTGCCGACCATGGACTACATTTTTGCCGATCCCGTCCTGATTCCAGAATCGGCCCGGCATCTGTTCGCGGAAAACATCTACGATTTGCCCTGTTTGATCACGACGGAAGCGTTGCCGGATATGCAACCATCGGCGCTTCCAATGATCCGCAACGGACATGTCACCTTCGGCGTGTTCAACAGGATCGACAAAATATCCGACAATGCGATGATCGTATGGTCGAAACTTCTGCAGCAGGTGGCAGGATCCATCATCGTCATCAAGAACAGCGCGCTCGACGATCCCTTCCTGCGCGACGGCCTGATCGCACGTTTCGTGGCCCATGGGGTTGCGGCGGATCGTATCAGGTGCATCGGATCGACATCTCGCCGTGAACATCTGGCCGAGTTCGCGAACGTTGATATCTCCCTCGACCCGTTTCCGCAAAATGGCGGCGTCAGCACCTGGGAATCGCTGCAGGCGGGCGTTCCCGTCGTCGCCAAGCTGGGCAAGGGCGCATCGTCACGCGCCGGCGGCGCCATTGTGAACGCTGTGGGCCTCCACGACTGGGTGGCGGAGGACGATGACGCCTACATTGCGATCGCTCGCAAACACGCATCGATGGCTTCCGATCTGGAAGCGCTGCGCGCCAGCCTGCCGGCCAGAGTGGCCACCTCGGCGGCCGGAAACGGCGCGATCTATACCCGGCGGGTGGAGGACGGTTATCGCCAGTTCTGGCGCGACTATTGTGCGGCGAACGCGTAGCGCGCCAGCGGTCCGTAGTACTACGGTCGCAGAAATTAATGCGTTCGTTAGGTAGTCGCCGCCAGAGTGCTTTCAATCAGCAACAGGGCCGCCTCATGGAAATCAAGCACGACAGGGCGCCGCTACCGACCGGCCAACAATCTGGCCCCACAGAAATTGCCGTCTTTTGGTGGCTCGCTGCGGTCGGAACAATCGTGGCATCTGTATCGGCGGGATATATCGCCCACTATGAGTTTGGCTTTTCCCGGCAGGAGATCCGCACCCCGGCCGTCATTGGCGCCGCCATCATCGCGCTGCTGATGGCGACGGAATATTTCGTCCAGAAACTTCGGAAGCCAAAATCGAACAAGGGCGCGGCCTGAGCCCACTCGAATAGCCTCTGCACGACTCCAGGAAGGCTGCTGGTGAGTCCGGGAGCAGGGCGCTGCTTGGGGTCGGCCGATCGGCGCCGATGTCCTAGCCTTCTGGGGCTGGCGTGGTAGCTGGAACAGTTAGGGGGGCTCCTCTCACCGAGACGGGCCCTAAAGGTTTAGGCTGCCGAGCCATCCTTTTGCGCAGCACTCCGGATAGCCGGTTACGAGCGCGCCCCGTTGGAATGGAGGAAGTTGTTTCCGGCGTGATTGCATTTTGCAGCGAGTCGACCTTCGCTATCAGCGTGGAAATCTGAGCCGACATCTTCCTCACGTCGACCCGTTCATCCGCTATCTGAGCGGATATTTTCTTCACGTCGGCACGTTCATCCGTGATGCTCTCTCTGAGAGCAGCAAGCGTCGTTGAATCCTGCTGAAGCAGGGCTGTGTTTTGCTGCAACGAGGAGCTATTTTCTTGCAGCGATGCAACGTGTTGCTGCTGGACCGACTGAATATCCTGCAAAGCGGCGACAACGGGATCCGGTGTTGGATCGGAATCTCCCTGGTGCGGAAGCAGTTCGGCCAAAATGCTGACATCCGGCAGGGCAAAATCGGAAGGCGACAGTGTATAGACGGCCGCAGTAGCGTTTAGGCCTAAAGCCAACACCGACAGCGCCAGGATCGATTTCCGGCTGGATTTCATGGTCGGTGCTAATGCCTCAAGCTGCTTCGCAGCGCCCGGCGCATCGATTTGCGGTTCAGCTTCCAGTGTTTTGTTCACCTGCGTTGCCCTCAGATCAACGAAAAAAGCCGCCGCTGGATTATCCGCGCGACGGCTCTTACGCGTTGCCCAACCTAATACTGCTGCAGATTATGGGCTTATTAGATTAATTGAGCGTTAGCGCCACACCGCCGGCGGTATGTCGCTAACCGTTGCGCTTGCCCGTCGGGATGCGGCAGATTGGCACGACGGGCAAAATTCCGGTTCACGCCGACCGCAAATCATCGGCTAACTGCTGATGTCCTGTTCCGGCAAGAGGGGCGGTCGCGCGTCGTCACGAACGCGGGACGGGATGTGGTGGACGCAAGAGCGTCGGCACGCAGTTGCGGTCGCAGGGCGAGTTCAACCTCGTGAGCGATCGGCAGGCGCGCAGGACGAACGACGTTTGAGCGTACGGCAAAACCGTGTGGTCCTGACGCCTCGACGCTGGCGTCAAGTTTCGCGGAAGGCGATGTCGGCCCTATCCGCGGGGCGACGGTGACAAACAAGCCCGATCACCGGGGAGAGCTCGGCATAAGCCGTAAAGCCATCACGCAGGGGATGCCGGATGCCTCCGCTGAGCCTGTATGCTCGTGCGCGCATCCACTCTCTCCTTTGCGCACGAGACCGCGGGTGCAGCGCGCATCCGGCATTCCCTGCGCCCTCCCATTCGAGGGTGAACCCTAAGCAAGACTCGGACGCATCGCGCCGCGAGACCGTGAAGTTATGTCTTTTCGAAAGCACAACGACGAAGATCAGCTCGAAAGGAAGATCATGAAGTTTCAGCGACCTCTTATCGCTCCCAGTCAAGTCGCCCACCGTGATACAACCGGCACTGTGAATTCGGGAGCGACAGGGGATGATACTGGCGGAAGGGGTGGGATTCGAACCCACGGTACCCTTGCAGGCACGCCGGTTTTCAAGACCGGTGCCTTAAACCACTCGGCCACCCTTCCGTTGCTGCAGGATCAAGCACTTGGCACCACCATGGTCAAGAACGGGCTGCGAACAAAAGTCCGCTTGGCCCCAAATTGGCCCCAACGGGCCTCTTGGCTTCAGGAAACCGGCCACCAGCGCCTCGATTGCGCTGGTCAGGTTGTCATCGGCCTTCCTGGTCATGGAATCGGGTTCGGCCGAAGCCGGGGAGATCGGCGCGCCGAGCGAATTTCTTTGAGAAATTTCGCGGGTTCCGGGCCGTGAGCGATTGGCTTTCGAGGTCCATGGGAATTAACTCGCGTCACTGCGCTCCTCTGCACGTTGTATTTATACGAACATATTGATTTGGCCGGTTCGTCCGGCTCGCGGTGCGAAGCCGATACCGCCGAAGCGCGTGTCGGGCGTGTATACAATCGGTCGCCGCCGCGCAGTTTTTGACGAAACCTTCGGCGGTTGTTCATCTTGCGGGCACCGTTAGCGTTTTTCTGAGCGCCATTGATGCAGCCGACGAATGGACCCTAGTTAAACGACTACTACCAACGTCGGCGCGCGTAGAGTTCATTTATTTGACGGTGCAGGCGGCGGGACAGAAGCGCCAATCCATCAGCAAGGCGAAGTCAGAACAGCAGAGCCTACAACACGCTCGACGGAGTTTACGGCTCCGCGTGTGCGAGCGGAATTTGCGGCCAAATCTCGAGCAAAATGACAGAGAGAGATCGTCAGATGAAACATTCAAGCAGCAATTCCAAGCGTAACTCCAGCGGTCCGAGCCGTCGTTCCATTCTGAAGGGCGCGGCCGCGGCTGTCGGCGCGGCAGCGGGCAGTGGTGCGGTTACAGGGTTCCCCACGATATGGGCCCAGGAGATCAAGGACATCGAATTGCGCCACGTCGGCGTGTCCTACTCGGTGGTAAAGGCAATCGGCGATCAGGCGGCCAAGGATCTCGGTTTCAAGGTGACGATGCAGAACCTTGATACTTCGGCTGCGATCAATCGCTTCATCACGCAGCCGAACAGCGTCGACATCGCCGATCTGGAAGGCTGGCAGGCCAAGCTTGCGGCCAAGCGCGGCGTGATCCAGGGCATCCAGGCCAAGAAAATCGCTGAATTCAACAATTTCCTTCCGATCTTCACCAAGGGCGAACTCGACGGCCACAAGATTCCGCGTCAGGGAATCTCGCCGTACGAGGCGCTTTACATCGAGAAACACGATTCCACGGAATTGCACGACGGCGTCACGGACTGGCTGACCAACGTCCCGCAAGTCTACAACGCCGACTCGATTGGCTACCGCCCCGATCTCGTCGGCCATACCGTGACGCAGTGGAAGGATCTGATCGATCCCAAGTTCAAGGGCAAGGCTGCGATCCTCGACGTGCCGGCAATCGGCATCATGGATGCCGCATTGTGTTTCGAAAGCGCCGGACTGATCACATACGGCAACAAAGGCAACATGACCAAGAAGGAGATAGATTTTACCTGCGACAAACTGATCGAACTCAAGAAATCCGGCCAGTTTCGCGCCACGTGGACTACCTTCGATCAATCGGTGCAGTTGATGGCTGCCGGTGAAGTGGTGATCCAGTCGATGTGGTCACCCGCCGTGGCCGCAGTTCGGGTCAAGCAGATCCCGTGCACCTATGCTCCGGTCAACGTGAAGGATGGCAAGGAAGGCTATCGCGGCTGGTGCAACGGCATGGGTTTGATGAAGCATCTCACCGGCAAGAAGCTCGACGCTGCCTATGAATACATGAACTGGTACATGTCCGGCTGGCAGGGCGCGTTCGTCAGTCGCTATGGTTACTACAGCCCGGTGCCATCGACCGCCAAAAAGTTCATGACTCCTGCCGAATACACCTTCTGGTACGAAGGCAAACCCGCTCCCGAACCCGTCACCGATCCATACGGGGTGCCGATGGAAGTGGCCGGTACCGTTCGCGACGGAGGCTCCTTTACCGACCGCGTTACCAACATTTCCTGCTGGAATACGCTGATGGACGAGGCGGCCTACATGAACAAGCGCTGGAACGACTTCAAGGTTGCCTGATCACGCCGCCGTCAAATTCCCGGCTGGCCTTTCCAGGCCGGCCGGCGAAATTCGTACTTCGAGAGTCTTCATGATCCTTTCCCGACCGCTCGTGGGCTGGCTTTATGTATCGCCGCTGATGCTGGTGCTAATTCCGTTCTTCGTGCTGCCCATTCTGGTGGTGCTGGTCGCCAGCGTCTTCGAAACCGATGGCTTCGGTGGCCTGATCCCGACCTTCACGCTGGCCAATTACGCCACGGTGCTGACATCCGGCCTGACCTTTAATCTCTATCTAGAAACCGTGCAGTTCACGGTCCTGACCTGGTTCTTCACCCTGTTACTCGGTTTTTTCATCGCCTATTTCCTGGTGTTCCATGTCCGCAATCCATTGCTGGCGATCGGCCTGTTCCTGATCTGCACGGTGCCGTTCTGGACCTCGAACATCATCCGCATGATTTCCTGGATCCCGTTGCTCGGAAAGGAAGGCCTGATCAATTCGGCGCTCCTGCACCTCGGCCTGATCCGCGAGCCGCTCGGATTCCTGCTCTATTCCAGCTTCGCCGTCGTCGTCGCCTATGTGCATCAGCTGACGATCTTCATGATCGTGCCGATCTTCAACTCGATGGCGCGGATCGACAAGCGGGTGATCGAGGCCGCCGTCGACGCGGGTGCGAGCCGTTTCGATATCCTGCGGCTTATCGTGGTGCCGCTGTCGAAAAGCGGAATCGCCCTGGGATCGATCTTCGTGGCGTCGATCGTGATGGGAGACTTTTTCGTCACCAAGGTGATGTCGGGCGGCGGTTCGGCATCGGTGGTGGGCGCGTTTTACGAAGACATTTCGGTGCTTCAGTATCCGAGCGCCGCGGCGAGCGCGGTCATCCTCACGGTGATCCTGCTGGCCATGGTGTCTCTGATCTTGCGCACCGTCGATATCCGAAAAGAAATCACCCGATGAGCACGTTGCCGCAAACCGTCCCGACAGTGCAGGCGCGCGTGAAGCAGCGGGCCATCGCGCCAAGTCGCGGCGGCCGCCCCTGGACCTTTTACGTGTTGGCGGGACTGTTCACCTTCTATGTCGTGGCACTCTATGGTCCGATGATCTGCATCTACATCCTGTCGTTCCAGGACGTGAGGGGCGGGCTGGTGTTTCCGATGAAGGGCCTGTCGCTGCACTGGTTCGTCGACCTGTTCACCCAGGTGCGGACCGGCGACGTCCAAGGCGCCTTCGATCGCTCGATCAAGCTCGCCATCCTGGTGACGGTCATCACGGTGGTCGTTTCCTTCATGGCCGCGATGGCGTTCCGCCGGCGATTTCCCGGCGACAATATCGTTTTCTCCCTGATGATCGGCAGTCTGGTGGCGCCCGGTCTCGTGCTTGGCATCGGCGTCGGCCTTCTCTTCAACGCGATCGGCATCGAAACCTCCTGGTACGGATCGGCGCTCGGCGCCCAGCTTTCCTGGACGCTGCCTTTCGGCGTATTGGTGATGTTCGCGGTGATGTCCCGCTTCAATCCAGCCTGGGAGGAAGCCGCGCGCGATCTTGGCGCGACGGCCTGGCAAACCACCCGGCTGGTCATCATTCCGGTACTGGCGCCGGGCCTGGTCGCGGTGGCGCTGTTCGGCTTCACGCTGTCTTACGATGAATTCGCCCGGACCCTGCAGACGGCGGGACCGCAGAATACCCTGCCTCTGGAAATATGGAGCATGACGCTCAACGTCACCTCGCCGTCGCTTTACGCGCTCGGGACGGTGACCACGATCATCTCCTTCGTCATTATCGGAACGGCGCTGGGCGCCATCGTGCTGATTCAGAAGCGGCGCGGCGCCCGCACCCATGGACATTGATCGGAATAAAGTATGGCGGTTCAGCGCGGCGATATCGAACTGGCAGGTCTCAGCAAGAGCTATGACGGCGTTCATACGGTGGTGCATGGCATCAATCTGAAGATACCGGATGGCGCCTATTGTTGTTTTCTGGGGCCGTCGGGCTGCGGCAAGACCACGATCCTGCGCATGATCGCGGGTCATGAAGACCCGACCGATGGTGAGATCGTGATCGGCGGCGAAAACGTCGTCGGACTGGCGCCGATCCAGCGCGGCACCGCCATGATGTTCCAGTCCTACGCGTTGTTTCCGCATCTAAGCGTGCGCGACAATATCGCCTTTGCGCTACGCGTCCGGGGCCTGTCGAAGACCGACCGCTACCGGCAAACCGATGCGATGATCGAGAAGGTCCGGCTGACCGAGCTTGCCGACCGGCTGCCGGCTCAGCTTTCGGGCGGCCAGCAGCAGCGCGTTGCGCTTGCCCGCGCCGCAATCACGGAGCCGCGGGTGCTCCTGCTCGACGAACCGCTCTCCGCGCTCGATGAGCAATTGCGGGTGCAGATGCGGCTCGAGTTGCAGCGCATGCAACGCGAACTCGGCATCACCTTCGTTCATGTCACCCATTCGCAACTCGAAGCCATCGCGCTGGCCGACTTGGTCGTCGTGATGGAATCCGGGCAGATCAAGCAGGCCGGCGCCGCCCGTGAGGTCTATGCCACCCCGAAGGATCGCTATGTCGCCGAATTCCTGGGCGGCCAGAACGTGTTGTCGGGCAAGGTCGAAAAGATCGAAAGCGGTCGGCTGTTGTTTGCGCAACCTGACAGAAAGTCGTTGGCGGCGCCATTGCGCGCCAACGCGCGGGTCGGCGTCGGCGACCGGATCGACGTGGCGGTCAGGCGTGACGATATCGAGCTGCTGCGTCCGGACGCCGTGATATCGGCGCAGGAGCGGTCCGCGCTGTCCAGCCGCGTGCTCGCCATCGAATATCAGGGCTCGTTCGTCAAGGTGATGCTGGATGCGATCGCCGACGAAGAATTCGTCGCCTATGTACCGGAGCGCACTTTCTTTCGCGATCCTCTCGTGATCGGCGATGTGGTGCTGGCGACGTGGGCCGTCGAGCACGCCCGCTTGTTGGATCGGACTTGAGACCATGGCTTCACACGCCGTCGCTTTGAACAATCGGACGTCTATCGCAGCATAAGGAGGAGAGTTGACA
>NZ_JBEKCZ010000109.1:0-17688 GCF_050014615.1 Bradyrhizobium sp. | reverse complement strand
CAGTTCGCCGACATCGGCGCGCAGGAAGTGAAGAACATTCCCACTCCGGTGCACGCCTATCTGGTGGCGATGCGGCGCGAGGACGGAACCTATGCGACGCCGCAAATCAAGAAGCCGCTGTCACCCCGGCCTGCCACCAGTCCGAACTGGATGTGGCCTTTGGCGGTGACGGTGGTGTGTCTCGTCGCCATCGGCGTCGGCGGGTTTCTTTATTTTACCAAGATGGAAATCGGGGAGGCGCTGAAAGAAGCATCCCGGGCCAGCAAACGGGCCGTGACCGTGTCTTCGCCACAGGCGATTTCAACGCCAGCCGTCGCCCCGACGGCCGTAGCGGCGCCTTCGCCGCCGTCGACACCATCGGGCGAAAAGTTTGCCGCCGAGACCATGCCGTTCGTCACCGACAAGATCCGTTCCACCTGGGCGACCGAATACGCCGCGGCGTCGGATCACAAGGCTTTGGCCCTTAACATCAACGGCATCATCGCGCCGGTGACCGGCCAGCCGAGCGAAGAAACCGCCAAGAGCAGCGCGCTCGAGCAGTGCCAGAAGAAATCCGACGCGGTTCAGTCGCCGCGCAAATGCGAGATTTACGCGGTCGGCAACACCGTGGTCTATCCGCATGGCCGTCCGCCACTGCCGCCGCTGCCGTGGATCAGGCACGATCCGTCGACCGAGAAGCCGTTCGCGGCGAAGGATATGCCATTTGTCCGCGATCCCGGAAGAGCCAGGCTTGAGAGCGCCTATATTCCGGGCCGGAAAAGCAAATCGATCGCGGTCGGTCCGGGAGGGCAGTTCATTTTCTATGTCGGTGGAGAAACCACCGAGGAATCGGAGCGTCGAACCCTTGAAACCTGCGGCGCGCTGGCCGGCGTGGCCTGCATGATCGTGGCCATTGACGATACCTTCGTGGTGCCGGTGCCAACCAGTTTCAGGGCCATCGGGTTCTTTCGCGCAGACAGGAATCCCTCGATTGCTCCTGATGCAAGAGACGACGTGGCGCGCAAGCTCGCGGATGCATCATCCGGATGGAATGCCGTTGCCGTCGGCACCTCCGGGCGTCCGGGACTGGCGCTCAGGGCGGCCAGTGAACAGGGGGCGGTCAGTGAAGCCCTGGGCAATTGCACCAGGCGCGACAGCGATTGCCACGTCATCGCGATCGGCCCGTTTGCAGTCGGACCGAATTAGAGCATGATCCGGAAAAGTGGGAACCGGTTTTCCCTCGCGACAAACGCCAGAGGCGTTTGCGCGGAGATCATGCTCAAACAAGAAGATGGACGACGAGCATGATTCAACTCAGTTGAATCATGCTCTAGGGCCGCCTCATCGCACGAACGCCGCAAAACTCCGCGCCACCGCCTGATATACATCGCGCCGGAACGGCACCACGAGATCGGCGACGCGGTCGAGCCGTTCCCATCGCCATTGGTCGAACTCCGGCGGTTGGCCGTTGCGCGGTGTCAGCGGATCGATTTCCTGCTCGGAGCCGGTGAAACGCAGCGCGAACCACTTCTGGCGCTGGCCGCGGAATTTCGCGAGCCGGTGTGACGACGGCCCGGAAAATGGCGGAAACTCGTAATTCAGCCAATCGGTTTCGCCGAGATAATCGGCGTGTGTCACCCCGGTCTCTTCCCAGAGTTCGCGCATCACCGCCTCGCGCGGATTCTCGTCGGCGTCGATGCCGCCCTGCGGCATCTGCCATTCGAGGCCTGGAAGAATGATTTCCGGTCCATCGTCCCGGAAGCGGCGCCCGATCAGGACCTGGCCCGAGCTGTTGAACAGCGCGATCCCCACATTGGGGCGATAGGGCTTATCGTCCGCCAAGAGCTAACCGCCCGCGAGCCTGGAGAATTCCTTGACCACGCGCTCATAGACCGGGCGCTTGAAAGGAACGATCAGGTCCGGGAGATTTTTCATCGGCTCCCAGCGCCAGTTGACGAACTCGGCCTTGTGTCCACCGCCGGGGCTCGCGACATTGATCTCGGTGTCCTGGCCGGTAAAACGAACCGCGAACCATTTCTGCCGCTGGCCACGATAACGGCCTTTCCATGCGCGGCCGGCGACGGTGCGCGGAATGTCATAGATCAGCCAGTCGGCGACCTCGCCGAGCTTTTGTACCGAGCGGACGCTGGTTTCCTCATAGAGTTCGCGCTTCGCCGCATCCCAGGTGTCCTCGCCCGGATCGACGCCGCCTTGCGGCATCTGCCAGACATGGGTTTCGTCGACATGTTCGATGCCGCCGGCGCGGCGACCGATGAAGACCAGCCCCGCTGCGTTGATCAGCATCATGCCGACGCATGTTCGATAGGGCAGGTCTTCGTAACGCGCCATTCCGTCAAAGCCTCTTGCCATTACGCCGGCGGACTGGTCTGGCGGGTTTTTCGAAATTGTGCCGCCCCAATTGCCCTAGAGCATGATGGGGTTGAATCATGCTCGTCGTCCATCTTCTTGTTTGAGCATGATCTGCGCGCAAACGCCTCTGGCGTTTGTCGCGAGGGAAAACCGGTTCCCACTTTTCCGGATCATGCTCTAGCCCGATTTTGATTTCAGCATCGCGGTTGTCAATGGCACAAGCATGATGCCATGGCTTTCAAGCGCCTTGACCCATACGCTAATCCGCTCAATCGAAATCGGCAACGCCGAGGCCATGCCGACCGCGACGCCGCGTTCCTTGGCCAGACTTTCAAGCCTGGCCAGCGCCCGGTCGATTTCCACGGCGGTCGGCACCGCATCGATGCTCAAATCGGCCCTGGCGAACGGCATCGCCTGGGCGGCCGCCAATGACGGGGCGACGCTGCGCGGCGCCGATCCGTCGTCGAAATAGCCGAGCCCGCGCTTGGCGGCCTCGCGGACGATCGGCTGCATCACGGCGTCGGTCACGACAAAGCGTCCGCCCATGAAATTGGCGATCCCCGCATAACCCTGGAAACGGCTGAGATGCCAGTAGAAGCGGTCGAGATTCTGTTCGGGCGCCAGCGTCGTGAGCAGGGTTTGCGGGCCGGGGTCGTTGTCGGGATAATCGAACGGTTCCATCGGAATCTGCAGCAGGATCTCGTGACGTTGCGCCCGCGCCCGCTCGGCCAGCTTGGTGGGATCCGAGCCATAGGGCGTAAACGCCAGGGTCACCGCGGGCGGCAGTTTCATGATGGCGTCGGCGGTCTTGGCGGCGCCGATCCCAAGTCCTCCGACCACGATCGCGACCACCGGCATCTTTGCCGCTTTGGCGCGGTCGGCATCGGCGGCGTAGACGGTGAAGGGCTTCAATCCGTCCGACGCTACCGGGATCATGCCGTAGCGTGATTTTTCCAAGAGGTGCTGATCTATCCCGGCCATCATGGCGGGGGCGGCATCCGTCTCGGCTTTGTCCGGGCTATCGCCGGAGATTGCGACGTCGTGTCGCGCTCCGCTGGAGCCGTCGATAATGGTGACGGTCCGCTGCTCGGACGGTGCGGCCTGCCTGGCCGGGGATTTTGAGCCCGACTCGGAGGCAGTTGCGGGCGCCGGGGCGATTTTTTCGTCGGTCGGCGCGGACTGTCGGATCGCGACGCGTGTCATGGGCTCGCCGCCCAGGGGATTTTGGTTGAAGATGGCGAAGCCTGCGAAGGTCGCCAGAAACAGGCCGAGCAGTACGGCGAGCGCCTGGAGACCGGTAAACGGCAGCCGGAATCGGCGCTTCCGGCGCACCGTTTTCTGTCCGAGCGGCGTGCTCAGATCGTCGGCCGTCTCTGCCATCGGTCTCCCCGAATCAACCGGGCCGACGATACCACGGCGAAGCAAGGCCTTGGCAGATACGGCCCGGCGGACAGGGCATCGCGGCGGGCCGGGCGAAAGCGGGCCGCGGGTGCAGTTCCGGGCGATCGGAACCCGGCAACAAAAAGGGCGGCCCGGAGGCCGCCCTTTTCACAAAATCCGGCTGAACTGGATCAGTTCGCCTTTTCGGTGGCGGGTTTGTCGATCGCGGCCTTGTCGCCGTTAGCCGGCGCGGCAGCAGGCGTCGTTGAGGCCGTGGACTTGATACCGTGAAGCAGGTCGTCCGCCATCTTCAAGGCCTTGTCGTCCTTGGCGTCCGGCGGCACGTAGGATTGCGAACCGGTCTTCTCGTCGCCTTCGGACTTCAGATGGCCGCGCAGCGAAGCTTCGCCCTTGGTGTCGGTGCGGGACTTCAACTCGTCGGGCACGTCCTGCAGCACTTCGATGTCGGGAACGATGCCCTTGGCCTGGATCGATTTACCCGATGGCGTGAAGTAGCGCGCGGTGGTGAGCCGCAGCGCGCCGTTGCCGGAGCCGAGCGGAATGATGGTCTGCACCGAGCCCTTGCCGAACGAGCGCGTGCCGACCAGCGTGGCCCGTTTGTGGTCCTGCAGCGCGCCGGCGACGATTTCGGAAGCCGATGCCGAGCCGCCGTTGATCAGAACGATCACCGGCTTGCCCTTGGTCAGATCGCCGGGATGCGCGGCGCGGCGCTGGGTTTCCTCGGCGTTGCGCCCGCGGGTCGAGACGATCTCGCCGCGTTCGAGGAAGGTGTCGGAAACCGTGACGGCTTCTTCAAGCAAACCGCCGGGGTTGTTGCGCAGGTCGATGATGAAGCCTTTCAGCTTGTCGCCGATCTGGGTGCTCAGATTGCCGATTTCCCGCTTCAGGCCTTCGGTGGTCTGCTCGTTGAACGTGGTGATGCGGATATAGCCGATATCATCGCCTTCGACATGGGCGCGCACCGAGCGGACGCGGATGTTGTCGCGCACCAGCGTGATGTCGAGCGGGTTGTCCTGACCCTTGCGAATGATCTTCAGCTTGATCTTGGTATTGACGGGCCCGCGCATCTTCTCGACGGCCTGATTGAGGGTGAGGCCCTGTACGGCTTCGTCGTCGAGCGTGGTGATGATGTCGTTGGCCATGATGCCGGCCTTGGACGCCGGTGTGTCGTCGATCGGCGACACCACCTTGATCAGCCCGTCTTCCATCGTGACTTCGATGCCCAATCCGCCGAACTCACCGCGGGTCTGCACCTGCATGTCGCGGAAGCTCTTGGCATCCATGTAACTGGAATGCGGATCGAGGCCGCTCAGCATGCCGCTGATCGCGGATTCGATGAGCTTGCTGTCATCGGGCTTTTCGACATAGTCGCTGCGGACCCGTTCGAACACATCGCCGAACAGATTGAGCTGGCGATAGGTGTCCGAGGTCGCGGCACGCGCACTCGATCCCATCATCACCGAGCGTGGCTGGGTCACGAACAGCGTCAATGCCGCGCCAGTGGCGGCGCTAAGGAGAATTACAGAAGTCTTGCGCATCATCCGCGAACCTTTTCGCCTTCATTTGCGGCCCACCATGGGCCTGGATCAATGGGAGTGCCGTCCTTACGGAACTCGATATAGAGCACGGGCTGGCTCGCGTTAGTCGCGAGGATTGAAGCGACCTGGGACGTCGTCCCCATCGTCGCGACCGGCTCCCCCGTAAGTACAAACTGGCCGATGTTGACCGAAATGCGCTCCATCCCGGCGATCAGTACATGATACCCGCCCCCGGCATTAAGGATCAAGAGTTGTCCGTAGCTGCGGAACGGACCGGCGTAAACAACCCAGCCGTCACACGGGGTTGTGACCTGGGCGCCGGGCCGGGTTGCCAAAGAAATGCCTTTTTCGACGCCACCGGAACCATCGGAACCGCCAAACTCGCGAATCTTGGTGCCGTTAACCGGCAGCGCGAATAAACCCCTGGCGGCGGCAAACGCAATGGCCGGGCTCAGCCGGGCGGGGTCCTTCAGCGCCGCCAGATTGGGCTTGCCATTGATGGTGGCAGGCGCCCCCTGCAGGCTGGCGGTTGCGGCTGCTTTGGCCGCACTCTTCAGATCCTGTTCCATTTTGCCGATCAGGCCCTGCAGGCTGTCGACCTGCCTGGACAGCATCACGGCGCGCGCGCCCTCCGCCTCCAGGTCCTTTTCGATCGAGCTCTGCTTTCGCTGCCGCTCGTCGACCAGCGCCGCCAGCCGGGTTTGATCGTCCCTCAGCCTGTCGCGGTCAACCGCGAGCCGGTCGCGCTCCGAGGCAATGGTCTTGCGCAGTTCAACCAGTTCGGTGAGGTCGCCGGACAGTTTTTCAGCGCGACCGCGCAGTTCGGGCACCACGGCTCCAAGCAGCATGGCGGTACGCAGCGATTGCAGCGCATCTTCCGGCCTCACCAGCAAGGCTGGAGGCGTGCGTCGTCCGGCGCGTTGCAGGGCCGCCAGCACCTCGACAATCTCGGAACGGCGCGAATCAAGCGAGCTTCTGATCTGTTGCTCGCGGCCGTCGAGCGGGCGCAGCCGTGTTTCGGCGTCGCCGATCCGGGTCTCGACGCCGCGGACCTGGGCGGCGATGTCGATCAACTGCGCATTGAGCTTGCTGCGGTCCTGACCGATCGCGGTGATATCGGCCTTGAGTTTTTGTTGAACTTCGGCGGCATTTTTCTGCTGGGTTCGGGCGGCATCGAGTTCCTGCTCGCGCTGCTTGATGGCATCGGGCGAAGCGGCCGATATCGGCGGAGTCGTTGTCTGAGGCGCCGTTGTCTGCGGCGTCGATTCCGCGACCTGCGCCGCCGCGGGCAAAACGCCGATCCCGGCCAGAGCCGCGGACAACAAGGCGATCGAGAGCGGAATGCGGACCGCAGATCGCTGACCGCGGCGGGCGGTGTCGGGGGACGAATCACTGTTCCGCGCTGGCAGCATCGAATCCAAATCAGTGCTTTCCGGCACCTGCGTTGCGCGTGTCAGGCGCGGTGATAAGGGTGCCCCGCCAGAATGGTCGCGGCCCGGTAAATCTGTTCGAGAAGCATGACGCGAACCATCTGGTGCGGCCAGGTCGCGGAGCCGAACGCCATCCTCAGCTTTGCCATGCGCCGTAAATCGGGCGAAAGTCCGTCCGCGCCGCCGATTGTGAAAATAGTATTGGCGACCTGTTCGTCCCGCCAGCGGCCAAGATGCCGGGCAAAGGCAGCGCTGTCGACATTGTCGCCGCGCTCGTCGAGCGCCACCAGGGTGGATTTCGCCGGGATTGCGGCCGAAATCGCCGCGGCTTCCTCGGCCATCCGGGTCGCCGCGTCGCGGGCACGGCTTTCGGGAACTTCATGAATTTCGAGGCCGCGAAAGCCGAGCTTGCGGCCGATGTCGTCGAATCGTTCGCGGTAACGCTCGGCCAGTTCCCGCTCCGGGCCCTGCTTCAGCCGGCCGATTGAAATGACGACGAGGCGCATGCTTGATCAATAATTGAGGTCGATGAATTGCGCACGTTCCGTCCGCAAAAGCGAATCCGCTCTTGCAGTATGCGCGCCGCACCCCTGCATGCGCCCAGCCGATTTACATCGGCTGGATCGTCAGACCGCCTTCACCGCCGTCGGGCCCTGAGTCCACAATCGCTCCAGATTGTAGAACTCGCGCACCTCGGGTCTGAACACGTGCACGATCACGTCGCCGGAATCGATCAGCACCCAGTCGCAGTTGGGCAAGCCCTCGACGTGGATGCTTTTGATTCCGGTTTCCTTGAGACCTTTGGCGACATTTTCCGCGATCGCGCCGACATGCCGGTTGGCCCGGCCGGTGGTGACGATCATGTAGTCGGAAAATGCTGATTTGCCGCGAAGGTCGATGGTGACCGTTTCTTCCGCCTTCATATCTTCGAGGCGGGAGAGGATCATATTCAGGGTCTTGTCGGCGTCGGGTTGCGCCTTCAAGGCCGCAGCTTTTGTCGATGTTTTACGCGCGCTTTTAGATGCCTTGATCTTAGGAACCTCGGGTAAAACAGACTTGGACAATACAGATGTGGCCAGGGACCATTCCTTTCACTGTATCGCGAACGCCGAATCCTTCGGCCGCCCGCCAACCATACTATGCATGTGGGGTTAACGGTTTCAATATCCAGTACCCCGGTTCCGAAGTTCGTGATCCATTGCAGTCTTCCCTTGGCAGCATCCCCTTGACGAGCTTCGGAAACAAAAGGGGTACTGTTACCGGTAACCTCATCTTCTCGGGTGCCGCGCGCTCACCTTGTCCTCCAGCTGCCGTCCTGGTTGCGCAGGCCGGTCGATGACAGGCTCAGCTTCATGCCGGTGAGAAAGACCCAGGCTGGGGCATGCTGGTCTGCCAGCCTGCCGGCCTGGTTTTCAGGCAGGCGGTAGCGCGCCAGCGCCTGGGCCGCGGGCGCGGCCAGGGCGCGAAAACTTTGCGGCGGACGGTCGATCACAGCGATCGGCACCTCGGATGCGATGCGCCGCCAGTTTTGCCAGCGGTGAAATTGCGCCAGATTGTCGGCGCCCATGATCCAGACAAAACGCAGGCCGGAAGCGCGGCGGCGCAGATATCTAATCGTATCGACAGTGTATCGTGTCCCGATGACGGATTCGAGACAAGTGACATCGATGCGCGGATCATTGGCCATGCGGCGCGCGGCCTCCGCGCGCTCGTCGAGATCGTGCAAGGCCCCATCATCCTTGAGCGGATTGCCCGGGGTAACCAGCCACCACACGCGGTCGAGCTTCAGCCGCTTGATGGCGAACAGGCTGATGGCGCGGTGCGCGACATGCGGCGGATTAAAGGAGCCGCCGAGCAGGCCGATGCGCATGCCGTTGCTGTGAAGCGGGATCGCTGGCGCAACAGACGGTGACGCGACCGAAGCTGGCTTCAACGGCGCCACCGCATGCGCAAACCAGGGTGCTTTCGTCGTGTCGGGACCAGGCGTTCGCTTGAAAAATTTCTGGCGCTCACGGCCGGGTCTGCCCGGTGCCGTGAACGCGATATTTGAAGCTGGTCAATTGCTCGGCGCCGACCGGGCCGCGGGCATGGAATTTCCCGGTGGCGATGCCGATTTCCGCGCCGAAGCCGAATTCGCCGCCATCGGCGAACTGGGTCGATGCGTTATGCAGCACGATCGCCGAATCGACCTCGTTGAGGAATTTGCGCGCAGCGTCTTCGTCTTCCGTCACGATCGCATCGGTATGGTGCGAGCCGTGGTTGTGAATATGGGCGATCGCCTCGTCGACGCCGTCGACCACCTTGGCGGTGATGATCGCGTCCTCATATTCGGTGTCCCAGTCTTCATCGGAAGCCGGCTTCACCCGCGGATCGGTTCGTTGCACGGCGTCGTCGCCGCGCACCTCGCAGCCGGCGTCGATCAGCATCTGCACCAGCGGCTTGAGATTGGTCGATGCCGCGGCACGATCGACCAGCAGGGTTTCGGCGGCGCCGCACACGCCGGGGCGGCGCATCTTGGCGTTCAGCACGATCGACTTCGCCATGTCGAGATTGGCGGCATGATCGACGTAAACGTGATTGACGCCTTCCAGATGCGCGAATACCGGCACGCGCGCTTCGGCCTCGACGCGCGCGACCAGACTCTTGCCGCCGCGCGGCACGATGACGTCGACGCCGCCGTTCAATCCGCCGAGCAGCAGCCCGACCGCGGCCCGGTCACGGGTCGGCACCAGAGTGATCGCAGCCTCGGGCAGGCCGGCCTCGCGCAATCCCTGCACCAGGCAGTCATGGATCGCGCGGCAGGACCGAAAGCTGTCCGAGCCGCCGCGCAGGATCACGGCATTGCCGGATTTCAGGCACAGCACGCCGGCGTCGGCGGCGACATTGGGGCGGCTTTCGAAAATCACCGCGACGACGCCGAGCGGCACGCGCACGCGTTCGATGGTCATGCCGTTGGGACGCTGCCAGCTCTCGGTCACCACCCCGATGGGGTCGGCGATCGCGCGCACGGTCGCGACGCCGTCGGCCATCGCATCGATGCGCGTTTTGGTCAGCGCCAGCCGATCGATGAAGGCTGGGCTCGCGCCTCCTGCGCGAACTTCCGCGACGTCCTCGGCATTGGCGGCGAGAATCTCGGAGGCATGGGCGCGGATGGCGCGTTCGATGGCATCGAGCGCGTGGTTCTTCTGCCCGGGCGACGCAAGCGCCAGCACCCGCGCGGCGGCGCGGGCGCGGGCAGCAAGATCGTTCATCAGATCCGGCAAATCGGCGTTTCCGTCGATCGCCTTCAGCGGCGCGGTCATGTCAGTTCTTGTCGATTCTTGCTTTCAGTTAAGGCCATGTCCTAGCACGAAAATCCGTATTTTGCGAGGTGCGGAAGCGGCATGGCTGGCGGGCGGTGGCTGGTGGCAGGCGTCGGCAGCGGCGGCCGAACCGTGATGACCAGGCCATTGGCCTAGTTGGGGGTCCCAGGCTGGCTCTAATTTGCGGACAATGCCGCGCTTGGGCCGATCACGAGGTCGTCGCGGTGGATCATTTCCGCCCGCCCGCTGATGCGAAGGATGGTCATCACATCGGGCGAGGAGCGGCCCTTGATCTTCTCGGCGTCCTCGGCGTCATAGGCGACGAGGCCGCGGCCGATTTCATGGGTGTCGGGGCCGCGCACGACGACGGCATCGCCGCGGGCGAATTGCCCATCGACCCGGATCACGCCGGCCGGCAACAGGCTCTTGCCCGCGCGCAGCGCGCTCACTGCACCGGCATCGATGGTCAAAGTGCCCTTCGGCTCCAGCGAGCCGGCGATCCAGCGCTTGCGCGCGGTCACGGGGTTGGCTGGCGTCAGGAACCAGGTGCAGCGCCCGCCATTGGCGATGGCTTGCAGCGGATGTTCGATCTTGCCCGACGCGATCAGCATATGGGTGCCGGCGGTGGTGGCGATCTTGGCGGCTTCGATCTTGGTGGTCATGCCGCCGCGCGACAGTTCGGATTCCGCGGCGCCCGCCATGGCTTCGATTTCCGAGGTGACGGATTCGACGACCGGAACGAGTTTCGCATTCGGGTTGCTGCCCGGCGGCGCGTCATAGAGGCCATCGATGTCCGACAGCAGGATCAACAGGTCCGCGCTCGCCATGGTGGCGACGCGGGCGGCGAGGCGGTCATTGTCGCCGTAGCGGATTTCATTGGTGGCGACGGTATCGTTTTCGTTAATCACCGGCACCGCGCGCCATTCCAGCAGCTTGGCGATGGTCGAGCGCGCGTTGAGGTAACGACGTCGTTCCTCGGTGTCCTGCAGGGTGACCAGGATCTGCCCGGCGCCAATGCCGTGATGACCGAGCACTTCCGACCAGATCCGCGCCAGTGCGATCTGCCCCACGGCTGCGGCGCCCTGGCTTTCCTCGAGTTTCAGCGCGCCGCGCGGCAGCTTCAGGCGGCTGCGTCCCAGCGCAATCGCGCCGGAAGACACGATCAAGAGTTCGCGGCCCTCGCCATGCAGCCTGGCCAGATCGGCGGCCAGCGCAGCGAGCCACGACGCCCGCACTTCGCCGGCGTCGGAATCGATCAGCAGCGACGAGCCGACCTTGACGACGATACGCCGGAAATTTTTCAGGTTGGGGCGGGCCATGGATGGGACTTTGCAGCAGAGTTTGTCGGTGATCCAGGTTCTTTTGCCAGATCTCTTGCCAGGTCTTTTGCTAGGTCGTTTGCGGCGCCCAGGGCTCCGCCTTCGCGGCTCCCTTGGCCTTGGCCGAGACCGGGGCCTCGCCGATCACCTCGACCAGCGCCCGCAGCGCTTCCTTTACGCCCGCGCCTGATACGCCCGACATCAGCAGCGGGGTTTTTTTGGCGGCACGCTTGAGCCGGTCGCGCTGCGCCTTCAATTGTTCCGGGGTCACGGCGTCGATCTTGTTGAGCGCGACGATCTCGATCTTGTCGGCGAGATCGCCCTCATAAGCGTCGAGCTCGGTTCGCACCGTCTTGTAGGCCCGGCCGGCATGTTCGCAGGTCGCGTCGACCAGATGCAGCAACACACGGCAGCGCTCGACATGGCCGAGAAAGCGATCGCCGAGGCCGGCGCCTTCATGGGCGCCTTCGATCAGGCCCGGAATATCCGCCAGCACGAATTCGCGGCCGTCGACATCGACCACGCCGAGCTGTGGATGCAGCGTGGTGAAGGGATAGTCGGCGATCTTCGGTTTGGCGGCGCTGACGACAGAGAGGAAGGTCGACTTGCCGGCGTTGGGCAGGCCGACCAGGCCGGCATCCGCGATCAGCTTCAGCCGCAGCCAGATCCAGCGCTCCTCGCCTTCCAGTCCGGGATTGGCGTTGCGCGGCGCGCGGTTGGTGGAGGATTTGAAATGCGCGTTGCCGAAGCCGCCATTGCCGCCTTCGGCGAGCACGAATTTTTCGCCAAGCGTGGTGAAATCATAGATCAGCGTTTCGCGATCCTCGTCGAAGATCTGCGTGCCGACCGGCACCTTGAGCACGATCGGCTTGCCGTTGGCGCCATGGCGATCCTTGCCCATGCCGTTGGTGCCCTTTTGCGCCTTGAAGTGCTGCTGATAGCGATAGTCGATCAGCGTGTTCAAGCCATCGACCACTTCGACGACGACATCGCCGCCGCGGCCGCCATTGCCGCCGGAGGGGCCGCCGAACTCGATATACTTCTCGCGGCGGAACGCCACGCAGCCGTTGCCGCCGTCGCCGGAGCGGATAAAGACCTTTGCTTCGTCAAGGAATTTCATGGGGTACAGGTAAGGCAGGGGGGGTGTCGCGGCAACCCTTTATGTCCGGGATATCGGCGAAAAGCCTTAATTTTCGGGCCTTTTGGAGGCTTCGGACGTGCCTGTGCCCGGCGCGCGTTACGGTTGCGCCGGCCTTCGCCGGATCAGGAACTTCTGCAATCCCTCCAGCACCAGCTCGCGGCGCTGGTTGAACACGGTGCTGCGCAGGGCCACGACGCCGGTAGAGCGGCCCGGCGTCAGTTCCGTCACTTCGAGCGCGGGGTAAATCGTATCGCCGGCATAGACCGGCTTTACGAACCGGCTCGATTGTTCGAGAAAACCGACCAGCGATTCCTCCACCAGATATGGAAACAGCCCCGCGCCCGGTGCGGTGTGGATCAGCGTCTGGAAACCGTGGGCCAGCAGATCTGGCATCCCGCGGGCCCGGCAATATTCGACGTCGTAATGCACCGGATGGGTATCGCCGCTCGCGGTCTGAAACGCCGCGAATACCGCTGACGTCATGGTGCGGCTCGGAATCACAAAGCGCTCGCCGAGGCTAAAATCCTCGAACCAGCGCTGCTCCGGCACCATGCGATGCGCGGCGGGATCGAACTCGGTCATGCCTGATTTCCTGCGGCCCGGTTGTCTTATCCGTATCGCAGAGGTGTCATCGCGGCAATCAAGGGTGCGCAGCAACTACCGTCGTCGTCCCGGCCAAGCCGACGGGTCGGCGCGAAGCGCCGCCCGATGACAGGCTCCGCGCGAGCCGGGATCCATACTCACCGGCGTATCGGTTTGCAAAGGTTGGAGCGACCGCTCGTCGCAACAACAAACGCCGGGGATTATGGGTCCCCGCGTTCGCGGGGACGACAATCTTGGTGTTCTGCACTTACCGCGTGCGCCGCGTTGAATTGTTCCAGTTCTTCAGCGATGCCCAGACGCCGCGCGAAAGACGGAAGCAATCGACCGGGGTTGACGATCCCAGCGCCTCGAAGCGGTGCAACTCGACGCCGCTCCACTGGAAGCCGCATTTCTCCAGAATGTTGCGGGAGGACGGGTTGGCGACCCGCGCGCCCGAGATCAACTGCTCGACCTCGAATTCCTCGAAGGTGAAATCGATCACCGCGCGCGCCGCCTCGGTGGCGAAACCCTGGCCCCAATGCTCCACGCCGAGCCAGTAACCCAGTTCCGGCGCCTCCGGCGCGCGCCAGTCGACGCCGACCATCCCGACCGGCGCATGATTGTTCTCGATCAGGAACACGGTTTCACGCTGCTCGCTCGCAATTCCGCGCACGAACGCCACGGCATCGTCAGGCGAATAGGGATGCGGCAGGCGGCGGGCATTCTCCGCAATACGGCGATCATTGGCGAGACGCGCGATCGCCTTTACGTCCGCGAGCGTCGGCCTGCGCAGCGTCAGGCGTTCGGTCTCGAGGACGCAGCTACTCGCCTCGCGCAAGGTCGGGGTCGGGATATCCTGCAACATGTCGGGCTCCTGGTCGGACCAAATAACCAAATAAAAAGGAGAGGCCGGTTTCCCGCCTCCCCTTGGAGCCTTCTGGAGCTCCGCCGGTTCAACAGGACCCGGCGGAAGCATGTTTGCCCGCCGTTTACTCGGCCGCAGCTTCCGTCATCGGAACCACCGAAACGAAGGTGCGGCCGTTGGCTTTTGCACGAAACTCGACATGGCCTTCGACCTTGGCAAACAAAGTATGATCGGTGCCCATGCCGACATTAAGGCCGGGATGCCAGGTGGTGCCGCGCTGACGCGCGATGATGTTGCCGGGAATCACATGTTCGCCGCCATACGTCTTGATTCCGAGGCGCTTGCCTGCCGAATCACGACCGTTACGCGATGAACCGCCTGCTTTTTTGTGAGCCATGGCCCGTCTCCAACTTCTATCTAATCTCTAAATCGATTCCTTGACGGAATCATTTCACTTTATGTCGCGCTTCCAAGTTCACGCTTCACTTTTTATCACTTTTGCCCTTGGCCGGAGCCTTCTTCGCATCGGGCTTCTTCGAATCAGCCTTGGCGCGCGGCTTCGGCGCGGCCTTTTTGGCGACCGCCTTCTTGGGCGCGGCCTTCTTCTTGACCGCCGTCGGGGCCTCGTCGTCGCCGTCCACCGGCGCTGCGACGACCGGCTTCTCGCGCTTCGGGCGCGGTCCGATGGTCGGCTTGTTATCGTTGGTCAGGATCTCGGTGATGCGCAGCACCGTGATCTCGTCGCGATAACCGCGCTTGCGGCGCGAATTCTTGCGGCGGCGCTTCTTGAACGAGATGACCTTGGGGCCGCGCTTGTGCTGCAGCACTTCGGCGGCCACCGAGGCGCCGGGAACCGTGGGCACGCCGAGCACCGGCGAGTCACCGCCGACCAGGAGAACTTCGCCAAGCTGCACGATCGTTCCGACATCGCCGGCGATCTTGCCTATCTCGAGCACATCATCCGGAACGACGCGGTATTGCCGGCCGCCGGTTTTGATGACTGCGAACATCGTTTAATTCCTTCGTGTTCGATCCCGGCCTCGGACACGTCCGGGTCGGCTTTTTCTTCAGTCGTTATGGGTTCACCGCGACAATCATGGATTGTCGCGAATCTCTGCGTAATCGGGGAGCGATCCCCTTAAAACCACGCAAAAACAAACAGCGCGAGAAATATCCCGCGCCGGGTGCGGGACTTATAGCGGTTGGGCGACCCGAGTCAAGGAAAAGCGGCCCTGAAACAAGCCAAATCTGAGGGATTTGACGCGTTCAAGCCGATTTTGCCGGCTGGCTTTAACCCGCCGGCGGACCACAGCACCCGCCGATGAAACCAACGGGTTCCCTGCTCGTTGTACCGCATTCTGGCATCCGCAGGGGCAAAATGGCTGAGGACACATTGACGACCGCCGGCATCGGCCGGCACGGCGCCACCCGTTTGCCATCGGTAGACGTGGACAGCTTCAATATCGAACTGAAGGACGATGACGGCTTTCTCGGCGACCGCGCCAGCAAGGGCGCGTTCCGCAAGATTCTGGATACGCTGCGCAAGCCGCTGAAGAAAAACGGCGACGATCCCTTAGGCGACAAATCCGCCGAGGCGATCGACAAGAGCACGCTCGACCAGGCGCTGGTCGGTGACGATATCGGCGCTGCCGCCCTGGTGCATGGCGCCATCGAGGAATTCGCGCAGGAACTCGCTCATGTGACGTCGCGCTTTCTCAAGACCAAGGCCTGGGCCGACACCGAGCGCATCGTGGTCGGCGGCGGCTTTCGCCAGAGCCGGGTCGGCGAACTCGCGATCGCGCGCACCGACATCCTGCTCAAGGCGGAGGGGTTGCAGGTCGATCTGGTGCCGATCCGCTTTGACCCCGATGAAGCCGGCCTGATCGGCTGCCTGCATCTGGCGCCGTCGTGGATTTTCGAAGCCCATGACAGCATCCTGGCGGTCGACATCGGCGGCAGCAATATCCGCTGCGGCGTGGTCGAGACCCGCTGGAAGAAAGCGCCCGACCTGTCGAAGGCGTCGGTGTGGAAATCCGAACTCTGGCGCCATGCCGATGACGAGCCGACGCGGGAAGGCGCCGTCAAGCGTCTGGTCAAGATGTTGAAAGGCCTGATTGCCGAGGCCGACGCCGATGGCCTGAAGCTGGCGCCGTTCATCGGGATCGCCTGTCCCGGCGTCATCAACGAGGATGGTTCGATTGCAAAGGGCGCGCAGAACCTGCCGGGCAATTGGGAGAGCAGCAAGTTCAATCTGCCGGCGAGCCTGGTCGAGGCGATCCCTGCGATCGGCGATCACGATACCGCGGTCCTGATGCACAATGACGGCGTGGCGCAGGGCCTTTCCGAAGTGCCGTTCATGCAGGACGTCGACCATTGGGGCGTTCTGACCATCGGCACCGGCCTCGGCAATGCGCGCTTCACCAATCGCCGGAAGGAAAAGGACAGAGACAGGGACGACAAAAAGGAAAAGGAAGACAAGAAGGAAAAGAAGAGCAAGGATTGAGCCGCAAGGCTTTGCAGCAACCCTCCAAAGCGCTATGACCCGCGGCTGCCGACACTGAGCGGACATAACGGGCACGACGGCCATGCTTCTCTACGCGGACTCGCGGTTCACATCCCCCTATGCGATGTCGGTATTCGTGGCGCTGACCGAGAAACAGCTGTCGTTTGAAATCAGGACGCTGGACCTCGATGCTGGCGCCAATAACGACCCGGCCTACGCCAGGACATCGCTGACCCAGCGCGTGCCGACGCTGATCGATGGCGACTTCGCGCTGTCGGAATCCTCGGCCATTGCGGAATATCTGGAGGACACCTTTCCGGATCCGCCGATATTTCCGGCCGGCCGGCAGATGCGGGCGCGGGCCCGTCAGGTTCAGGCCTGGCTGCGCAGCGACTTCATGCCGATCCGCATGGAGCGTCCGACGCCGACCATCTTCTACCGGCAGCCCATTTCCACGCCGCTTTCCGCGGCGGCGCAGCTGTCATCGCGCAAGCTCTGTGCGGCGGCTAGCGAATTGCTCGGCCATGGCGGCGAAAATCTGTTTGGCGACTGGTCGATCGCCGACGTCGATCTGGCGCTGATGCTCCATCGGCTGATCATCAATGGCGATCAGGTGCCGCTTCAATTAGCCCGCTATGCGAGGGCCCAGTGGGAGCGTCCTTCCGTTCAAAGCTGGGTCCTCCGGGAACGCCCTTCTTTGTGAATGAGATTAACTGCGAGGCGCCCCGCCATGGCTGGAGAAATACCGGAGAAATCCGGGTTCGGCGCGCGGGGTAACCTTGATCGGTTAGGTTAAAACAGAGATCGCGTTGCCGCGTGCGCCGGGATCGCTACGGTCCAACCGTCGCTCAGGCTGGCCCGCGAAGCCGCACTTCCTGGCCACAATTTCAATGACGCGACACGGGACCGCCGGTTTTTTTCGCGTCTGGCGGTCCCACCCTTCATCGGCCACTGGTTTGACGCCGTACGAGGGGAATTTCGCGCCCCGCGCCTTGTCTGCCCGGCCATCCTCGCCTAGAACACGGCCCGACCGAAGGGCCAGAGTCCGCCCGTCATGGCGCCTGGAGAGGTGGCAGAGTGGTCGAATGCACCGCACTCGAAATGCGGCATAGGTGCAAGCCTATCGGGGGTTCGAATCCCTCCCTCTCCGCCAGCTCGGCTTGCCGAAACGCCTGCCGCGATCCGCAGGCGTTTCACGTTGCTTCCGACCAGTTGCCGTAGATCTTCCGCCATCGGCGGAATCGGACAGGATGTGCAT
>NZ_JBEKCZ010000108.1:0-26261 GCF_050014615.1 Bradyrhizobium sp. | reverse complement strand
CGCCGGCGCGCGCCGCCGAGAATCCCGCCATCGCCTCGCGCCAGCGTGCCGAGAAGAAGACCTTCACCGACGCCGAGATCATCGACGGATTCTTCAAGACCGCCTTCGGCGCCGAATTCCATCTGGCCGGCCGGGTCGATCGGATCCGGAAATATGTCGGGCCGGTGCGGGTGTTCGCGCAAGGCGCCGGCCGTCCGGATCGCCGGGCGCAACTGGCGAAGGTGGTCGCCGACATCGGCCGGCTAGTCCAGCATCTCGACATCGCCATGGCCGGAACCGCCGACGACGCCAATGTCGTGGTCACGCTGCTGCGCGACCGCGATCTGTTTGGTACCCTGCAGCGCTTCTACGGCGCCGAGCGCGCCCGCGAGATCAGGCGTTCGCTCGACCCGCAATGCCTGTCCGGCTTTCGCAAGAACGAGAGCTCCGAAATCGAGCATTCCGACGTGATTCTCCCCATCGACAAGGGCGATTTCGTCTTCCTCGACTGCGCCTATGAAGAACTGCTGCAGTCGCTGGGGCCGATCAACGATACCAACGCGCTGCCCTGGACCATGTTCAACGACAAGGTGTCGATGGGATTTTTCGACGTCTACGACCAGTATCTGCTGAACATCCTGTATGACCCGCGCATCAAGGCCGGCATGAGCGTCGCGGAGGTCAAGGCGGTGCTGCCCGACGTGCTCGCCGACGTCCGCGTCTGGGTGCGCAAGGTCAATGATTTGGCTGAGTAGTCGTCCCTGCGGACGCAGGGACGACGCGTGGAGAGACTACGCTATTCGGATTTCTCGAACAGCTCGCGGCCGATCAGCATGCGCCGGATTTCGCTGGTGCCGGCGCCGATTTCATAAAGCTTGGCATCGCGCAACAGGCGCCCGGTCGGATAATCGTTGATATAGCCGTTGCCGCCGAGCAGCTGGATCGCATCGAGCGCGCATTGCGTCGCCTTCTCGGAGGCATAGAGAATGGCGCCGGCCGAATCCTCGCGCGTGGTCTCGCCGCGGTCGCAGGCTTTCGCCACCGCATAGACGTAGGCGCGCGACGCATTCATCGTGGTGTACATGTCGGCGATCTTGCCCTGCACCAATTGAAAACTGCCGATCGGCTGGCCGAACTGCTTGCGCTCGTGCACATAGGGCATCACCACATCGAGGCAGGCCTGCATGATCCCGAGCGGTCCCGCCGCCAGCACCGAGCGTTCATAGTCGAGACCCGACATCAGCACGTTGACGCCGCGGCCGACCTCGCCCAGCACGTTCTCCTCCGGCACTTCGCAATTATCGAATACCAGCTCTCCGGTGTCGGAGCCGCGCATGCCGAGCTTGTCGAGCTTTTGCGCGGTGGAAAATCCCTTCATGCCTTTTTCGATGATGAAGGCGGTGATGCCGCGGGAACCCGCGGCGGGATCGGTCTTGGCATACACCACCAGCGTTTCCGCCAGCGGACCATTGGTGATCCACATCTTGGATCCGTTGATGACGTAGCGATCGCCCTTCTTCTCGGCGCGGGTCGACATCGACACCACGTCGGAGCCGGCGCCGGGCTCCGACATCGCCAGCGCGCCGACATGTTCGCCGGAAATCAGCTTGGGCAGGTATTTGCGCTTCTGCGCGTCGTTGCCGTTGCGTCGCAATTGATTGACGCACAGGTTGGAATGCGCGCCGTAGGACAGGCCGACCGCGGCGGAGGCGCGCGAGATTTCCTCCATCGCGATGCAATGCTCGAGATAGCCAAGCCCCGAGCCGCCATATTCCTCCTCGACGGTAATCCCATGCAGGCCAAGCGCGCCGATTTTCGGCCAGAGATCGCGGGGAAACTCGTTGTTCCTGTCGATTTCGGCGGCGCGCGGCGCAATCTCGTGGCTCGAGAAATCATGCACGGTCTCGCGGATGGCATCCGCGGTTTCGCCGAGATCGAAGTTGAACATCCGATGCGCGTTGGGAATCATGGTCGGGCCGCCTCCGGTAAAATCATGCGCTGGTCGCGCGCTTAGCCTTCATCTTTGCGAATAACCTTGTCACGGGCCGCCGCGGCTGAGAAGGGGGCATCCGCCGGGCGGCCGGCGCTGGTGTCCAAAATACGTCAAAACTCTCCCTTGCCCTGACGCGCGCAACGGGATGTAATTCGAAGCAACAACCGTCCTCCGGAATCAACCATGGAGGGAGCTCTCAGGGAGGCGACCGATGCACGGGACCATCGATCTCGATCAGAACCTGCAGCAGGACGCGCGCAAGCGCGCTGATGCGATTCCGCTTGAGCAATTCGATCCCGGCAACCCCGATCTGTTTCGCTCCGATACATTCTGGCCGTATTTCGACCGGCTGCGCCGCGAAGATCCGGTGCATTACTGCAAGGACAGCATGTTCGGGCCGTATTGGTCGGTCACCAAGTACAACGACATCATGGACATCGAGACCAATCATGCGGTGTTCTCGTCGGCGGCAACGCTCGGCGGCATCACCATCCGCGACATCCCCTCCGACCTGCGCCGCGAAAGTTTCATCGCCATGGATCAGCCGCGCCACAGCGCGCAGCGCAAGACCGTGGCGCCGATGTTCACGCCGACCCATCTCGACCAGCTCGCGATCAATATCCGCCAGCGATCGGCGGAATGCCTCGACAATCTGCCCAAGAACGACGTGTTCGACTGGGTCGACCAGGTTTCGATCGAGCTGACCACGCAGATGCTCGCGGTGCTGTTCGATTTCCCCTGGGAGGATCGCCGCAAACTGACGCGCTGGTCCGACATCGCGACCACGCTTCCCGGTCCGGACGGCCTGGTCCCGACCGAAGAAGCCCGGCAGGTCGAACTGATGGAGTGCGCGACCTATTTCGCAAGGCTCTGGAACGAGCGCGTCCAGCAGCCGCCGAAGAGCGACCTGCTGTCGATGATGGCGCACAGCGACGCCACGCGTGACATGGACCCGAAGAATTTCCTCGGCAATCTGATCCTGCTGATCGTCGGTGGCAATGACACCACCCGCAACACCTTGTCGGGCAGTCTCTATGCGCTAAGCAAGAATCCCGGTCAGTACCGGAAGCTGCGCGACAATCCGGCGCTGATCGACAGCTTCGTGCCGGAGGTGATTCGCTGGCAGACGCCGCTGGCGCATATGCGCCGCACCGCGCTCGAGGACGTCGAGTTCCGCGGCAAGCAGATCAGGAAGGGCGACAAGGTGGTGATGTGGTACGTTTCGGGCAACCGCGACGAGGAAGTCATCGATCGTCCCTACGAATTCATCATCGACCGGGCGCGGCCGCGCACCCACCTCTCCTTTGGTTTCGGCATTCACCGCTGCGTCGGGATCCGGCTGGCCGAGCTGCAGCTGAAGATCATCTGGGAAGAAATCCTCAAGCGCTTCGACAATATCGAGGTGGTCGGGGAACCCCGGCGGGTATATTCGAGTTTTGTCAAGGGCTACGAGACGCTGCCGGTGCGGATCGCCGGCTGACTCGTTTTCAGGATAGATCACCATGAACATCCAGACGTCAGTCAGAGCCGACCAACACGGGCTGCAACGCGCCGCGCGCGAAGCCGCCTATGCCATGCCGCTGAAGGATTTCCATCCGGGCGCGCCGCAGCTGTTTCGCAGCGATACGCTGTGGCCGTATTTCGAGCGGCTGCGCAAGGAAGAGCCGGTGCATTACTGCACCAACGCGCCGATCGAACCCTATTGGTCGGTCACCAAATACAACGACATCATGCATGTCGATACCAATCACGGCATCTTCTCTTCGGATGTCAGCCTCGGCGGCATCTCGATCCGGGACGTGCCGCCGGGTTACGACTGGCCGAGCTTCATCGCGATGGACCAGCCGCGGCATTCGCCGCAGCGCAAGACCGTGTCGCCGATGTTCACGCCGGCGCATCTGGACGAACTCGCGATCCTGATCCGCCAGCGCGCCGGAAAGGTGCTCGACGCCTTGCCGCGCAACGAAACCTTCGATTTCGTCGATCGGGTGTCGATCGAGCTGACCACACAGATGCTGGCGACGCTGTTTGATTTTCCCTGGGAAGAGCGCCGCAAGCTGACGCGCTGGTCCGATGTGTCGACCGCGTTGCCGAAAAGCATGATCGTCGAATCGGAGGAACAGCGCCGCGCCGAGATGAACGAATGCGCGGCCTATTTCACCAAGCTCTGGAATGAACGCGTCAATGCCGAGCCGCGAAACGATCTGATCTCGATGATGGCACACAGCGACGCCACGCGGTACATGGACCCGGACAACCTGATGGGCAATATCATCCTGCTGATCGTCGGCGGCAATGACACCACCCGCAACACCATGAGCGGCTCGGTGCTGGCGCTGAACGAAAACCCCGATCAGTATCAGAAGCTGCGCGACAATCCTGATCTGATCGATACCATGGTGCCGGAAGTCATTCGCTGGCAGACGCCGCTGGCGCATATGCGGCGTACCGCGCTGGTCGACACCGAACTGGGCGGCAAGACCATCAAGAAGGGCGACCGCGTGGTGATGTGGTACGTCTCCGGCAATCGCGACGAAGAGGTGATCGAGAGTCCCAACGACTTCATCATCGACCGCGCCCGGCCCCGCACCCATCTGTCGTTCGGCTTCGGCATCCACCGCTGCGTCGGCATGCGGCTCGCCGAACTGCAGTTGAAAATCGTATGGCAGGAGATGCTGAAGCGCTTCGACCGGATCGAAGTGGTGGGCGAGCCGAAGCGGGTGTATTCCAGCTTCGTGCGCGGCATCGAGTCCCTGCCGGTTCGCATTCCAGCGTAACGGTGGGCGCGCTTGCGCTTTGCCTGCCCGCCGTGCAGATATCGCCGGTGAGCCAAGGCGCCGTTGGCGCCGTGCCTGCCATTCGCCGGATCACGAGCCGGATCACACC
Source organism: Bradyrhizobium sp. (assembly GCF_050014615.1). Taxonomy (GTDB): domain Bacteria; phylum Pseudomonadota; class Alphaproteobacteria; order Rhizobiales; family Xanthobacteraceae; genus Bradyrhizobium. The sequence goes on along the minus strand of NZ_JBEKCZ010000108.1, from coordinate 21,403 downwards.
ATGAATAGACCAGCCTCTTGAACACGCCGTTAAATCCACCAAGCCTCGCCGAAGCCATCAATGCCAAGGGCTTCAGCCACGCCGCCGGCTTCCGCATTGTCGCCGTCGCGGCCGGGAGTGCCGAGGTCTCGCTGCCGCGCCGGGATGATCTCCTGCAGTTCTTCGGCCATTTCCACGGTGGGGTCATTACCGCGCTGGCCGATCAGGCCGCCGGTATCGCGGTTACCTCCGGCCTGCCCAAGGGGCGGATCGGGGTCACCGTCGAGATCAAGGTCAATTTCCTCGCTCCCGCCGACGGCAACGAACTTGTCGCCCGCGCCAAAACCCTGAAAATGTCGGGCTCGATCGGCGTCGCCGCCGTCGAGATCTTCACCAGGAAAGACGGCACTGAGACCCTCTGTGCCTTCTGCACCGCCACCATGCGCGCCCTCGATCTGCCAGCCGAGTACCGATGACATCGATAGAACAAGACGAACATGCCGACATCCGCGACGCGGTCGCCAAACTCTGCGCCCAATTCCCCGGTGAATACTGGCGCAAGCTCGATCGCGAGATGGCCTATCCCCAGGCCTTTGTCGATGCGCTGACGCAGGCCGGTTACCTCTCGGTCCTGATCCCCGAGGAATATGGCGGCGCCGGACTGAAACTGTCCGCCGCGGCCGCGATCCTCGAAGAGATCCAGCGCGCCGGATGCAATGGCGGCGGCTGCCACGCCCAGATGTACACCATGGGCACGCTGCTGCGGCACGGCAGCGACGAGCAAAAGGCCAAGTGGCTGCCGAAAGTCGCCAGCGGCGAATTGCGGCTGCAGGCGTTCGGCGTCACCGAGCCGACCAGCGGCACCGACACCTCGTCGCTGAAGACCTTTGCCAGACGCGAAGGCAATGACAGCTATATCGTCAACGGCCAGAAGATCTGGACCAGCCGCGCCGAATATTCCGACCTGATGATCCTGTTGGCGCGCACCACGCCGAAAGAGCAGGCCAAGAAGCGCACCGACGGCCTGTCGGTGTTCATCGTCGACATGAAGGCGGCCAAGGGTAACGGGCTGTCGATCAGCCCGATCCGCACCATGATGAACCACTCCACCACCGAAGTGTTCTTCACGGATTTGCGGGTGCCCGCCGAGAACCTGATCGGCGAGGAAGGCAAGGGCTTTCGCTACATCCTGTCCGGCATGAATGCCGAGCGCATTCTGATCGCGGCGGAATGCGTCGGCGACGCCAAATGGTTCATCGCCAAAGCCTCCGCCTATGCCCGCGACCGCACCGTGTTCGGCCGGCCGATCGGCCAGAATCAGGGCATCCAGTTTCCAATCGCCAAGGCCTATGCGGCGATGCGCGCCGCCGAATTGATGGTCAAGGAAGCCACCCGCAAATACGAGGCCGGCCAGGATTGCGGCGCCGAAGCCAATATGGCCAAGATGCTCGCGGCCGATGCGTCCTGGGAGGCCGCCAATGCCTGCGTGCAGACCCATGGTGGTTTTGGCTTTGCGGAAGAATACGACATCGAACGCAAATTCCGCGAGACCCGGCTCTATCAGGTCGCGCCGATCTCGACCAATCTCATTTTGTCGTACCTTGCCGAGCATGTATTGGGCATGCCCCGCTCCTATTGAGATCAGAACATGCTGCCACTTGAGGGACTGACCGTCATCGCCGTCGAACAGGCGGTCGCCGCCCCGTTCTGCAGTTCGCGGCTGGCCGATGCCGGCGCCCATGTCATCAAGGTGGAGCGGCCTGAGGGCGATTTCGCGCGCGGCTATGATGCCGCGGCCAAGGGACAGAGCAGCTATTTCGTCTGGCTCAACCGCGGCAAGGATTCCGTGGTGATCGACCTCGCCACCAAAGAAGGTCGCGGCCAGCTTGAAGCGCTGATCGCCGGCGCCGACGTGCTGATCCAGAATCTCAAGCCGGGCTCGATGGACAAATTGGGCTTCGCGCTGGAGCGCCTGAAAAAGGATTACCCGGCGCTGATCTCCTGCACCATCTCCGGCTACGGCGACGGTGGCCCCTATGCCGACCGCAAGGCCTATGATCTGCTGATCCAGGCCGAAAGCGGATTGGCCTCGATCACCGGCGGCCCGGACGGGCCCTCGCGGGTCGGATTGTCGATCGTCGATATCGCCACCGGCGCCACGGCGCATGCCGCGATTCTCGAAGCTTTGATCGCGCGCTCGCGCAGCGGCAAGGGCGCCGACATCCGCATTTCGATGTTCGACGTGATGGCCGACTGGCTGGCGGTGCCGCTGCTCAACTCGGAAGCCGGCAATCCGCCGCAGCGGATGGGCCTCGCCCATCCCTCGATCGCACCCTATGGCGTGTTTCGATCGAAAGACGGCAAGGACATCCTGATTTCGATCCAGAGCGAGCGCGAATGGAAGAAATTATGCGCCGACGTGCTGGGTCAGCCCGACCTGCCCAACGATGTCAGATTTGCCAACATGGTCGAGCGCGTTCGCAATCGCCACCTGACCGACACCACCGTCGGCAACAGCTTTGCGACCATGACGCGCGACGAGCTCTTGAAGCGCCTGTCGGACGCCGACATTGCCTTCGCCGAGGTCAACACCATGGCGGATCTCGCGCGGCACCCGCATCTGCGCCGCATCGAGGTCGATACGCCCAGGGGACCGGTGACCTATCCGGCCCCCGCCGCCATTGTCGTCGACCAGCCGCGTCATTATGGCGCCGTGCCCGCGATCGGCGAGCAACCCTCCGGGACGTCCAAGCGTTCCCCAAAAACATCGAGTAAAACAACGAGCCAGCCATGACGGAAGCCATCGATGTCAATCATCTGCGGCAATGGATCGGCCGCACCGAGGAAAAAACCGACGTCGTCACCGCACACCTGGTGGCGGGATTGCGCTCGGTGTTGTTTCTCGACGTCGGCAAACCCCGGGAGGGCGACGCCGCGCCGTTCACCGCGCATTGGTGCCTGACGCTTCCGGTGGTGCCGATGTCGGAAGTCGGCCCCGACGGCCACCCCACCCGCGGCGGCTTCCTGCCGCCGGTGCCGTTGCCGCGCCGGATGTGGGCCGGCGGCGAGATCAGCTTCATCGAGCCGCTGCGCGTCGGCGACGTCGTGACGCGCAGTTCGACGATCAAGGAACTAAACCTGAAGTCCGGCAGCACCGGTTTGCTATGCTTCGTCTCGGTCGACCATGTCTTCAGCACCTCGCGCGGCGTCGCGACGCGCGAGCGCCATGACATCGTCTATCGCGAGATGCCCGCCGCCGGACAGAATGCCACGCCGGCAAAGCCGCCGGCCACGCCGGCTATCGCCGAGCATTCCGAACGGCATCTCGCCGATCCGGTGCTGCTGTTTCGCTATTCGGCGCTGACCTTCAACGGCCATCGCATCCATTACGACCGCGATTACGTCACCAAGGTGGAAGGCTATCCCGGCCTGATCGTCCATGGCCCGCTGCAGGCGGCGCTGCTGATTGAACTGGCGGCGAAGCTGCATGGCGGCAAGGCGCCCGCGACGTTTGTGTATCGCGGGCTGCAACCGCTGTTCGATGGCAGCGAGTTCAGCGTCAATGCCAATGAAATCTCGACCGGGCTCGATTTGTGGACCGCCAACGCCAAGGGCGAACCGACCATGCGGGGCACCGCTTCATGGTGAGCTTTAGCCCGTCATTCCGGGGCGATGCAAAGCATCGAACTCCGATGTGCAATTGCACATCGGAGAATCTCGAGCTTCCGGGTCTGGTGCTATCGCACCATCCCGGAATGACGGAGTAAACAATTGTCCCGCACGCCCCCCAAAACCAGCACCGCCTCCGTCAGCGTCAAACACGCCACGCTCGATCTGCTGCGATCGTTCGGCATCAAGAAAGTGTTCGGCAATCCCGGCTCGACCGAATTGCCGTTCCTGAGCGACTGGCCCGACGATATCGACTATGTGCTGGGCCTGCAGGAAGCCTCGGTGATCGGAATGGCCGATGGCTATGCCCAGGCCACCCGCAACGCCGGCTTCGTCAACCTGCATTCCGCCGCCGGCGTCGGCAACGCGCTCGGCAATGTCTACACCGCGCACCGCAACCAGACCCCGCTGGTGATCACCGCCGGCCAGCAGGCGCGCAGCATCCTGCCGCTGCAGGCCTTTCTCTATGCCGAGCGCGCCTCGGAGTTTCCGCGGCCCTACGTCAAATTCTCGATCGAGCCGGCGCGGGCCGAAGATGTTCCCTCCGCGATCGCGCGCGCCTATTATGTGGCGATGCAGCCGCCGTGCGGACCAACTTTTGTATCGGTGCCGATCGACGACTGGACCCATCAAACGCAAGCCATAGAAGCCCGCAGCGTCAGCCGGGACATCGGCCCCGATCCCGACGCGATCAGGACGCTGGTGGCGGCATTGTCGGCGAGCCAGCGCCCTGCTTTCGTGGTCGGCCCCGGCGTCGATCGCGCGCAGGCGGTCGAGCTGATGGTGCGCCTTGCCGAGACAACGCGCGCCGCGGTCTGGGCCAGTCCTTTTTCGGCGCGCTGCAGTTTTCCGGAACGGCATCCGCAATTCGCTGGCTTCCTGCATGCCTCGCCGGCGCAGCTCTCGGACGCGCTGCGCGGTCATGATCTGGTGGCGGTGATCGGCGCGCCGGTCTTTACCTTTCATGTCGAAGGCCACGCCTCGATCTTCGACGGTACAACCACGATCTTCCAGATCACCGACGATCCGACCGCGGCCGCGGCGACACCGGTCGGCACCAGCATCATCGCCACCATGAAGCCGGCGCTGACCCTGTTGCTGGAGCTATTGCCTCAGACCAAGCGTGCAATGCCGGCGGCCCGGGTGTTGCCATCAGCTCCCGTCGGGGGCGATCCGATACCGGTTGAATTCCTGCTGCACACGCTCTCGTCGGCCATGCCCGACGGCGCCGTGATGGTGGAGGAGGCGCCCTCGCATCGTCCGGCGATGCAAAAATTCATGCCGATGCGCGGACAGGACAGTTTTTACACCATGGCGAGCGGCGGACTTGGCTTTAGCCTGCCGGCCGCGGTCGGCATGGCGCTGGGACGCCCCGGCATCAGGACGGTCTGCCTGATCGGCGACGGATCGGCGATGTATTCGATCCAGGCGCTGTGGACCGCGGCGCAGCGCCAGCTGCCGCTCACCATCGTGGTGATCAACAATGCCGGCTACGGCGCGATGCGCTCGTTCAGCCAGGTGATGCAGGTGCGCAATGTCCCCGGCCTCGATCTGCCCGGCATCGACTTTGTGAAGATCGCACAGGGGCTTGGCTGCGACGCGGTGCGCGTCAGCAAGGCCTCGGAGCTCGCGCCCGCGCTCACGCGCGCGCTCGCCCATGACGGCACCAGCCTGGTCGAAGTGATCGTGGACTCCTCGGTGCCGCTGCTCTATGCGAAGAAGAAGTAAGGACTCATCTCCTCAGGAAGCCAAAAAGCCCCCATCTGCCGCCAGCACGTGTCCGACCACATAGGACGCGGCGTCGGAAAGCAGCCAGACAACCGCTTCTGCGACTTCCTCGGCGTTACCCATCCGCCGCAGCGGCAACCCTGCCGCGACGCTCGATAGATCTCCAACACCCGAGCGCATCATCATGTCGGTGATGACGCGCCCCGGGGCGATCGCATTGATCCGGACGCCGCGCGGCGCCGCCTCCATCGCCGCCGAGCGCATCAGGGAGATCACCGCCGCCTTGGAGGCGGAATAGAGCGATAATCCGGAGTTCGGATTTCTGATGCCGCTGACGGAGGCATTGACCACGATCCTGCCCTGCCCGCGCGCGAACATGACCGGGAGCTGATGGCGAAGGCACAGGAAGACGGAGCGCACATTGGTGTCGAATACGTCATCGTAAACCTCGTTGCGCTGCGCTTCGAGCGGCGCGCGCCGTTCCTGGAAGCCGGCATTGTTGAATGCGACGTCGAGCCCGTGATGGCGTTCCACCACGGTGGCGATGAGACGTTCGACCTCATCCTCACGCGTGACATCGGTCCGCAGCGCAAGCGATGCCGCGCCCAAGGCCCGGCACTCGGCGGCGGTCGATTCAATCTCGGCCTCGCGCCGGCCGGCGATCACGACCGCCGCCGCTCCCTCCCGGGCCATCTTCAACGCGGCCGCACGTCCGATGCCGCTGCCGCCGCCGGTCACAAGGCAGACTTTTCCTTTCATGCGATCCGCGGGCGCGGACAGGAATCCGTCGGTCGGCAAAGCCTCGCTTATCACGCCCAACTCCCGGGTCACGGCCGCATGCGACGTTGCACGGGCTAATAGTTGTATGATACAACTATTAGCCCGGAGTCAAGATGACTGTGATCGACCTGCCTCTCATTGACGATATTCGCACCGCTTCGCGGCAGATGGTTCGTGAGCTCGGCTTCATGGAAGCGACCCTCGCTGCGACCGACTACCCGCCATCGGCCGTGCATACCATGGTGGAAATCGGCGCCCGCGGCCCGATGACCTCAGCGCAAATCGCCGAATTCCTGCATCTCGAGAAATCGAGCGTCAGCCGCATGGTCCACAAGCTGATCGAGTGCGGCGAACTGAGAGAGACATCCGTTGCGCAGGACGCCCGGTTTAAGCCGCTATCGCTGACCGCACAGGGACGGCGCACACTGGCTGCGATTGAGGACTTCGCGCGACGGCAGGTTTCAAGTGCACTGGCGCGACTGACCGAAACCGAGCGCCGGACCGTGCGCGAAGGATTAGTTGTTTACGCGCGCGCGCTGAGGGCGGATCGCGTCGCCGAAGCGGATTGAGCGCAGCCGATCGCTTGACCGCCATGGCGAGCCAATGGATCAAGCCCCGTCACTTCCCGTAGGCTTCCCGCATCCTGGCCTGAATCTTCGCCATGCCCGCTATCCAGCGATCGTAATTCTCGGTCTTGTTTCGCATGTAACCGAGCACTTGCGGATGCGGCAAAATGACGAAGGTTTCCTGCTCCAGACCGGCCAGCGCATCCTTCGCCACCTGCTCGGGGCTGATATCGCCGTCGCCGGATTGCGGGCCCTTCGGGATCGACCGCAGCATGTTGGTGTCGACACCCTGCGGACAAAGTATCGAAACCTTGATGCCGTCGGCCCGGTGCGAGATCGCGAGATTCTCGGCAAATCCCACCGCGGCGTGTTTGGTGGTCGAATAGGCCGGGCTGCCGACCTGCGACAACAGACCGGCGGCGGAAATCGTGTTGAGGAAATAGCCGCCGCCGCGCGCCTTCATGCGCGGGACCAGATGCCGCGCGGCGTAGACATGCGCCATGACGTGGATGGCCCAGCTCTTCGCCCACGGCTCGTCGGAGCTGCCGCCGGCATTCTCCGACATCGGATCGAACCCGCCGATGATGCCGGCATTGGAGCAGAACAGCGCGATCGGGCCGAATTGCCGCTCGGTCTCCTCGATGACATGGCGGATGTCCTGCTCCTGCCCGACATCGCATTTGAAGGCCGCGCCGTGAACCGAAGCCGCGACCGCTTCCGCCCCGGCCAGATCGAGATCGGCGACCACGACCTTCGCGGCCCCGGCGCGATGAAAGGCCTCGCACAGCGCCCGGCCGATGCCGCTGGCGCCGCCGGTGACAACCACGATCTTGTCATTCACCTGCATCGCCAGACCTGTTGTGTGAAATCAGCTTCAGGCCAGAACCAGATCGAGCACGGCGGTATAATGGCAGGCCGCGCCCAGGAGCACAAAGCTGTGCCAGATCACGTTCTGGAAGCGAAGCCGATGCCATGCGTGAAAGATAATCCCGAAACTATAGAGAAAGCCTCCGGCAATGATGAACCATAGCGCCAGCTGCGGCAACGAGGACAGGCCGGCATCGTAGGCGATCAGCCCGCTCCAGCCCATCGCCAGATAGAGACCCACCGCCAACCTGTCGAAGCGTCCCGGGAAAAACAGTTTCAGCACGATCCCGACCGCGGCCACGCTCCAGACGCCGGCCAACAGCGACATCGCAAACACGCGGTCCTGCAATTGGGCAAACACCGGCGTATAGGTCGCGGCGATCAGAATGTAGATCGCGGAATGATCGAAGCGGCGCAGCAGCCATTTGCGCCGCGACACCGGCCACAGATTATAGGCGGCCGAGAATCCCAGCATCGCCAGCAGGCCCGCGGCGTAGACTGACACCGTGACGATTTCATAGGCGGAGGCGAATACGGCGGCCAGCACGATTAGTACGGTGGCGGCGATCAAGCCGCTCAACACGCCGATCCCGTGCACGATGCCGTCGGCGATCAGTTCGGCCCGATCGTAATTCCAGCGGATGGCGCCAGCCGCCGCATGGGCCGAGGTCGAGGCGAGTTGCTTCAGTCGAAAGATGGTCATGATGGCCCGGCAAGCATCGAAATGGCGCTACAAGATAACGCCAGGAGGTCAATGAACCATAAAACCCCAATAGCGTCCTTAATGTGAAACTTGATTTTGGGGGGCAAATCGCCACCTTTCGGTTAGTTCTGCAGCTAATTGTCCCTGTAAATCGAGTTTTTCACCCCGCATGGCCCTCCGTTTTTCCGATATCGTCGAGGAAGCGCGCCTGACGGTGCGAGCACTCACAGACTATGGCGACCACTTTTTCAATCCGACAGTGCGGCTTGGCGTCACCGGGCTGTCGCGCGCCGGCAAGACCGTCTTCATCACCGCGCTGATTCATGGCCTCACCCGCGGCGGCCGCTTTCCGGTGTTCGAGCCGTTCGCGACCGGCAGGATCGCACGCGCCCGGCTTGAGCCGCAGCCGGACGATGCGGTGCCGCGTTTCGACTATGAGAACCATGTCCGCACCCTGATCGACGCGCGGCGCTGGCCGAACTCCACGGTCGATATCAGCGAGCTACGGCTCGTGATCGACTACCAGCGGCAGAACGGCGCCGACCGCACGCTGACGCTCGATATCGTCGACTATCCCGGCGAATGGCTGCTCGATCTGCCGCTGCTCAACAAGAGTTACCAGCAATGGTCGCAGGAAAGTCTCGCGCTGTCGCGCGAGCAGCCTCGCGCGAAGCTCGCCGCGTCCTGGCACGCGCAGTTGGCGACGCTCAATGCCGAAGGCCGCGAAGACGAACAGGCCGCGCTGTCGGCGGCGCGGCTGTTCACCGATTATCTGCGCGCCTGCCGCGACGAGCGCTTCGCGATGAGCCTGCTGCCGCCCGGCCGTTTCCTGATGCCGGGCAATCTCGCGGGCTCCCCGGCGCTGACCTTCGCGCCGCTCGATCTGTCCCAGAACAACTTGGAAGACAGCGTGGCGCCGGAGGGATCGCTGTGGGCGATGATGGTCCGGCGTTACGAGGCCTATAAGGACGTGGTGGTCCGGCCGTTCTTCAGGGATCATTTCTCGAGACTGGATCGCCAGATCGTGCTGGTCGATGCGCTCGCGGCGTTCAACGCCGGGCCGGAGGCGCTGGCCGACCTCGAGGCGGCGCTGGCGGGAATCCTGGACTGCTTTCGGATCGGCCGCAGCACGCTGTTCAGCGCGCTGTTCAGGCCGAAGATCGACCGGATATTATTTGCCGCCACCAAGGCCGATCATTTGCATCATTCAAGCCATGATCGTCTCGAGGCAGTGTTGCGGCGCGCCGTCGCCAGCGCGGTCGCAAGGGCGCAGGACACCGGCGCCAATATCGACGTGGTCGCCCTGGCCGCGGTCCGCGCCACCCGCGAGGCGACGGTGGCGCGCGGCCGCGAAAAACTGCCCTCGATTCTCGGCACGCCGGCGTCAGGCGAGATCGCCAATGGCGAGACCTTCGACGGCAATACCGAGGTCGCGACCTTTCCGGGCGATCTGCCTGATAATCCCGAGCAATTGTTCAACGGCGAAACCGCGTTTCGTGGCCTCTCCAGCGCCGCGGCCGAAAAAGCCGACTTTCGCTTTCTGCGTTTCCGGCCGCCGCAGCTCGAGAATGAGGGACCGGATGGCCCCGCGCTGCCTCACATCCGCCTTGACCGCGCCCTCCAGTTCCTGATCGGAGACAAATTGCAATGAGCGAGCGCCCTCAGCATCGGCGGCCGGCGACCTTCAAGCTCGACGATCCCGGCGTGATCGTGATGGATCCGGATGACACCAGCCGTCCATCCCGCGGTACGGTCCATGTCACGCCGGAAACCGACCCCGCGCTGCTGCCGGTCCCGGTCGAGGCGCCGATCCTCCCGATCCAACGCGGATTCCGCTGGGGCGCGGTGTTCTGGACCGCGATCGCGGGCCTGGTGCTGCTCGGCACCGGGCTTGGTATCGCGCATCTGATCGAGGACCTGTTCGCGCGCAGCGAGAGCCTCGGCTGGCTCGGACTGGGGTTCGCGTTCGCCGCCGCGCTGGCGCTGGCCGTCGTGATCGCGCGCGAGGCGCTCGGGCTGGCGCGTCTGGCCACCATCGAGAAGCTGCATCAGCGCGCGGCGATGGTGCTGCTGAGCGATGATCGCCCCGAGAGCCGCGCGATCCTGCAGGATCTGCTGAAGCTGGCCCACCAGAATCCGCAGCTGGCGCGCGCCCGCGCCACGCTGACAGGCCACGCCGACGATATCATCGACGGCGCCGACCTCATTCGCCTTGCGGAACGAGAACTGATGACACCGCTCGATCAGGAGGCGCGCCGCCTGATTTCGTCGGCGGCGCAACGGGTCTCGATCGTCACCGCCGTCAGTCCGCGCGCCGTGGTCGACGTGCTGTTCGTATTCGCCGCGTCGCTGCGCCTGATCCGGCAATTGGCGCGGCTCTACGGCGGACGGCCGGGCGCGCTCGGCATGATCCGGCTGATGCGTCATGTCATCGCCCATATCGCCATCACCGGCGGCATGGCGGCGAGTGACAGCCTGATCCAGCAGGTGCTCGGCCATGGTCTCGCGGCAAAATTGTCGCAGCGGCTCGGCGAAGGCGTTCTCAATGGCCTGCTCACCGCGCGGCTTGGCCTTGCCGCCATCGACGTCACCCGCCCGCTGCCGTTCACCGCTTTGCCGCGGCCGGCGCTCGGCGATCTCGCCAAGGACCTGCTGCTCAAGCGCGACGCTGAGGGGTGATTATCGAACCGAGGCTGTCATGACGAAGCTTTGGCCATCCCGCGGCATTTCCACCTCGCCCGCCAGCACCCGCCATTTATAGAGCGGCGAATCCGGCGGCGGCGAGAGTTCCGGCGTCCAGCCGGTCAGTTTTTCCAGCGCATAGGTATCCATCACGCTGCCGCGCCAGCTGCGTTGGACCCGTTCCAGCGGCTCCCTGATCGCCGTCGTCGAAGCCCAGAATGGATTGGAGCTGCGATTGTCGGGCTCGCGTCCGACATAGAGGCCGGCGTGACCCTTGATCAAATCCATACCGGGGTCGCGAAAGCCGAGATAGCGCCCGCGCTCGTTGATCTGGATCACCGGCACGCGATCTGCGAAAAACCATCGCAACATGGCGTAGGTCCGGTAGTCCGTGGTCGCGATCCAGGTCGCGCCGGTGTTCTGCAATTCGACCTGCGCGCGGTTCACGACCTGCTCGTAATTCGCTTCTCCGCCGACCGGGTCCGCGCTGCCGATGAAGTTCCACGGCGTCACGACATAATAGAAAAAAACCACCACCACAAAGGCGATACCGGAGGCAATCGCCGCGACCGACCACGACACCGCCGATCTGATCATCGCCGCCGGCCGGCCCTCGCGCTGCAGCATGGTGATATTGATGGCGGCGGCGGCAAATCCGACCGGCCACATGAACATCGGCCAGGTGTCGCCGACCCGCAGCGTCAGCGATCGCCAGAAGAAATAGCCGAACGGAACGATCACGCAGGTCGACAGCAAAATGGCTGTCGCATCGGACCGGCGATAGCCCCGCCATGCCGTCAGCGCGAGCGCCGACAATACCACCGGAAGCGAGATGAATCCGACCAGCCCGAACTGCAGGCCGATGAAATCGCCCACGGTGCGAAGCGACCATCCATGGGTCGCGGTCGCGCGCACGAACTGGAATCGGAACGACGCCCAGTCATGCCCGGCATTCCAGATCAGGACCGGCGTGAACAGCGCTACCGCGATCAGCGCCGCTGCCCAAGGATAAGGGCTGCGCAGCCAGCGCCAGCGCCAGTCCGGCACCAGCATGAATGCCAGCAAGGCCGGGATCAGCATCACCGCGGTGAATTTCGACAGCAGCGCCAGCCCGCCGAACGCGCCCGCGGCCAGCCACCAGCGCGCATCGTTGCTTTCCCAAAGCCGGACCAGCGCCCATACCATGGCGGTGGCAAACGGGATCAGCGCGACATCCGGCGAGACCTTGGCCATCAGCAGGCCGTAATAGAGCGCCGCTTCCGGCAACAGCAGGACGATCACCACCGCGCGCAGGTCATGCGTCACGCGCCGGACCATATCGGCAAGCAGCAGTTGGGTGACCAGCATCGCCAGGATGCCGGCAAACCGGACCCCGAGATTGGTATCGCCGAATATCGCAGTGCCGAAACGAATGAACCAGGCGATCATCGGCGGGTGATCGAGGAAGCAGAGCACATTCTCCTTCGACCAGGTCCAGTAATAGGCCTCGTCGGTACGCAGATCGATCAGGCTTGCGTAAGTCATCCGCAACGCCGTCAGCGCCGCGATCAGCGCGGCTACGGCAAGCAATGGCCGAAGCGCAGAACTGGCCGGCTTGGGGAGGCTGCAATCGGGCGCTGCAATCGTCACGAGGCTTTCTCCTCGACTCGCCGGGAGGTGTCAACTTAAGACGTTTTAACCGTCTTGATCGTCGGCCCCTTAATCCCCGATGGGCTGAGGAAAGATGGTCGCTCGCGGAATTAAAATTGTATTATTCGACGGAATCGCATGACCGAACACTCCCGGGTCGACTACGGAAAATTCATTCGCGGCATCAGCGCCCGTCAGGTCCGTCTCGGCTGCGGGCTGGTGCTGTTTACCTATCTGGTCAGCCATTTCCTCAACCACGCGCTCGGCAATATTTCGCTGGAAGCCCTTGCCGTCGGCGTGCATTACCACATCCTGTTCTGGCAATTTCCCCCGGTCGGGATGGTGTTTTACGGCGCCGCACTGACTCACGCCGGTCTCGGGATCTGGGCGCTCTATCAGCGCCGGCAATTTCACTGGAAGGCCATGGAGCCGCTGCAGCTCCTGCTCGGTTTGAGCATCCCGGCGCTGGTCATCGCCCACCTTGTCGGCGTTCGGGTCGCTCAGGCGCTTTTCGGAATAGAAAAGCTCTACCCGCAGGTGTTTTACGCGGATTGGGTGGTCGCGCGGCCCAAAATGTGGCTGCTGCTTGCGCTCCTGATCGTCGCCTGGATTCACGGCTGCATCGGGCTTTATTTCTGGCTGCGGATGAAGGCGTTCTTCAAACGCACTGCACCATTTTGGCTTGCCGCGGCGGTGCTGGTTCCGACGCTGGCGATGCTCGGTCTCTATCAGGGCGGCCGGACCATCGTCCGGGAAGGCGCCAGCGCCGAATGGAGGACGGCAAATCTTTCGCAGCGCAATGTCGGCACGCCGGCCGAACAAGCCATGCTGGACAACATCGTGGGCTATTTCATGATCGGCTATCTCGGCCTGATCGGATTGGCCCTGGTGGCACGCGGCGCGCGCGCCCTCAACGAACGCCGCCGCGGCATGATCACGCTGTCCTACGGCAATGGCAGGACCATACGGGTGCCGAAAGGCCTCAGCGTGCTCGAGGCGAGCCTGCGCCACCGGGTCCCGCATGCCAGCGTCTGCGGCGGGCGCGCCCGCTGCTCCACCTGCCGCATTCGCGTGATCGGGGACTGCACATCGCTGCCGGAACCCTCCCAGCGGGAGAGCTTCGTGCTCGACCGCGTCGGGACCGATTCAGATCCGGCGATCCGCCTCGCCTGCCAGCTCAGGCCCGAGGCCGATCTGTCGTTCTTCCAGATATTTCTGCCGCATACCGCCGCCAGCGGCACGTCGGCGCCTTCGCACATCGGCGAGGAGCGCTATCTCGTCATCATGTTCGTCGATATGCGCAGTTCGACCAGGCTCGCGGAGAACCGGTTGCCGTTCGACACCGTCTTCATCGTCAACCGTTTCCTGGCCGCGGTATCGCAGGCCGTGATCGAATGCGGCGGCCAGCCCAACCAGTTTCTCGGTGATGGACAATTGGCGCTGTTCGGTCTTCGCACCAACCGGCAACACGCCTGCCAGCAGGCGCTCAAGGCCGCAGCCATGATCGGCGCCAATGTCGCCGAGTTGAATCAATTTCTCAAACACGATCTGCGCGAGCCGATCCGCTTCGGCATCGGCATTCACGGCGGCGAAGTGATCGTCGGCGACATCGGTTACCGCGATCACATGGTATTCACCGCGCTCGGCGACGCGGTCAATGTCGCGGCAAGACTGCAGGACATGACCAAGAACCTCGGATGCGAGGCCATCGTCTCGGAAGAGGTTCGCAAGACCGCCGGCTATCCGGCCGACGCTCTGCCGCAGCAGGAAGTCGAAATCCGCGGCCGCAGCGAACCGATGATGGTCCGCATTGTCGCGAGCACGCAGACGCTGTCGGCGCTGACCGAAGCGGTCTAGCGCCGGCACGGCGTCGATGTGTGACGTAGCACACACCTGAACAGCCATTCAGCAAATTGTCCCGAACCCCGCTCCTGGGCCGTGCGACTGATGTGCGATGGGTAGGACTGAAACGATCAACCCGCGCCAAGAAATACATTTCAAGGCGCACATTTGAGGAGAACGACCATGTTACGCAAACTCACTCTCGCACTTGTCGCCGCAGCTTCCCTCAGCGCCGTGGCGCTGGCTCCCTCCGCCGCTTCCGCCCACATGGGTTTCGGTGGCTTCGGTGGCTTCCACCACTTCGGTGGCTTCCATGGCTTCCACCACTTCGGTGGTGTCGGCTACGTCGGTGGCGTCGGCTATGACGACGGCGGATGCTATGTGACGCGCCGCGTGTTCACCCCGTACGGCTATCGCCTGCGCACCTTCAACATCTGCGAGTGATCCGGACGTTGCCTGAATCAAAAAAACCTGAATCAAAAAACTCCGGCCGCCTTGTGGGTGACCGGAGTTTCTTTTTTCTGTCGGCAGGTTTGCTACCTACAAATGTGCCTGCAAATGTGCCGGCGGCTGTTAGTTACCGGTACCGTAGCCAGGGCCGTTGTCGTAGCCAGGACCGTTGTCGTAACCGTTGTAGTAGCCATAGGAATCGCCGTAGTCAGGGGCGCCATAGTAACCATAAGCTCCACCCAGCACCGCGCCTCCGATCAGGCCTGCCGCAATCCCGGGGCCGACGCCGCCGCCACGATAGCCACCACCGCGAGAGCCGCCGCCCGCGAAATGAGCGCCGCCACCACCATGGAAACCTGCGCCCCCATGACCGCCGGCTGCGAGTGCCGGCGATGCCGCCGCAAGTGCAACTGCGAGACAAATCGCGCCTAAAGTTTTGAATTTCGTCATATCATTCCTCCATCGATCAATTGAACATGGAGGAGCAACGGGACGCTGGCCCGGTTGTTCCGAACAAATCCCGACATGACGAAGCTTTCATCTCGGCGCGGATAGCCGAGCCTAAGCCGATCGCAAGCGAGCCAGGCCAATTGTTCCCGAATTAACGATTGCGATGACGATCGCAATGCTTCCTCGCATGGCTGCGTTGCGCATCAGGCGTCGATGCGGGGGGCACGTTAAGATTTCGATTGCCATAATCATCCAAATCAACGCACACGAGGCGCGGTAACGCGCGACTCACGTAAAGTCTATTGGGGTTGTAAACCCGCCTGCATTATATGGGTTGTATTCACCGGAAGCTTGATTCCGACGACATTTTCCGAACTACGAAACAACTGCCATGAATATTAAAGCCCATCTCGCGCCAAACGCGCGCGACGTCAGACTCGATCTGTTTCTTGGAATTGCGAACTGGTCGCTGTTTCTGGATCACATTCCCCACGACATTGTGAGCTGGATCACCATCAGGAATTTCGGATTCAGCGGCGCTGCCGATGCGTTCATATTCATCGCCGGCTATAGCGCATCGATCGCCTACGCCCCCATCATGCTGGAGCGCGGCACGGTCGTCGGCGCAACCAGGGTGTTCAAGCGCGCGTGGCAGCTCTACGCCGCCTATATCGTCCTGTTCGCGATCTATATTGTCACGATCGGGGACGTCGCGGCACGATACGCCGCGCCCGACATCTTCTACGAATTCAACATCGCAGGATTGGTCGACCAGCCGATCCGCATCATCGGTCACGGGCTGCTGCTGCAATCCAGGGCGCTGAACCTCGACGCGCTGCAACTCTACGTGCTGTTGATGGCGTGCTTCCCCTTGGTGCTGTGGATGTTGCTGCGCAAGCCCGGCCTGACGATGGCCGGATCCGTCGCGCTCTATGTTGCCGCGCGCCAATTCGAATGGAGCTTGTCGTCCTATCCCGATGGCGTCTGGCTTTTCAATCCGTTCTGCTGGCAACTGCTTTTTGTGTTTGGCGCCTGGTGCGCGCGCGGCGGCATCGGGCAACGCTGGTCCGCCCTCAAGTCGCCGATCCCCGCTGTTCTCGGAATCGCCTATCTGGCCTTTGCGCTTGTGATGACGATGGCGGGGCGTTTCCCGGAATTCGGAAACATGTTCCCAGGCTGGTTGTTCGACCTGTTCAATCCCAACGACAGGACAAATCTCGCGCCCTATCGCGTTTTGCATTTCGTCGTCATCGCATTCCTGGTGACGCGGTTGCTGTCGAAGGACTGGCGCGGACTGCGATGGCCGGTCCTGCAGCCGCTCATCATCTGCGGCCAGCAATCGCTTTCGGTGTTTTGCGTCGGCGTCTTCCTGTCCTTTGCCGGCCGTCTTGCCTTGATGACGAGTTCGGGTTCGCTGCCGGCACAGATTTCCGTGAGCGTTCTCGGCCTCGCCATCCTGACCCTCGTCGCCTGTTACATCTCATGGTCGAAGCGACAGGATCGCCCATTTTCAGGCCCGGCATTTCGAAAGCCGTCGCTGGAGGTCGCCGACCGGGCCTTATTGGCCGGCGATCGCTATCCCGGATAGCATCGCTATCCCGGATAGCTGTCCGGGATCGCGGCGCGTCGGCCGATGCGCTTCAGCGTCCCACGATCCCCGATTTTGACTCTAAATTGAGCCATCGGGCCGCCATCGGCGGGACCGGAATACCCGCGCTTCCCCAGCGCCGGACAAGCTAAATGATCGCGAAACAGGCAAAAACTGTAAATGCGCCGCGATAATGATCGTTTTCCGCCAGAATCCTGATGTCGTTTGAGCTATCAAGCGCGCCCCATACCGCGTATCGTGCGCCCATCGGACATGCCGGTGTGCGGGGACCGGCAGTTCGCTTTCGTTTTTTGATCCCGCGGAGACGACGTGATGGCTAAAGGTACTGTGAAGTGGTTCAACGCGACCAAGGGTTTTGGATTCATCCAGCCCTCGAGCGGCGGCAAGGATGTTTTTGTTCATATTTCGGCGGTCGAGAAAGCTGGCCTTTCCTCGCTCAACGAAGGACAGACGGTCGAATACGAAGAAGTTGCTAATCGTGGCAAGACCTCTGCCGAGAACCTCAAGGTTTGATGCGAGAGCGCGGTCGATAGCGGCGCACTCTCGGACGCAATCCGGGAGTGGGGCTTCCAACAAGATCTCAAAAAACAAAACTCAACTGGCAAGAGTGGAAACCGCTCTTGCACATATTTGAATCGGCGCAGAACGCGCTGGTTCGACCTCTTGATTATTTTGTCGATTATTTTGATCCATTTCACACCTGTCATGACATCCGACGGCGGCAACGCGCCGCGCGGCATGGTTTTGCGCGCGGTTCGAATTATCAACAGCGCATAATTCCCGCGCCAAACCGGTGATACCCTCAGGCCGCGCCCGGGCGTAAGCTTTGGCGGATCATGCGCCAGGGCATGCCATGAAATCCGATCCCGCCTCCGTACCGCGGTTCACCGCACCCTACGCGCCGGACGACCGCGCGATAGCGGCCCGGCTGCTTGCGACCGCGAACTTCAGCGCGGAACAGGACCAGCGGATCGACCGCACCGCCACGCGCCTGATCGGCGCTATTCGCGCCAACGACGACCGGCTCGGCGGTGTCGAGGACATGCTGCGCGAGTTCGCGCTGTCCACCAAGGAGGGCCTCGCGCTGATGGTGCTCGCGGAGGCGCTGCTGCGGGTACCCGACGCCCGCACCGCCGACCGGTTCATCGAGGACAGACTCGGCGAAGGCGACTTCGTGCACCACGAGACCAAATCCAGCGCGTTCCTGGTCAATGCGTCGGCCTGGGCGCTGGGGATGTCGGCGCGCGTGATTCAGCCGGGCGAGACCCCGCAAGGCACGATCGGGCGGCTGGCGAAACGTCTGGGCGTTCCGGCGGTACGCGCCGCGACACGGCAGGCCATGCGGCTGATGGGAAGCCACTTTGTGCTCGGCGAAACCATCGAAGCCGCGCTGGCGCGCGCGGAGGCGCATTCGAAGGGAGCCGCGCGCTATTCCTTCGACATGCTCGGCGAAGGCGCGCGCACCGCGGCCGATGCAACGCGCTATTTCAATTCCTACGCCAGCGCGATCGAGGCCATCGGCCGCGCCGCCGGCGAACGGCCACTGCCCGACCGGCCCGGCATCTCCGTCAAACTCTCGGCCCTGCATCCGCGGTTCGAGGCGCTGGGACGACAGCGGGTCATGACGGAGCTGGTGCCGCGGCTGGTCGATCTGGCACGCCGGGCCCGGGCCCATGATCTGAATTTCACGGTCGATGCCGAGGAAGCCGACCGGCTGGAACTGTCGCTGGAGGTGATCGCCGCCGCGCTCGGTGACGCATCGCTCAACGGCTGGGACGGTTTTGGATTGGCGATACAGGCCTATCAGAAGCGCGCCAGTGAAGTGATCGACCATATCGATGCGCTCTCGCGCGCGCTGAACCGACGCATGATGATTCGCCTTGTCAAAGGCGCCTATTGGGACACCGAGATCAAGCGCGCGCAGGAGCGCGGCCTTGACGGCTATCCGGTGTTCAGCCGCAAGGCGATGACCGACCTCAATTACGTGGCCTGCGCGCGACAGATGCTGGCGTTGCGGCCCAATATTTTCCCGCAATTTGCGACCCACAATGCGCTGACGGTCGCGACGGTTCTCGAACTGGCTGGCAGTGAAGATGGATTCGAGTTCCAGCGCCTGCACGGCATGGGCGAGGCGCTCTATGCGCAATTGGGCAAAGATCATCCGAAACTGGCCTGCCGGACCTATGCACCGGTCGGCAGTCACCGCGATCTCCTGGCCTATCTGGTGCGGCGCCTCCTGGAAAACGGCGCCAATTCCTCCTTCGTGGCGCTCGCGGCCGATGACACCGTGCCGGTCGCAACGCTGCTGCGGCGCCCGGCCGAGATCATCGGCAGCGCCGAAAACGCCTTGCATCCCAACATCCGCCTGCCCCGCGACCTCTATCGACCGCAACGGCAAAACTCGCGCGGCATCGAAATCGGCGAGCGCAGGGCATTGGACCAATTGCTGGCCGCGATATCAGCGGAAACCGCCCCGGTTGCGGCCGCACCTGTCGTCAACGGCCAGACTGGCAGCGGCGAAGCGCGGCCCATCATCAGCCCGATCGACCAGACCATGGTGGCTGGGAGCGTCGTCGATGCGACGCCGGACGATGTGACCCCGGCGATGGCGGCCGCGCGCGAAGGCTTCAAGGGCTGGAGCCGAACGCCTGCGCAGACGCGCGCGGAAATTCTGGAGCAAGCCGCGGACCTGCTGGAGCACCGCGCCGCGCGTTTCATCGCGCTGTTGCAACGCGAGGGCGGCAAGACCCTCGATGACGCGCTTTCGGAAGTCCGCGAGGCCGTCGATTTCTGCCGCTATTATGCCGCGCAAGGCCGCGAGCTGTTCGGCGCGGAACAAACCATGCCGGGCCCGACCGGCGAGAGCAATGTGCTGCGGCTGCGCGGCCGCGGCGTCTTCATCGCGATATCGCCGTGGAACTTCCCGCTGGCGATTTTTCTGGGGCAGGTCACCGCGGCGCTGATGGCCGGCAACGCGGTAGTAGCAAAACCCGCCGAACAGACACCGTTGATCGCGGCGCAGGCTATTGCGCTGCTGCATGAGGCCGGCGTGCCTGCCTCCGCGCTGCATCTGTTGCCCGGCGATGGCCGTATCGGCGCGGCCCTGATCGCCCATCCCGACGTTGCGGGCGTCGTTTTCACCGGCTCGACCGAGGTCGCGCGATCGATCAACCGCGCGCTGGCCGCCAAGGATGGCCCGATCGTGCCGCTGATCGCCGAAACCGGCGGCATCAATGCGATGATCGTCGACGCCACCGCATTACCCGAGCAGGTCGCCGACGATGTCGTGACCTCGGCGTTTCGCTCCGCCGGCCAGCGCTGCTCGGCGCTGCGCCTGCTGTTCGTTCAGGACGACGTCGCCAACCGCATGATCGAGATGATCGCGGGCGCCGCGCGCGAACTCGCGATCGGCGATGTCCGCGATCCCGCGATTCAGATCGGACCTGTGATCGACGCCGACGCCAAACAGCGGCTCGAGGCGCATATCGCGCAGATGAAAAACGACGCCCGCGTGCATTTCGCAGGTATCGCGCCGTCAGGCCAATATGTGGCGCCGCATATTTTTGAGCTGTCCGACGCCGGTCAGCTGACGCAGGAAATATTCGGCCCGGTGCTGCATGTGGTGCGCTACGGCGCCGAGCAGCTCGGTCGCGTACTGCAATCGATCGAACGCTCCGGCTACGGGCTGACGCTCGGCCTTCACTCGCGGATCGACGATACAATCGAGGCCGTGGCCGACCGGCTTTCGACCGGCAATATCTATGTCAATCGCAGCATGATCGGGGCGGTGGTCGGCGTGCAGCCGTTCGGCGGCCATGGCCTGTCGGGCACCGGCCCCAAGGCCGGCGGCCCGCACTACCTCACACGCTTTGCGACCGAGCAGACCATTACCGTCAATACCGCCGCCGCCGGCGGCAATGCGGCACTGATGACGGATGTAGAATAGCTCGTGATGCCGCGGCGCCCTATTCCCAATTCGGGTGAGAAAAGCTCCTACACTCGCTATAATGCTCCGGTATGATCGGGAGTTGGCCGTGGCACCATTCAAGAGGCTTGTGAATCGGCAAGAGGAGAAGGCGCATGGCGAACTGAAGAGTGTCGCTGACGATTACGGCTATGTCGTCTATTTAAAGGTACGCGTGGCGGACGTGCTGCCGATTGAAAATAGCGGGATTACGCAGGAGCAATACACCTATGCGCTGAAGGCGCATTTCGATTTTGTGGCCTGTGACGGCGACTATAATCCGGTGTTCGTGGTCGAATTTGATGGCCCCTCCCACCAGGCGAACGTTCAGCGATTGCGGGACAGCATGAAGGACGGCTTATGCAAGCGGTTCGATATGCCGATCCTGCGCATAAACACTAATCATCTCGTTCAGAAGTATAACAAGGCGAGCCTCTTGCGGTGGATTGTGTCCGCATGGGAATTGCAGAAGTCGTTCGACGAGG